>DXJF01000017.1 GCA_019057375.1 Candidatus Heimdallarchaeota archaeon
TAGGCTTAGGAATAGGAATATTAATCGATGTTTTTGTCTCAAGGTTATTTATTGTTCCTCCAGCTATAGTAATAACTTTCAGAGGGGAGAAAACAAAGAAGAAAAAGAGAAGAGGTACTAAAGATGAGAAATAACAAATTGGTATCAGTTATTTTAGTTTTCATAGTACTTAGTCTTTCTGTCTCAAAAATAGAAGCTGAACATACTGAAAATTTTCGAGAGATTGGCTTTGAGGACAAAGGATATCTTATCAGTTATAGGATTGCTCAAGGTGAAAATCTAGATAATATGTTTGAAGAGTTAGGTTTTGATTTACAGGGATCATTCTCAAATGGATTACTGAATGTTTTACTGAGGGAAAGGTCTACAGAATTTAGAGACATCTACTATATTGAATCTGACAAATTCATACAAACTCAGGAAACAGTATATTCTATCGAGAGTTATTTAGTTATCGAGGAACCTCTAACTGTTGAAATTAACACAGGAAGTGAATTTATAGCAGAGTTCATTGGTTTTAATTTCGAACCAGTAGATTCAGAAATTCTACATGCTGAACTACCCAAGGAAACCGCTATAATTATACCAAAAATCTTCACTAACATAACTAGGCCAAATTTTGGAGCAATGATTAAAAATGCCAATTATTTTGATTTCTTACCTCTAATTATTGGGGAAGATTTTGATAGATATGAAGCTGAATTCGCTTCTTTGCTTCTTGATGAATCTTTTTCAGTCAATATTTACAATAGAGGTGATGAAGAATTTACAATTTCATTAGATATAAAACTAGAAACTTCCATATCGATACGTGCAACTTGGAACAAGTATAGTGGTCTATTAACTGCCCTCTCTGTTCATCTTATACATGGTGGTAGAAGTAGCGTTCTGGTAATCTCATTAGAAAGCTCTGAAGAGATTCTCTCCCCATTGGATTCTCCTCAGATGCGATTCTTTATTACGAATAGTTCTTCTAGACATGAAATTTATCAATTAAGGAATTCTACTAAAGACCAACTAGAGCAGTGGGATCATTGGATTAACCAATTAAATCAAACATATGGTCTAAAATATTTATTTTCCAGATCTGGCTTAAATTTTCAAAAAACACTTTACGTATATGACAAACTTCTCGATTCTTATTTCTCATCAACGCCAGTTCACGGTTCATGGGTTGCACAGATTCCGCCTATTCTCATACCAACATGGGATAAGTATTTAGGAATGACAATACTAGCAGAAAAATTATGGGAACAACTGCATCAAGTGTTTCACGGGTTCCAATTTACACTCACAGGTGTTACAAGCTCCTTATTTACCATTAGAGAAATAGATTTTCACATTGAGTATCAAAAAAGGGATGATCTTCACCACATCCTGTGGGAGTTTTCATTTGATTACCAATCAAATAATACCCAAACTGTTATTCCAAGATTATTTATTCAAGATACAAATGTCTACATGAACGGATGGTTGGCATATACCGAAAGTGGTCAACTTCAATCATTTTCTCTTGAGTTTCAAGAATTCTATCACTCGTATTATGATCCACCTGAATTAGATTCAGGAAATAATTACTTCTTTGAATACTATATTGAATCCATATCAGAAAATACCACTAAACCTGAGTTTGTGAGTATAACTGAAACACCTCATCCATTCCATTTTGAGCAGATAATTTTTTATTGTATTCTTGCTTATTCAATTATTAAGAAGAAACGCAAAAGAAGGAACTGATATGATATCCACAAATAAAGTACAAAATAATAAATTTGTATTAGATACTAATTTCTTTATCAGTGGATTTGAAACAAATCCTTCAGAATTTGCGTTATTCCTAGAAATAATAACAGAAATGGGAATTGAACTTTTTGTTACAAATTTTATTCTGCAGGAAATTCGCTGGTATCTCCGCAGAAGAATCAAGCCTCCTATTCAAGTCATAAAAATCCCAATCAAAGAGGTTAGAGATTACAAAGAGAATTTAGACAAAGAGGAACTTTCTTCTCCCCAAATTAATGATTTATCAAATATAGTAGCAGCAAAACAAGTTAATGCAGTTGTGGTATCAAGTGATTTAAAGCTTGTAAAAACATGTGAGGCATTAAATGTTCCTGTTTTGATTAGCTCTTCATTTGTATTCTTACTAAGAAACACTTGTTTTCATGAAGCTCATAATGAGGTTCTAGAGAAACTCCATGACATTGTTCTATCAGATGAGATTAGACATTCTGTTGAAAAAAGGCAAATGTTTGACCCTGTAACTAGAATTAAAAAAATCCAAGAACATGCAATCAATGTGCTACAGAACATTACTGCTGCAAATCAAATATCTCCAGAAAGGGAGACTTCGAAATATCATACCTTAGTAGAAGAGAATAATCTTATCGAATTAATGAATGAGTTGGAATTTGAGTTTCCAAATTACATAGAAGAAATGGAAAAGGGGAATCTTGAAGTTCTAAGGTTAGAACTTGAAGAAGCATATATTGAACTATCTGATCAATCTTTGGAACTTCGAATTGCACTTCTAGAAAAGGAAAGTTATATTGAAGAGTTATCTATTCGGCTAAAAGCTAGAATACTTTATTTACTTAGTGTAGTTGAGTTTACACTTTTGGATTTTGAAAAATTAGATGGTCATCTGAATATTATTACTGAAATTTCTACAATTTTTCCCGCTCTTGTTTCAGACATTTTTATGGATCTTCAATTCCTAAGAATGGTTTATTTTCTAGTCACAGATAATCACGAAAGATTGAAAGGATATTATTCTGAAAAATTCCTATTTTTGTGTGAAAAACAAGGTCGCTTAGATTTACTAGGTCTAACCAGAGCCGTTATTTTAGCATCAACCATAATGGAAAGTGGTTTAATAGATAAAAAAGCAGTAATTGAAGAAAAAGATGAAATTTCCTTACTCATTCAGATTGGTTATATTTTACTGCAAAAGGAGCAATTTGAACATGCCTTATTGATACTCCTTCAGTCACATTATCTTGCTTTAAATCTTGAAGATCAAATTCTCTCAAAAGATACTCTAGAATTGCTTGTAGTTCTTCACTATGCGATAAAAGAGCGATGTACAGAGGAAATTTATCAAGGAATCGAAGATTTGCAGGAATTAGGAATATATGAACTTCCAGTAATTAGTATAGCAAATATTAATGAATTACAAAGATTAATCTCTCATGAATATGTCCTTAAAGATGAGTTAGACATCTTTTTACAAGATTGGTTTTATATCTACCAAAGTGGTACTCTCATTAGAGAAGGGGAAGTTTACTCCTTTATACTTCTTAAGAATCCATATTACTCTCCAAGAATAGGTTTAATCCGAAAAACACCATTTTCTACTTATGATACAAGTCCCGGAAGACAAGTCAAACTATATGAAGGGAAGATCAAAGTTGTAATTCCTAAAGAATCTACAATTGGTGGTTTTCCAATAGATCTCATCATGCAAGTTGAAGAGAAAGAAGCAAAATTTATTTTCAGAGGACCATTTGGCATGAAAATAATCCTATAATTCAATCCATGATTTGATTGTTTCAGTTAGTTCATTATTTGTGAAAGGATGTCGTTTTATTTTTTCAATTATTTGACTTATTTCATGTCTTCTTTGGGTTGCAAGGACACCCATTTCCATTAATGCATCTCTTGCTTTTGTAAAAGCTTGTATTAGCTCATCTTTATCAGATTCAACATAGACAACTGACATCAAATTTTCATATACTTGCTCTGGTGTAAGACCCCCCCAGTTCTTTGATATATCTGTCATTTCGGCAAATTCTGAAGAAATAACAGCAAAACCTCTTCCAACCTTCTTAATGAAATTCTTTTGCATTAACCTAAAAAAAGCTCTTGAAATATCTTGAGGTTCAATTTTTAACTTTTGTTTTATCTCATCTTCTGTCATAGGCATCTCTACTTTGAGAAGAAGTCCTAGGATTTGCTGATCTGGTGTTCCACTTTCACTACAATGAATAGCTAAATCTCTTAGTGAAGAAACAAAGACATCATCTGTTGGTTTTTTGTAATAAGCCATTAAAGTATCAACAAAATTATTCACAGGCCCTAAATCTAACTCAGGAATATTTGAAACACTTGATTCGCTAGGTGGTTCATGAAGGGGGGTTGGAGGACTAAAAGTTGATTGTTGCGAACTTTCTTGAAGTGTATTAATTTCCAATTCTTTCTGCTGGACAGTTTTTTGTAGCTCATATTCTCGATCGCTTCTTGCTTTCTTATCTTGCTCGAAAAACATTCTTTCTTCTTCTACTCTCTTAGAATATTCTTGTATTTCCAAATCTTTATTTTGTATAACTTGAGTAAGTTTTGAAATTTCTACTTGCAGTTCTTCAATTCGATTAGACTGATTAGCAAGTCTTTGTTGTAATTGTTGGATAAACTGCTGTTGAGCTTGAGTTCTTAACTTTGCTTTCTTTGGATCGTCTTTAGAATTTTCGTCATCAAATGGATTATGAACCATTCTTTACACCTAACTTTTCTTTAGAACCGTATCAAATAAAGTTATTCATTTAGTGCTTTGGATTTAACTAATAGAGTAATAAAGATTGACACTCTTGATTGTTTAATCAAGGTTTAATATCTCTCTGATAATCGTTTCAAAGCTTGTCTGATTTTCATCTAAAGTAACATATGGCCAGATTCTATTTTCAGTACTCATCATATATTCGGCTAGAGCTATTACATCTCCAACGCCATATCCAAGTTCTTTCTTATTTCTAGCCAAGAAATTGTCGAAGTTTCTTAGCAACTCATCTTCTTTTGCTTTGGCACCTTTTGTTTCATCAATACGATCTGGATTGTCAAGCCTTTTGAACCTAGTTTTCATAGAAGTATGAAACGCAATTACAAAGACATTATCATCACCATAATGTTTTCTTAATATTTCAACCTCTGAAACCGCTCTTATTCCTGAGATAAAAACACCTGGGACTTCACTTGGAAGTGTGTCTATTTTTTTCATCAACCTTTCTGTAAAAAAGCTATCTGAAATCTTCTTACATTCATCAGTAACCTTCTTAATATTTTCAGGTGTAAAATCAAAACCTCTACTCGTCACTTCTTCTAGAACTTCAGTACCAGTTTCATACAAGGGCATACTATATTTTGGCCCAATTACTTTAGCATTAGTCGTTTTACCACTTAGAGGCAACCCAGAGAGAACTACTATTTTCACCAATTTCACCTATAGATATTTTGGCCAGAGAGCTCACTCTCGTCACAGCTAGCCATAACATTGCTCAGAGAGGTCTATGATAAGCTCTGGCCATATATACTAAAAGAAGGATATTTAAAAAATCAGTGGTTGAACATTAAAAGAGAAAAAGGGATTAAAGGAGTCTTTTTTCACCTTCAATTTTTCTTATATCAGTAATATCTTGTGTAACTTCTAGAACGCCCAAGTATTCTCCAGCTTTATTTCTAACAGGGAAATATCGAATAAAAATCAATCTATCTCCTAACTCTAACCAGAATTCAGCTTTGTCAAGAGTTTTATTTTTGAAGTGTTCAATGATTTTCATCACTTTGTCTACACTTTTAGAAGGATGACAGTTTTCAACTAATCTACCTATAACACTTGGAGATCGTATAAACACTCTATCAGGACCTTCACTGTAAAATTTCACAACATCATCTTTATCAACAAAAGTCGTATCTACAGGCAGAGTTTTGAAAATCTGTTGAAGAATTTCCAAATCTAAAATTCCTGTACCTAAATCAACCTGTTTTTCATCAACCATTACAGGTTTAGTTTCCTCATCTATTCTATCCTTTTCAGGGACAATATCAGGAGATAAGAAGAAATATCCAATATCATCAAATTGCTTTCTTACTTCAACCCAATCTGAGTCTTTTAGAAGTTTCAAAGCTGTAGGAAACAAGATTTTGTTTTCTTTTGGAAAATGACTAGCTAACTTCTCTGCTAAACCATGAGCATATAGGTGGAATTTCTCTAGAAAAGTAGGGAAATTATGGTCACCTTTGTTTTTAACCAGACTAATCAGATTTTTCTCCAAATCACGAATCCGATCATGTTCTATCCACATTATTTTGGGAGGTTGAGTTACACCATATTTTTCTAAGTACGAGAATAGAACATTTTCTTCTCTTAGATAATGATTTTCTGATTTTTGTAAAATATCAACTATATTTGCAATCTCTGTTAATTCATTGATAATTGCAGGAAACTTATCTTTCTTGCTGATTTCTTTATAAATGTCTCTCAATCTATTGACATTCTCCAGCAGTATTACATGTTCTTGCATAAGTATATGAATCGGATGACCTTCAGGGGCTAAATCCTGCTCTTCTTCGAGTGTTTCTTGTAGAACTGCTAAATGAACATCACACATATGATGAATTTGTTCAGCAGGCATACCTTCCTTTATAAGCTGTTCCTCAGCTTGAGCAATTTCCAAAGAAGAGAGATTTTTAATAACCTCTTTAAACTCTTCTTTTACCTTTTGAGGTTCTTCCCCATCATGTAATTTCTTGATGAGTTTCTTAATAGCTTCTTTATTCTTTATAGATTTTTCACTTACTTTCTCATGCATTTCTAGTCAATCCAACGTTTTGAGCATTTTGAGAGAGCCTTATAGCCCCCATATACGAGCTTTTCTTTAACAAACTCTAAATAAATATTTAGTTGGACCCAAACTCATATTTTTCGAAATCAAACAAGTAGAGATTTTTTATTGGTTGAATAGAAGATTTTAAATGTCAGTAATTGGGCTGAAAAACGAGATTCAAAGGTGGGTTTTTCCTATGTTTGAAAAAGCTGACAACCCTGATAAAGAAGAAGAATTCATTGAAGTAGATGTAGATAGTGAGCCTGAGGAACAAGTTTCCCAAGAGGAAATAAAGCTCGCTCCAGAAGAAGTTGAAAAAAATCATTTATCTGTTGAAATACTAAATCTGGTAAATAATAATCAAGTTGACAAATTAACTGAAATAATCTGGACATTAAACCAAAAATTGAGAGAAGCAAAGATCAAACAAGACGAATTTCTCTATACAGCTCAAAGGGTTCAAGCAGATTTTGAAAATTTCAAAAAGAGAATGCAAAAAGATCAAGAATTCTCTAATTTCCGTAATAAAAGTAGTATTTTGCAAAAACTGACAACTGTATATGAAGATTTAGAAAGAACTCTAACAGTTTTAAATGAAAATGATGATTTGAAATCTTCTAAAGATGCAATTAAGATGATTTTTAACAATACTAAATCTGCTTTCGAAACTTTAGGAATTAAAGTTATAAATCCGATTGATGATATATTTGATCCGAAATATCATGAAGCTCTATATACAGTTGAAGATGCTAAAAAAGACAATAACCAAATAATAGAAGTTGTGTCAAAGGGATTCATGTTAGAAGGCATTTTACTTAAACCTGCAAGAGTTGTTATTGCTAAACCTCCTCAAAAGAAGAAAGAGGAAGATAATGACAACTAAGTTTTATTGCATCTGTATGTAGGAAATTTTAATTAATGGTTGGATTATCAGTATGATAGTAGCAGATTAGAATTAACTTATATTTCTATTACAGCTATAATGAATAAACTCTTTCAAGGTATTATCATGAGTAAGCTAGGAATAGTATCCTATGGTTCGTATGTCCCTAAATTTCGTATATCTATTGAGGAAATAGCTAAGGTTTGGGATGAAGATCCGAATGAAATTATCTCACAATTACAGGTTTTTAGTAAATCAGTTCCTGGACCAGATGAAGATGTAGCTACGATGTCTGTTGAAGCAGCAAGAAACACAATAAGCCGATGGAAAGGGAATCCTCAAGACATAGGTGCAATCTATGTTGGGAGTGAATCTCACCCTTATGCAGTTAAACCTACTGCTACAATTGTTGCTGCAGCTATAGATGCTGAGAAGGAATTAACTGCTGCAGATTTGGAATTTGCATGTAAAGCTGGAACTGCTGGTATGCAAATGTGTTTTGGATTAGTTAAGTCTGAGATGATAAAATTCGGATTAGCTATAGGTTCAGATGACAGTCAAGCTAAACCAAGAGATCCTCTAGAATATACAACTGGAGCTGGAAGTGCAGCTTTTCTAATTGGTAAGGAGAGAGTTGTTGCAGAGCTAGAGGGGACGTATTCAATCACTACAGATACCCCAGACTTTTGGAGAAGAGAAGGGGCGGTATTTCCTTCTCATGGGAACAGATTTACAGGACAACCTGCATACTTTCAACATATTGTTGATGCTTCCAAAGGATTAATGGAAGAACTTGGAACCAAACCTTCAGATTATAAGTATGTTACATTTCATCAACCTAATACGAAATTTCCACTCACGGTTGCAAAAATGCTTGGCTTTACAACTGACCAAATCGACATTAGTTTAATCTGCAAAAACATTGGAAATACATATTCCGCTTCATCGATGCTTGGATTAGCACATATTCTTAATAATTCCAATCCAGGAGACAAAATATTTATGACTTCATATGGCAGTGGCGCTGGAAGTGATGCGTTTTCATTTTCAATAACTGACGAGATTGAAGCTCTCAAATTATATCCACTAACAGTTGAACATTATGTGAACAACAAGGAAGAAATTAACTATGGTAAATATTCTAGATACAAGGGGATTCTGAGGTGATAATATGAGTAAAAGAGAAGTTTATGTTATAGGATATGGTATAACTAAATTTGGTGAGCACTATGAATTGAATCCTAGTACCAATGCATCGCAAGCTCTATCTAAAGCTATTCAGGATGCAAAGATTAACAAAGATCAGATTCAGAGTCTATATTTTGGGTCATTGGTTTCAAATAGGAATAGCCAATCTTACATTGGAGCAGAAGCTACTCGAGAATGTAATTTAAACATACCAGTTACTAAAATTGATGTAGGAAATGCAAGTGGTGCAGGAGCATTTCATCAAGCATTCTTAGCTATAAAAAGTGGTCTTCTAGACTGTATCGCAGTATTAGGCACAGAAAAATTAAGTGATTTTGTTAATAGTAGTACAATAGAAAAAATTCTTGGAGGTACATTAGATTATCAATGGGAATTTGAGCAAGGAGCTACAGTAACAAGTCTCTATGCTTGGATGACACAAGCTCATATGAAAGAGTTCAATACAACCATGGAACAATTAGCATCAGTTCCAGTCAAAAACCATGCCAATGGAGTGAATAATCCAATCGCTCAATTCAGACGTGAAATCTCATTAAAACGATTTCTGGATGCAAAGAGAATTTCAGATCCCATTGGAAGATTTGATCCTGCAACTTATTGTGATGGAAGCGCAGCAGTGGTAATAGCTTCCAAGGAATTTGTGGAAAACCACTCAGAAATAGAAAAAAAGGTTAAAGTGATTAGTTCTGCCCAAAGCTCAGATAAAATTGCACTACACCATAGGGAAACCTTATCATCACTTCTAGCAACTCAAATTGCCTCAAAAAAAGCTTATGAAATGGCTCAAATTTCGTCGAAGGATATCAGTATTGCTGAAGTACATGATTCATATCCTATAGGAGAGATTCTAGCAATAGAAAATCTTGGATTCTTCCAAAAAGGAGATGGGGGCGGAGCTACAATTGAAGGAAAAACTCAGATTAACTCAGAAATTAGTGTAAATACCAGCGGAGGTCTCAAGGCTAGAGGGGATCCTTTCGGTGCAACAGGAATTGCTCAAATTATCGAAATCGTCCAACAAATGAGAAGAGAAGCTGACCAGAGACAAGTTGATGATATTAAGTATGGACTAACACAGAATGTTATGGGAACAGGAGCAAGTGTTTTAATAAATATATTTTCAAATATGGAGGACGATAAATAATGGAACCACCCAAAATATGGAGAGAAAGAAGAGAAAAATATCTAGCTTTGGGAATCTTATGTCATGAATGTAAAAAGAAGAGCTTTCCAATCACTCAATATTGTCCTTACTGTTCCAGTGAAAATATTGTAGAATTAAAACTTGCACAAACAGGGAAAATTCTTCACTTCACGAGAGTATCTCAAACTGCAGAAGAAATGATGTTTTATGCTCCATATATAATTGGTCTTGTAGAATTAGATGATGGCATTAAGGTAACTGGACAAATTACTGATAATAAACTTGAGAAGCTTTCAGAAGGAACGAAAGTCCGAATGGTTTTTAGAGTATTATCAAAAAATGGAGAAGAAGGATTAATAGGATACGGGTTTAAGTTCGTACCTATCTAATTATTGTTTTATATGAGTAAATGAGTGTGTAATCAATCCTATTGATTGGATTTGCTTTTTAGCATTATCAACTTCATGGGCATATTGTTGATCTCCACCAACAAAGAAACCATGAACTCCACCTTGGAACTTGTCCTTAACTATTACAAAGCCTAAACCACACCCACTTCTTTTATAATCACAATAAACTACATACGAATTTTCTTTTGTTAGTTGGAGTTCAAGATGAAGGTGTGGAACAACATAATCTGGAATCTGATGTATAATGTTAGTGTTAGAACAGAAAGGACACTTTGATGAATAGAAATTCTTTAACCTCTTCTTTGCCTCATTGAATACATTAGTAAACCAATATCCAGAGGATGTTTTCAACAGTTCACCAAGTTCAAGATTTGCGATTGGACTTAATTGTGGAAGGGCAGATAGTTCTTCTACAGAAGCAACCTCTAGAAGCAACTTAAAACCCTTGGTTGTCGTCTTTATGACTATTGGATGTTCAAAATGATCCTCTACAAATTTGTTATCTTTAGGAACATAAGGATTCATGTAACTTTTATCCTTATCAATTATTGAAATATTGAAGAATATAGCTTTAACTGTAGTTGGGAACTTATCTATTTTTGTCCCAAAATGATAAACTGCAAAGTCCATAAGTTTGGGATGAACATTGTCATCTGGTTCATCCACAACAAAAATCATCATTTGATCATTTTGAGTAAGAGTTAGAGCTAATGGTGGAAGAGTAGGTTTATCTAAATGGACAGATTTCATTATTCCAATTCTTCTAGATGCTAATACTTCTTCTATTTCAGTTATTGCTTGCTTGATATGGATCTCTGGTTCATGTTCGATTGGTTCTGAAACTTTATATCCTTGATCCATTAACGATAGTTTAAAATCCTCATTCCAGAATTCCTTTAGCCACTCCCAAGGAAGATAAACTACGTTCTTCTTCTTATACCATGTCTTAGATTCTCTGGCATCCCCATCAAAATAATAGTAAAGCGGATGATTTCTAGAAGATTTTTCCATTATAATAACAGGAACAGCTTTCATTCCTTTGTATTTATCACAATAAACTGGATCCATGCCTGAATTTAAAGATAAAACACAGCTTAATAGCTTTAGAGCTGGTTCCTGAAGCTTAGCTTCAATTTGCTCATCTGTTCCCTTAAATGGATCTGATGCTTCTCCACTTCTTGCGCGAATAGTTAGGAGTAAATCATCTTTGTAAGCACACATGATTACTCGTTTGTAGCTTTCATAGAAATCAACGTTTCTTGTGTAAATATTACACATCTCTACTGTAAAGCCTTTGTCTTTAAGATATGCTTCAACGAGCTTCATAAAATTTGTTTTAAATAAGCTCATGAAGGTATATCAGTAATTGTAACAGATAAAGTTTATCATTAATCTGTTTGTTTTTCACCAAAAAGAGATGTCAACAGATTCTCCGTTATCTCAATAGTATTTGATCTAGATTCTTCTACGGAGAGTTCAATGAATTCACAGATACTTTTAGGATGAACTATGACATAAAGCTTGTTTTCATTTTTCTTGACTGAAAAAGGATAAAGCTGACATGTCAGTGGTTTGAATTTATGTACTTTGCACAGACCTTTCTCATCAAGAAAAACACACTCATTCACAAATGGTTTTTTTCTTAAAATGTAGGCTTTGATTAAACCATTTTTTTCAAGGTTTTTGTTTGCGATAAGAACAGGACTCAATTCTTCTAATATCTGATCAATTTCAAAACCATGATCTTGAATGAGTCTAATATCTGGTTCAGTAACAGGAATGTTATTCAACTTACAACATTCTGTACAGCATGTACATTCAAAATAGATATGTCTAACTACTTCAATTTCACCGTGTTCATTCACAGTAGCAATTATAGTTCCGTTAATATCCATTTTTTTCCTGAATTGACCAAAAAACTGAACATAAAAAGCTTGTCTATTCATGGTCTAGAATATTACAAATTCTAAAAGCACATAGCATACACCAAAAAAAAGCAAAATGCGAGTATGGTTACCTATATGTGGATAAGGCGTTGTTTATGCTGTATTTTGTAACTTCAGAGGTTTTAAATACTTTCACACACACAGTAATAGTTGGAAATTAATTTTTCAGAGTGATTTTAATGAGTGAAATGAATGAAATGATTAAAATGTTGGCTGATGCTCCTGAGGAGCAAAGACAACAAATGTTAACTCAAAGGTTGAAAATGATTGCAGGGCAACCAGAAGAACAAAGAGTAAAATCTCTAGCAGGACTGATAACAGCTGTTACAGAACTGAAGGAGAAGAAAATGAAACCTTTTATTGCAACACGAACAAAAATACTTTTGGGATTAAGCTCAGAAGAGAAGGAAGCTATTCTTGTTGGCCGTATGAAAGCTGGTAAAATGGTTGGTGACAAAATTCATATGACAGACATGAAAGTAACCCTAGAAGTTGCTAAACAAATGGGTGAAGAAAAACTCAAAATGCTAACTGGTCTTATGAAGCAAATTGCAGAGAAGCATGGGTTACCTACACCTGAGTTCGGATATTGATCTGAAGAAGTAGATAATGAGAGATCTATACTTTCTCTCTATCTTTTTTTCTCAAAAGATTAGGAGTTAGAAAAAATTGTTTTATGTTTAAATTAAGGATGATTAAAATGATGGAAAATATATTTAAAAGGTACAAAGAAATTCTCTTTTTTGGTTTTTCTCTTGTGCTTATATCATTGGGATTGGGGATTTGGTGAACTATTAATGAAGCTACAATACAAGGTACAGTAGTAGAGATAGTATTGAAAAGATTCTTAGAAATAATCCCACTATTAGGTTTAGGGTTTCTGAAACTAGGAATTGGTTTTGCTATTGTAACCATAGTGAAAAGTATTAAATCTACAGGTGAAAATGCAACTGGAAGCTTCAAGAAAGCAGGCTTAAAATTAGAAAACAATAAAGCACCATTCTTTGCTAAGAGTTTCCCAATTATGCTAATTGCAGGAATACTCTCTGAATTAGTTGCAGCAATTATAATGATATTTTGGATAATAGCTGGTGTTAATGGTAATGAATATGCAAATCATATATATGAAATAATTACTGTTCCAATCGAAGGATTGGGTGTTGCTTTGCTGATAGGAGGCATAGCTTTTGGTTTAACCACCATAGTGCTCAATTTGGGTATTCAAGTTAATGAATTACCCAAAAGACTGAAAGCATTGGTTAAAGGAGAAAAAGATCTAGAAGAATTACAACCTAAAAGTCTCATTCCAAGATGGACAAAGATTGTTACAATTACAGGTATGATTGTCACAGGATCTGCATTAATACCTGTTGCAATAATTAGAGCAGTTCACTATGCAGTTAACTATTCACCAACATATGAAACACCAGTTGGTTTGAATGCTTTACTCTGGGATACATGGATCTTTTTAGGGATAGCAATATTACTATTTGCAATAAGTTATTGGTTATTAAGAATTATAAAGTGGTTGAGAAGACAAAGAACTCAATTAGGAAAAACTGTTGAAGAAATAGCTGAAATGGAAGTTCCTACAATAGAAAATCCTTTGAAAATCACAACAGCAGTACATTCATTTGCTACTGCAGGATTAATGTGGATGTTTATTTTCTTCTTTGTAATTGCAATCTATCAAGCTTTTCAGGAAACTTTGCTAGGGGTTGTTACTCTAAAAATGCTTATTAAACCTGGCAGAGCGATTAGTTTGGCTTTGCTTTTCATAGGAATAGGACTTGCTTTGTTAACCATAGTAGTTAATCTGAATCTCACAGCTTTTATGTTACCGAGCTCCTTTTCGAATATCGTAAATGCAATTAAGAAAGATAATACAAGAGTAGAGCTCTCTCAAGCTTCTGACAAACCCCTAAAACTATCACCTATGAAATTATTCATAGGCTTACTAATTGGCGCATTTATAGTTCTCTTAGGAACAATACCACTTGCCATTCTAAGAATAAGTTACCAGTTTCAAGGACTTACACAGAGTCAGTTAACTGTCGAACATCTTATTGGTCCAGTTGTGTCTACAGGAGTTGGCTTAATTTTCTTAATGATTGGTTTATTCTTCAGCACCATTGTGGGTTTTGTTAAAGCAAGAAAAACAATAATTAGTGAGGGTGTTGAAAGCTGCGTTTATTACACTATTGAGAAGAAGTAAATTCTTCTTTTTATTTTCTTTTTAACAGCAACAGTTTTAATACTTTTTTTTTCTCATAAATTGTGAGTGAAGATAAAGACAGTTTTTCCATGAGTTCTTTCTGGAAAACAAATTTACCTACAAGGAATATTTTGGTGATAATCCTCATTGTTCACATTGTTCTATGGATAATTACATTGTCCATGGGTAACATTGTTTCTTTCAAAGATGCTATATCTATAGCTGATGAGATATTAGTTGCCGTTGGTCAATATAATTACTTGGTTTTTCAAGGGCATATCTATCAATTAGTTACTTCGATTTTTGTCCATGTAGATATTGTTCACTTGCTCTCTAACTGTTTATTTTTACTTGTTTTTGGCTTCAAAGTAGAAGAACGATTATTATCCTGGCAATATTATTTCGTATTTGTTATTTCAGGAATAATGGGTGGTTTGCTCTCTTTTGTATATGGAGCTGATTCTATCTCAGCAGGAGCTAGTGGAGGTGTTTTTGGATTACTTGGGGCAGCTCTTGCTCTTATGTATCAACATGAAAAAACAAAATCGTTTTGGGGATATTTGGCATCAGGAGGAATTTTCTTCTTAATAATGTCCTTTGGTAGTCCAAATGTCAATTTTTTTGCACATGCTATAGGTTTAGTAACTGGTGCAATAATTCCATTTATTCTTAAAAAAAGAAAACAAACAGTTATTGTAACTTAACCTTAGTTAAAAGTACTCGGAAAGTTTTTTTACCTCACTAAATTCCTTTTTTATCTTTTTGACAGTATCCCACGATTCTCGCACATATGGAGGAAATTTCTTATTTTTTGCATAATATCTATTCAAAAATTCTCTTGTAACAGGATCAGCTGGATATCCAGAACCAATTTCCTCTCCTATTTTGTTGGATATCTTTGCTATTTCATCATCCCTTTCCTTTTTTGCAATAATCGAAGCAGCAGAAACAACAGGAAAAAGCAAATCTGCTTTGTGTTTTGATATTATCTTTGCATTAGAAAATTCAGTTTCAAATACTCCCCCAAATCTCTTCGCATTTACATCAGCCGCATCAATATATATTTCTGAAGGGATTGTTTTAAGATCCTTTGCTAACTTTAGCATCATCCTTTGTTCAATAATATTGAGAGTATAGTTCTTTCTTAATTCGTCGATTTCAGCTGCTGAAAGATGTTTAACTTTGTAATCTGCTGCTATAGAAATCAATTGAGAATATAATTCATTTCTTCTTTTCTTCGAAAGTAGCTTTGAATCTTTAACTTTGAGTTTAATCAATTTGTCTATATCTTTCTTTGATATTGCATACGCACAGATTACTAATGGCCCTATAACTGGACCTCTTCCAGCTTCATCAATTCCTACAATAATTTCCTCAAGATTTGTAATATTTTTCACCTTCTTATTCAGAATTTGTTTGTTATCTGTACCAACTCTTCATATTTTGCATCAGTTTTCAATCCCTCTGGATCAAATGGTGTTCTAGATGCTTTAAATCCAGCATCAATAAGAGCATCAATAATTTCTTGTATTTTTATTCCTTTCTTCACAGAATGTCGTGTAACTAGAGGAAAATTATAGAAAAATGGAATTTCATCTATTTCTTCCAAAGCTAGTTTTAGTAATCTTGATATCCTCTTTTCACTTGGTAAGTCCAGGTCCTTGTTTATTTCGTTCATCAAGAGAAGATATTGCTTATCATACAATTCACCCAACCATAGTGGCCCAGCTCTCTCCAGAAGGTTATCACAAATTGGACAATGTGATAAAGAAAAAGTTTCTTGTAATGTAAAAGTTCTATAGTAAGAACATTGAGAACAAAAAGATAGTAAACCGATTTGTTGATGCTGACTATTAGCAGCTTCTTTGCTTTTCTCTACTTTAACTTTAATTCTCAAGAAATGCTCATGATGGTAATTTAGTATTGGTTTTATTTCAAGACCAAGTCTTCCAGCGCTAATGAGTATATTGTATAAAAGAATTCTTAACGCAACCTCATGACATAGATAGTGGCGTGTTGGATAAGAATTGTAGATTCTTAAACAAGCTTCTGAAAACTTTCCACATAGAACTTGTAAATCAGTTGCTGTAGCAAATAGATACCCAGAATTTCTTTTGAGGGCAAATAACGATGTTTCAAAGAATTTTATTGGAGAACCAAATGGATCAATATCTATTACATTTATTGGTCTCTTCTGTTGTATAAGTTCATAAAGTAAATCTGAAGCATCTGAGTGAATTATCTCAAATTTCTCTTTATTTTCAAGTAATAATGCATTTTTAGAAATTATCTCAATAGCTTTAGGATTTTTATCGTTAATGATCACTTGATTGATTGTTGAAGAGCTTAATTCCTTTAATATCCTGAAACTACGAATCCCAGTTCCAGCTAAAGCATCTACAAAAGTTAATGGTTGTCCTTGTTTTCTGGAAATTGTTTCTAGCATAAGAAGCGTAAAGTCTCTATTTACAATCATTTTGGGATTATAGAATACTGAAGCATCATATATTCTTTCAGCGTCTTTAATTATTGCTAATTCTGTATTTCCTTCTTTGACTTTCTTCCAACTACCTGTTGTCATTGAATCACCGCAATACATAGATTATGATTCTGATTTGAAATCTTTAGCTATCAAGTATATTTCCGAACTCTGTTTCCTTGAGGATTTGGGCTTGAATAATTTTACTACATTGAAGCGTTCTTTAACGCTCTTTACAAATTCCTGTGTTTCACTCCCCTGGAATATCTTGCATACAAAAGATCCTCCCATGTATAATATATTGGATGCAAGTTCTAATGCTCTATGTACAAGCATGGACTGTATAGAATGATCCCTATCATAATTACCTGAAATATTTGGGGCACAATCAGATATTAAAACATCTGATTTCCCATAGTTCTCTAGGAGAAATACATCTAGGTCCTTTCTAAAAATATCCTGAAAAAGAATGATTATGTTCGTCTCTTTAAATTCTTGAATATATGCTTTATCTATTGCTATTATCAAACCATTGCTTCCAACTTTTCTGGAAGCTACTTGAGACCATCCACCAGGAGAAGCACCTAAATCTACAATTTGCTGGCCCTTTTTGAAAATACTAAATTTGTCATTTATTTCAAAAAGCTTGTAAGAAGCTCGTGATCTAAAACCACTTACTCTTGCTTTTCTTGCATAAGGATCAGCACTCAAAGTAATCACATAGATTTATTTGAGTCATTTTAAAAATCGTTATTGATAAGAATTGCGTCCTCTCTCCCTTTTATTCTATTACTTCAAGGGTATCCGAACTCTATCGTCATCATCCAGGATATCATACTCAATGAATCTGTAAGTTTGTATATCCTTTGATTCATCTTCTTCAATTAACCATTCATTGTAAAGTCTGCAAGATACAGGATTCACTGGATTATTAACTGCACATTCGCTTATCCTATCACAAATGAAGCAAGGACATACCATAGTCATCCAGCCAGTTTCTTTTTTCTTTGGAATTGTTAAAACATAGTCTTTAACGTTACCTTCTGCAACAGGGATTTTTAATATTTTATTTGCGTAGAGAAGTTCATCTATTTTGTGGATGATGGATTCATGACCACCGAGTAGATCTATTACTTCTCTATAGAGCAAATTTTTATTCTTAGTTCTGTCAATCAACTCGATTATTTCATCCCCAAGGGCAATACTATAATTTTTCTCTGTCTTAATTCTTTGAACAGGCATCATTCTAATCACACCAGCTGAAAGTTATCGAATCCCTTCTCTATCCATTTTGATATCGAAGTACCCAAACAACAATCTTATCGTCTTGTTATACATTCCCTTTCAGCATATTTAAGTTTTAATACAGTTCAATTTATTTTACAAATTTCAGAAAAAATTAAAAATTCTAATAAATTGAATTATGACGACAATAATAGGGAAAGTGAAGTATTTTCAACTTCTTCTTTTTACTGTCTTGTTATACTTTGACGAATATGATTTTTTTCTCTGCCTTACATTAGAAGGTTTTCGATCAATCACATAAAGCAAAGTATTAACATCAATTGCTTCCTTATACTGTGGCTTGATTTTAATACTCACATAAGGGGATTTAATTGGTCCAAAAATGTCTACAATTTTCCCAATATGTTCCATTCTTTCAGTGACAACATTAGAACCAATTTTGGGAAGTTTTGGAGGATTTTTTAGTATTGCATTTCCCAAATCACTAAAGAACATTATAGTACCAAGCTTCTTTATTCTTTCTCGCTCCAATTTAATCAAACCTTATATTAATCTAAAATCGTTAATTTATTTGGATTTGGATTTTGGTTTTTTTGAATCGCCAGATTTTTCAACTTTTTTGAGTTTTCTAGATACATTGGCTACTCTTCTAATCAACTCGGTTTTGCTTGTTGTTCCCTCAGGATTAATAATGACTCTACCTTCGCTCTCCCACCAGTTTTTAGAATATTTTTTGTCTTTTTCAACTTCATATTCCAGCTCTAGATACTTACACGCATAAACTATTTTTGATAAATTACATTGATCTACTGCTTTGTTTTTAGAAACTTTTCTACCCTGTTTACGTGTAAGTTGTTTATTGAAATATTCTGGATAGAGAACAAAATAACGCTTTTTGCGCAACATAATATAGCCTTACTTGAATTTATATTAAAATATTTGGAAGATTTACTATTCTTCCTTACGCTCTATCAATATGCAATTGATGTTACCATGTTGGCCAGGTCTGCTTGTAACTATTGCTTTACCTATTTCTGTATCTATAACACAACCTTTGGTAATGATTCTTCTTCTTGCATATTCACGGTTTGCCTTATTTTCAAGAACATTAAGTATTTTGACTTTCTGTGAGATACCTGTTGATTGGTCTATAACATTAGCATGTTCATCTACGAGAGTACGATATTTGAGATTCCCACCACGTGTTCTAATTGGTTTGAGTACTCTTGAACCAATTTGAGTTTCAGCTGGATATCTACCCATATCTCTTTTCTTCTTTGAAGCAGCTCTTCGGATAAGACCACCTGATAGTTTTCTTCGTGAGCGTTTTAACCACTGATATGGCATAGTGTTATTTCACCTTGGAACTCATCCATATTGTTTGAATATAAGACTTTCCATTTTAAAGTTATTAGAAGGTATTAGTTTATGACAATTTGATATTCCGACAAAAATGAATAGGTATTTGATTAATACTAGAGAAAAATCTAAAAGTCACAATTCCATTCTATACCTATGAGAAATAAGCCATTCATCATTTTTCTAGTTTCATTTCTTATTCTCCCCTTACCAATGTTATTCCAAACAAATGCGGCTCTAACAGGTTATCAGATGAATTCCTCAACAGTATTCAATTCAAGTATCAATTCAGACGAGGCTAGTTTCTCTATAACAAAAGCTAGTAATATCCTTGGGGATCAAAGATGGAAATTTCCTATGGAACAGAATCAAATTTACGCAGATTTAATGAAATTTGACGGAAGAGCAATGATATCATTTTTCTCATTCGAAGAAAGGGATCTGTTCATTGAAAATACCATGAAAAGCGGCATATTAATTGAGAGAACTTTCAAATCTATTCCTGCTGTATCAATTATATATACTGGAAAAACCTTACAACAATTGGGACTCAATGACCTAAGAGTGAAATATGTATACCCAATAGGAACATATGAGTTTCACATTCCTCAGAATGTGTATATGGATTTCTCAGGATTAATGGATCTTAGTGTTCTTCGTCAAGCTCTAGAAGTAGATGAAATACATGAAGCTGGAGCGACAGGATATGGTGTTCGCATTGCAATATTGGATAGCGGATTAAATGCAACTGTAGCTCCAGCTTTAAACAGTTTAAAGAACTATGATGAACCTAAAATCATAATTGATCTAAACTTAATTCAAACCTTCGAAGACTCAGACGATTTAAGCGGTCATGGAACCCACATTGCATCTGTTTTAGCGGGAAATGGAAAATACAGAAACGAAGACGGCGTTATAGAAATAACAGAGAATTATGGAATTGCTCCCGATGCTCAATTAATCAATATTAAAGTTCTTGATAGAACTGGATATGGAAAAGATGAATGGTTAATAATAGGTTTTGACGAAGCAATCCAACAGAATCCTGATTTAATATCAGCTAGTTTAACATCTGTTACTTTCTCTGAAATGGGGGATCCAGTTGAAGAACTAGTTTATGAAGCTGCAGTACAAAACATACCAGTAATTGCATCAGCAGGAAATTACGGTCCTTCAGGAGCTTCTATTGGGGCTCCAGCAATCTGGGATCATGTTATATCTGTTGGTGCATCTGAATATATGGATAATCTTGCATTATTTACATCAAAAGGTTTGAATAGCAATTTCTCCGCTGGAATAGACATTTTAGCTCCAGGTGTTGCTATTCAAGGAAGTGATGCTACAACTGGTGGTTCAAGATGGGTTTCAGGGACATCTGTTTCAGCACCTATTGTTAGTGGTGTTTTCGCTTTATTAATAGGGGCCTTCCCAGGTCTTGGAGTTCATAAATATGAAGCAGCTATTCTTGAGACAGCTGATGATATGAATTTCCCAATTATTTACCAAGGAAATGGTATGATTAATCCTTTAGCAGCTTATAATTACTTAGATACTTATGAAAGTCTTGGACTTTTTACAATATTACCAAAACGAATCTCTCCAGTCAATGAGTACTTTTACTCATGTGTAGAGGGAGACACTTCTGAATTTATCATTAAACTAATCTCATCTTTTGATGGACAAATTAATACGACACTCACAGGAGATTCGCAATTCATTGAAATACCAAATCAAGTAGATGTTTCTATAGGTTGGAATCACTTTGCATTCAATATCACAATTCCTCTAAACACACCTATAAGAACTATTACAGCAGGAATTTTATTTGAGAATGCGGATGGAATTATTGTAACCATGAGTGTTTCAATTCAAACAAGATATTTAGGTGGGACAGTTCTATTCGATAACTCTCATGAAAATGATACAGAAAACAGATGGTTTGATGCATCTTCATCAGTGGGGACACACACTTATCTTACTCGAATCTTGAAAGACAGAGGTTTTCGTATTCGCAATCATTATCAAGGAGACTTCTCTTTTACAAATATTGATATTCTAGTCATCTCAGATCCTGAATTTAATTTTACGTCAGAGGAATTAGATGATATCCAAGATTTTGTTACTAGTGGTGGTTCCTTACTATTTTTGATTGACAGTATTAGATTTATTGATGCCACATCTATAGATAATGAACCATTAATTTCAAGCAATTATTATGCATGTGATGAATTACTAAAACAGTTTAATATGAGCGTAGGACAATCAATACCTATTCCTTATGTTCCCTATGAAGCACAGATTATTGAAACAGAAAACATTTTTGATGTTGATTCTTTTATGTTTTGGGGAAGACCGGTCTTTTTCTCAGATAATCCAAACGAAAACAACAGTGTTATAGCGACGTTTGAGACTGTTATAGACAGTGAAAAATATATTTTTAACGCTGCAATAGCAAAGGAATTTCACAACGGAAGAGTAATGGTTTTTGGTTCAGGATACCCATTTACAGATCATGGTTTGTTACCAGATTCCTATGAAAGTAATCCTTCAAGAGCTGGATTAGATTATTCATTCAAAGATATTTTTGGTTTGGATGATAAAAACTCTCAATTAGTGAATGAAACATTCAATTGGCTTATTGATACTCATAGACCAGAGTACATAATTGAAAGTACTCCAAAGGAAACATTCATCCGAAAACCAGTATCTATTGGTGTTCAAATCAGATTCAAGAATGGAAGTTTCTATGTAAGTGAAAATAATAAGCTGAATGCAACTCTAATGTATCCAAATTTAGTATTTGAAAATCTTGAACTAATCTATAATTCAACATCAAGTCAATATGAAATTACTTTTACGCTAGAGGAGTATGGATTGCATATTTTATATATTCCGCTAAAATTCACAGATTATACTCCTTCAGATGGAAGAATTGAAATCTTAAATAATGTTCACTTTTGGGATCAATTGAGCACAATAAGATCTATTATAAACTGGGTAATAGCTTTTGTGTTTATCTCTCTAGCTATGGTTCCGGTTATCAGATTCAGATTTCGAAAAATAACGACATAAATCCTTATTTCCCTTTTTTCTCATTTCGTGTGTGCAAGCCTTTGCACAGCGTTTTACGAAAGGTTTATATACTGTGCAAAATATATACACATGTGGAAAAAATTTACACACCGCTTCAAAAGTGATAACAATGAAAAGGGAAAAACTACCAAAAGGATCAATCGAAGTGATTGATTTATTAGGGGATAAGGGAGCATTAACACAAAAAGAGATAATTGACAGTTTGAAGGAAACCAAACCACGAGCAATTAGATATACCGTTAGACAGTTACTAGAAAGAACAGTTCTTGTAAACCGTGCTAATTTCGAGGATATGAGATCTTCATTAATAGGACTCAACCCTGAAATGGACAACAATTTGAAGGATTTAATAACTCTAAGTAAGGAAAGAGTTATTGCTTTAGCTTAGTACATGAAAAATAAGATTATCATCAAAATCTTTTTTATCTCTTAATTTTCAGTTTTTATGGAAAAGAGATGACAATAAAAATCATAGCTAATATTTCGGGATTTTTTGTATTCGATAATCAAGATAAATTGATCGAGTTTGCAGCTTATGAAAAGAACCCTGAAAAAATTGCTGAAAAGATCCACAACTTATCGAAATATACTATTTCCGAAGAATTAGAGAATATTTTTTCTGACTTAAAGGAAAAAACTATTGAAACTAATTCAGCTGACGTTCAGAATTTCTCTAGAAGTAAGGGAATAAAGAGTGAACTCATTATTAAATCTGAAAATTATCAAGCTGTAATCTCAAAGATTCCAGAAATCCTTATTCAAAAGAATTATATCAAAGACGATGCAGAATATACTGTACTATTGAAAGATGTTAGCATAAATCTTTCAAAGAAAAGCGTTGCTTATAGTTCTCAAAGAATTGATAAGAACGTAGTCCACGCAATTTTATCAATGGATGATATAGATAAAACCACCAATCTTTTTTCATCTCGAATAAGAGAATGGTATGGGGTTCATTTCCCAGAAATTTTGAAAGAAGTGCAAAATCATGTAACTCTCTGTAAAATCATCACTGAAATTGGAACAAGACAAAAATTTACAGAAGATGATCTCAAAGATTATGGGTTCTCAATAGAGAGGAGTAAAAAACTTGTTCAATTAGCATCAAAATCCATGGGAGCATCTTATGAAGATAAAGATTTGCGTCCTCTACAAGATATGGCGCAAAAAACTCTCGACTTATATGAAGAACGAGAGAATTTGGATAGTTGGATAGAAAGAGAGATGGGAAGAATTGCTCCAAATATGAAAGCGATTGTAGGGTCTGCTATCGCTGCTAGGTTAATTGCTTTAGCTGGAGGATTGAGAGAAATAGCTATGAAACCAGCAAGTACAGTTCAGTTATTAGGTGCTGAAAAAGCTCTCTTCAGAGCATTGAAAACTGGTGCTAAGCCTCCAAAACATGGTATTATCTATCAAATGCCTGAAATACACAGTTGCTCATGGTGGCAAAGAGGTAATATATCTAGAGCTATTGCTGGAAGACTCACAATTGCTGCTAGAATAGATTTTTTTCAAGGAGAATTCATGGGAGACCAACTGCGAATTGAGGTTGAACAAAAAATCGATGAAATTAAAGAGAAATATAAGAATCCCCCTGAAGGCAAACAACCACCTGTTGATAGAAGTTTTCAACCCTCTCAACCAAGACCAAAACGTGGAAGTTACAAAGGTGGTCAAAAGGGAGGTCAAAGAAAACCTCAATATAAGAAACCCTACCAAAAGAGGAGATAAAAATGTCAAACCTAGAAAATCATAAATTTGGAAATTTGTTTTGGGTAACTACAAAAGACGGAAATAAGAGATTAGCAACTATTAATGCCGATCCTGGTAAGAAAGTATATACTGAGAGATTACTAACTGAAGAAGGAACTGAATATCGGACTTTTGATCCCTACAAAAGCAAACTAGGCGCAGCTATTTTCAAGAAACTTAAAACGTTCCCTCTAACTAAAGGTAGCAAAATTTTGTATTTAGGTGCCGCTTCTGGAACAACTGTATCTCACATTTCGGATATTTTAGGTGATGAAGGTTCAATTTTTGCTGTAGAATTTTCTGCTCGATCAATGGGAGATCTCATAATTGTTGCTGAAAGAAGGAAAAATATTATACCGCTTCATGCAGATGCAAGATTTCCTGAAGAGTATAGTAACATAGTTCCCCAAGTAGATATTGTCTATGAGGATGTTGCTCAACCATCTCAAGCAGAGATTCTTGACACTAATGTTAAGACTTATCTTAAAGATGGCGGATATTTCTTTTTAGCTGTAAAATCTAGAAGTATTGATGTAACCAAAGATCCAAAAATAATATTCAAAGAAGTAATTGATAAGATTGAATCTTTTGGTCTGAAGATTCTTGAAACAGTAAATTTGGAACCTTATGAAAAAGATCATATTATGATTGTTGGGCAAAAGTAACTGCTCAACCTAACTTTCTTTCATATTAGAATATTTTTTAACCCAATTTTTAACTAAATCAAAAGCTTTCTTCATCTGATTAAGTTCATCTACAGTAAAAGTTGGTATGTTTTGAGTTAGAGGATTATCAGAGTCTTCAACAATCATTACAGCTCTTCTTTTAGTCAAAGTAGCTATATCTTGGGTAAGAATTGCTCGTTCAGCCATATTCTTTTGTTGAAGATCATCTACACAAACTAGAATGTTCATCCCACTATGAATATCTAGGTTTTTCTGCTCTCCAAAAGCATCAAAAGGAGATTGACGAGTCCAAAATTGGGTAAAAAAGCCTAATTCTTCAAGAATTCCAGATATTTCCTCCTTAAAATTTGAAAGATTTTCAGTTGAATACTGGGGTCTTGTTTCCTTCTCAATGTCAATATTGAAGATTTTGATTCCTTGTGCTACAGGGGAATCCAATACTTCTTCCAGTTTTGCGGCAGTTGAAGGAGTTGGGTTTATGGAATGCTCATATTCGTAAATTGTTCTTCTAGAAACTCCCACAAGATGTGCTAAATCAGCATAACTCAGATTCTTTTCCAGCCTTGCCTGACGGAGTATTTTTCTGTTAATTTGAACAAAATATCCACCTTTACTACAATATACTATTGGAGGTACTCCATGAGAAATTAGATTGGTAAAAGTTTCATTACTAACAACTGGAATCCCATATCTTAGTAAAACCAAGCCATCATCAATTTCTGAAAAACGTCTTCCTCGCTCACCTATAATTAAAGGAGAGGCATTAAGAAAGGTTGCAATATTCTTTAGTTCAAAAGAATTGTCACGGTTGAAATTATCAACATAGGGTTCAACTTTGATAATGATAAGCTGGTCTCTTTTTTTGGCAATAATATCAAAACAGGCTTTACTTCCTTGAGATAATTTAGCAATACTATATCCATTAGTATGGAGAATTTGTTCTACATCAGATAAAATTGCTAAACGACTGCTTTGAGACATATTCCAACCTGTAATTTATTTCTAAAATCCATCAAGTAGAAGCAAATATAAGTTTAGCTTTGTAAACAAACAATTGACTAACTTACAATTTTTTTGACATATAAGGACCATCCTTTGTATATCCTTGTTTTTGATAGTATTCTCTTACTCCAACACCAGAAATTACTGAAATCTTAGAATAATCTTTTTCTTTCCCAATTTCTTCTGCTCTTGAAAGTAACTCTTTTCCATACCCTCTATGTTGCCATTGTAAAGAACCCCTTTTCAATGCCTGCAAACCTAGAAGCTCTCCATATACATGTAATTCTCTTACAATAATCGTAAATTTGTCAAACTCTGGACGAATGATGTTATCACCTAGCTCTCTTAATCTTAAAAACCCGATAAGAGCATCACTTTCTACCTCTTCAAAAGATAGAAAATGTTCGACTCCTTCACTGGCTTCATATGACCTCTCAATTAATTCAATGTTTGACTGATCTATTTTTGTGCCTTTTTTATAAATAACGTGACCTATTTCTCTGCAACGAATACACTGGCATTTCTTTCCTTGTTTTTCGAGAATAGCTTGAACATCTAATCTCAAATCACTCTTATTTGGACCCGCAGCTATTTGATGTGCAGGAATATCCCTAAGCACTCTCTTGATTCTTACATAAGGAGGAATTAGTTCTTTTATTTTAGCAATTAAGTTTGTAGCAGATTCGTTAGTTAATGGGTCATATTCTCCATTTTGATAATCTTGGAAAAGCTTAGTTCCAGGAATAACCATTGTTGGATAGATTTTAAGCTCATCTGGTCGGAATCTAGAATCATTAAACAGAATTTCAAAGGATTCAATATCTCTCTCGAATGTTGATCCTGGAAGACCGGGCATCATATGTGCAGTAATCTTCAGTCCAGTATCCTTGATGAACTGAAAAGCTGCAACTGTTTCTTTAATTCCGTGACCTCTTTGCATTTTTTCTAGAACATCATCAAAAACAGACTGAACTCCAACTTCTAGTCTTGTAACACCATATTCGATAAGATGATTAATTTTTTCGTGGTTTACCTGATCAGGTCTTGTTTCAGCTGTTAATCCTATACATCGATGAACAGCTGTTTCGTTGATTCTGTGTGCTTCTTGAATGTCTTTGGAATCAATTTCATTTAAAGCATCAAACATTCGTTGAATAAACCATAGTTGATATTCAACAGGTTGGTTGGTAAAGGTTCCTCCCATGATGATAGCATCTATTTTCTCAGTTGAGTGACCTATAGATTCAAGTTGTTTAATTCTATCATTCACTTGAAGATAAGGGTCGAAATTGTTACGAATACCCCTCATAGTTGTAGGTTCATATCCGGTATAACTTTGAGGTTTATCCATCTCTGGACCTCCAGGGCACATTATACATTTTCCATGAGGGCACTCCCATGGGCGTGTCATTGCAGCTACAATTGCAACGCCCGATAAAGTTCGAACAATACGTTTTATAAGAACAGGAAGTAGTAAATCTCTTTCCTCAGTATTGCAAATTGCTAAAATTTCACTGTTCTTTGGAAAATCTTTCAGTTTATACTTCTTAGCAATATTACGTTTGACTTGATCTAGAATTTTTCTATTAGGCTCATCTAAAATTAATAGCTTTTCTTTAATTTCAACTAGAGCTTTATCGCGATCAATCATTTGAAAACAGTTTTTCAATAAATAGAAGATATTATCTGGAACGACGTTTAGCTCCCATACTCTGAGCTTGACCAGCGTAACGACCAA
>DXJF01000131.1 GCA_019057375.1 Candidatus Heimdallarchaeota archaeon
ACCCCTAACTATAGGCGCAATAATAGGTCTCATAGAAACTGATACGTTCAAATTGTTTTATCTTTGGTTACTTTTAGCTCTTGGTGTGATTGGTATGAGTATAGCCATTTATTTCAATGTGAGTAAACGATTTATTATATATGAGGAAAATATCGATCAATCTAGTAAAGAGGGATGATAATATTTCTTGCTAAAAAAACCTGTATAAGTAAGTGAATTTTTTTTCACTTAGTGGAATTCAAATTACTTTAGTCCTTAAATATAAAGCAAGTTTACAGTAAAGTAGGTTTAAAAAATAAACTTAATATACCAAATACACTTGGTAGAAAATATAGTCCAAGTGTAGTTTGGTGAAAAACAAAACTAACAAAAAGAAAGTGATTTGAAAATGGTAAGTATATTGGCTAAAATGTTAATGAAGATACTTGAAAAAAACAAAGGTCATCTCATGGATATGACTAACGAGAAGGAAGTAAAAGATTTTAGAGTTGTATTTGATAATATGGCCTCAAAGAGTAAACCTGCAAAAGGTGTACATTTTGAAGAAATTCAAATAGGTTCTATATCTGCAGAAAAATACTCATTAAATTCTAAAGACTCAGAAGACTCAAATTCAAGAGTGATGTTATATTTACATGGAGGAGGTTATACATTTGGATCTTATGTTTCACACCGAGCGTTCGTATCGAAATTATGCAAAAAACTTCATCTACAGGCATACACTATAAATTACAGACTTGCACCTGAAGATCCTTATCCTGCTGGTTTAGATGACGCCTTTTTTGCATATAAGTGGCTTTTGGAAGAGCAATCCATTCCATCCGATAATATAATTGTTATGGGTGATTCTGCTGGAGGAGGATTGGCTTTAGCTTTGCTTTGCCGAATTGGAAATCAAAATTTACCTCAACCCAAAGCAGCTATATGTTTGTCTCCTTGGACTGACCTGACCATGACTAGTGAAACTTTGAAGACAAAAGTGGACGAAGAGCCATTCTTCAATGTAAAAAATATAGAATCAGGAGCTCAGGTTTATATTGGTACTGAGTCTCCAGAAAATCCAGAAATTTCCCCCATCTTTGGTGATTTCAATGGATTTCCTCAGATATTTATACAAGTGGGGTCAAGAGAAGTATTACTCAATGATACCTTAGTTATTGCAGAAAAAATGAAAAAACAGGGCGTTTCCGTAACTGTCGATTTGCAAGAAGGAATGTTTCATGCATTTCTATTCTTTAGTGCGATGCCAATTATTGGAAAACTGATACCTGAATTTAGGAAAGCTTTGAAAAATGTGCAGACTTTCTACGAAAGTCTTTGAGAATAAAAGAGTTGAGACTTTATGGAGAATGAATTTAATACTATATGGAAAGAGTTGAATGAACTTATACCTTTGATGCGTGAAGCTGTAAGAAAGGGACTTGAAAGAGATTTTGAGACTTTTGAGCACAACGATGCTCATATACAAAAAGAGCTCCTGTTTCTCAACAGTGCACTAAATTTTTTGCAGAAGAAATGGACCATGGATCTAATATATATCATTAGGATTAAGGGAACACCATTTTTTAATGATATTCGTCGAGCTTTACCAAGTATAAATTCAAGAACGCTAACAACACGGTTGAAAGAGTTTGAAGAAAATCATATCGTAACTCGAACAGTGATTGATACTCAACCTATTCGAGTTAGCTATGAATTAACAGATATAGGAAAAGGTGTGTATGAGTTATTACTACCTTTACTCTTCTTTTTTGCTGGTACAAGATATAAATTTGAACAGAAAGAGAATCAGATTAAATCTGAATAAACCATATGACTTTAGCCATCTATTCTTTTTAAGTATCTTAGATAACATAAGCAGTTTATGATTAAGCTTAAGAAATCTAATCAATAAAAACATCCAAATGTATGCAATATATTAATTTTCTCAGTTTGTTACTCAAAAATTTCAGTCTTTACTTCATAATGTTGAGACCTTTCGTCAAAATGTGAAAGCAAAGCTCTTGCTTTTTGAGGGACAACTGCTAATTCATAATCTTCTCCTGCAAAAGCACTAATAGCTTCTAACGAATCAAACCACATTATTGTAATGAATTCCTCCTCATCACCAATATTACGACGAAGAAGATGAATTCCTTTAAAACCATCAATTTTTCTGTTTTCTATTCCTAGAAAAATCTCACTCATGAGAAGTGATTCGTAAGCTTCAGAGTTCTCAAGCGAAGTCCATCCGTGCCAAATTCGACTAATCATATTAATTCCTTCTTATCAGTATGCTACATTTAATGACATCCTTAAATTCTTTTTGAGAAATTTTAAGAGAACACCTACTATGATTAAGCTTAAAAATGACAAATCAATGTGAACATTCAAATGAATACAAATGGGACAGATGAAGAGCTACAACCAAAAATAATGATAGCATATTATACACGTACAGGCAATACTGAGAATTTTGCAAACCAGATAAACAAATTAGTTGGTGGTGATTTTTTCAGAATTGAGACAGTTGATGAATATCCTCCCAGTTATCAGGAAGTCCTCAAAGTAAGTAAGGTTGAAATTGACAAT
>DXJF01000132.1 GCA_019057375.1 Candidatus Heimdallarchaeota archaeon
AATAAGAAAGAGTTTTTCTTTGGAATGAACTTTAAAAGATACACCTCTAAGAGCTTGAGTCTCTATTTTTCCAGTTTGGTAGATTTTAATGATATCCTCTGCAACTAAAAGAGGAATTCCATTTTCATCATTTTGTAGAGTTACATCATCTCTGGATTTTTCTGCGTTTGTAGCCATTTTAAACAACTCAACCTAAACTTGCACACTAATAAAATTGTTCATGGGATTAAATTTTATTTATTAATTAACAAGCTAAAATAAGATTAAACTCAAAATTACAGTTTCAAATAAAATAGAAGAAAAGTGCTAAATATATTTTACACTTTTGTTTATTTTTCTGCAATAAAGCCCTTTTCTAACTCAGGTTCTTGTCTTGATTCAATGAATTTAACGATTCTTCTATAGAAGATATTCCTATTCTTCCAAATATTGTCAAAATTTCCAATAATCAAGAGAATCAAGTAGATTGCAAAGAAAGGCACTAGAAAGAGCAACCAAATTGTAACAGTTAGTGCTATTGGATGATACTGCCCTTCTCCTCCATGTTCTAAACCATAAACCAGAAACTGGTTGTCTCTCCGGTCAACAAATAATGAATAAAATAGTTTTTTGAATTCTAAAACTAGTTCTCCTGTCATTAATGCCATTTCTATACCAATTATTAATGCGAGGATAGCAACTACAAACAAGAAAGTTTTGGCTGATGGGATATGTTTTTTTTTCTTAACCATTTTAAACATGATGAAATTATATGTTCCAGAAACAATTGCTCCAAGAATTAAGGGCATAATTACAAGCCATAGATAAGTTTTAGTAAATTTTGGCTTATCTGGATTCATAATTTGAGATCCCCATATATCTTGAATACTGAAGTATCTACTTGGATCAAAAGCTTGTTCTGAAGTTGTTAAGAAAAATCCACTATCAGACAACAGGAAAAGTGAAAAACCTAACAAGAGAATAACAACGGGAGCAAAAAACCATACAAATACCGGTTTTGTAATCAATCTTAAAGCAGATTCTTGACCTGTATTTAACCCATATGTTAGAAATACATTAATCCAATATGAAGGACCTTCCCAAAAACTATCTCCTCTGAAAGTATTTGTAAGTCCCATTATGAAAACGCTGATAAACCAAGTACTTATCACAAATATTCCAAATGGTGAATGGATTTTTTTCCAAATAGATCTAAGAGCTGCAAGAAACCAATCTTTCCATACTTCCCCAAATGAACGGGGACTTAAATCTGTGGAGCTAATTTCACTATCTTCAGCTTCAATATTTTCCGTTACCATGGCATTATCACTTTGTGTTTTACAATAGACATTTTAAACCTTTTCTCTTCCTTTGTATTTTTACGTTTAAAAAAAAGACTCAACCAAAATGCTTTAAGTGTATAAAATTTTGAATTTTTTAGCGTTTAGAGGACTGTATAATGAGCGAAGAACACACATTATCGTTAACTAGTTGTGGAATCGATGTTGGGACTACAACCTCGCATCTGATTTTCTCTAAACTTAAGTTGGAGAAGATTTATACTCCACGAGGAGTGAAATTCGAAGTTACTGAAAGGGAGATTTTATTCAAGGGGAAAATAATTTTAACACCCTTGATGGATGGAGTGAATATCGATTATCTCAAACTGGTTGAATTCCTCAAAGAAGAGTATGAGAGGGCAAACGTCTCTATAGATGATATAGATACAGGGGCAGTTATTATAACCGGTGAAAGTGCGAAGAAAGAGAATGCTGAAGAATTAGTTAAATCACTAGCTCATAAAGCTGGGAAATTTGTGTGTGCTGCTGCAGGACCTAATTTTGAATCAGTTATTGCTGCAATGGGTTCAGGAGCAGCTTTGTATTCCAAAGAATCAAAGAAAACCGTCATGAATATTGATATCGGGGGAGGAACTTCTAATATTGCTATTGTTAAAACAGGTGAGGTAGTTGAAGCTTCTTGTGTTAATGTAGGTGGAAGGTTGGTAGCTTTTGATGATCAGAATAAAATTATCCGAATCGAAGCACCTATTAGAAATCTAGAAGACAAGATGGGAATCAAGTTTGATTATGGCTTAGAGTTTACTGAGGAACAGAAAAGAGAAATGGCAAAAATATTGGCTGAGAGCCTTTTTGAAGTTCTAAATCAGAAAATAGAATCAAAAATAGCTGAAAATCTGTTGATGACAAATCCCATAGATTTCACTGAAAACATAGATGAACTAGTCTTTTCTGGTGGAGTTGCAGAATATATCTACAATAAAACTGATTGTGATTTTGGGGATTTAGGTAAATATCTAGGCGAAGAGATAGTAAAAATTGTTAATGCTCAAAAAATCCAACTTCATGAACCTATAGAACTTATTCGAGCAACTGTTATAGGAGCAGGTCAATATACACTTCAGGTTTCAGGTGTTACTACACATATCTCCGATCCAGAAATACTTCCTATTCACAATATTCCAGTTCTTGAACCTAAGCTAGATAATAAGGATATAACTGAAGAAAGTGTGAAAAAAGCAATTTTGAAGAGTTTCAATCTTTTTGATGTAAAGGAAGGTGAGGGCACTGTTGCCCTATCATTTAAGGGAGCAATAGGTGGGTCTTATGCTGGATTAACCACTTTTGCTAAAGGGGTAGTTAGAGCTATTCCTAATACGATCAGAAAAAAACAACCAATAATTATGATCTTTGATAGAGATATTGGAAATTCGGTTGGCAATGTAATGAAAAGAGAAACTGAAGCCAAAGAAAACATTATTTCTGTGGATGAAATTAACGTTCAAGAAGGAGATTTCATTGATGTTGATAAACCCAAAGCTGGGGGACAAGTAGTTCCTGTAGTTGTGAAGTCACTAGTTTTTTCAAATTAGAATAGCTACCAAGCTATTGCTAGTCCATCAGCTCTTGGACTTGTTCCTCCACACAACACTCCACTTTTGGGGTCACGTTTGATGATTTGTCCTCTACCAAATATCATTCTAGCTGTACCTAAAGTAGGAATAATATCATGGCCCATGCTCCTTAATGTGTTCATCGTTGACTCAGATATTCCTTCTTCAAGAGCAACATCTCCACCACTTGTTCCATCTCTTATGGTGAACCTTGGTGCATTTAGTGCTTGCTGAGGGTTCATACCATAATCAACCATGTTTATGATTACTTGAGCATGTCCTTGAGGTTGATTGAAACCACCCATAACACCAAAACTAGCATAAAGCTCTCCATCTTTGGTAGCCATACCTGGAATAATTGTATGATATGGTCTTTTGTTAGGAGCTAAAACATTGGGATGACCAGCTTCTAAAGTGAAATTTGTCCCTCTGTTTTGAAGAGTGAAACCGCAACCTTGAGGAATTAATCCTGTACCAAAACCCATGTAATTAGAATTGATGAAACTACAAGCATTCCCTTCACTGTCTACAACTGAGAAATAAACAGTGTCTGAACTTGTAAAAGGTGAACCCCTTTCTGTGTCTACAGTTGCTTTAGTTAAATCGATTAGTTTTCTTCTTTTAGTTGCATAATCTTTGGAGATTAGTTCCTTAATTGGAACATTCACAACATCTGGATCTGCTACATACCATCGAGTATCCGCAAAAGCTATTCTCATCGATTCTATCATTACATGCAAGTGTTCAACAGAGGAGTGCTTCATTTTTGATAAATCATATTCTTCTAAAATATTAAATGCAATGAGTGCAGTGATTCCTTGTCCGTTAGGAGGGATCTCATATACATCGACTCCATTGTAATTAGTTGATATTGGTTTATCATATGTGTTATAGTGGTTTTTCAGATCATCTAGAGACATTACTCCATTAAGAGACTGTATGAGATCAACGACTGCCTCTGCAATTCGTCCCTCATAGAATCCTTTTTTCCCATATTCCGCTAATGTTCGGAATGTTCGTCCTATAGTGGGATTTTTCATAATCTCTCCTTCCTCAGGCGCCTTACCTTTGAGGAGCATTTCTTCTCCAAAAGGACCCTTTTTAATCAATTGTTCACTTCGTTTCCAAGCTAAAGCAGTAAATGGAGCTACTGGGAATCCACCTTCTGCTAGTTCTATTGCTGGAGCAAGAACTTCTTTCATAGTCAATGTTCCGAATTTTTCTATTGTATCTACCCAACCGGCTGCCGCTCCCGGAACAGTTATCGTGTGAACACTAAGAGGCGGTAAAGAACCTGTAATTTCCTGGTTTGCTAGAAAATTTAGATTAAGTTCAGAAGGAGCTCTTCCACTAGCATTGAGTCCAAAAACTGTCTTCTGCTTACCATCATAGTATAGACTGAAGCAATCTCCACCAATACCTGTTGAGCAAGGTTCAGTCACGTTCAACGCAGCAGCGGTTGCAACAGCAGCATCTGCAGCATTTCCTCCTTGTTGAAGTATTCTCATACCTGCTTCAGACGCTAGTGGTTGACTAGACGCAACTATACCTCTTCTTCCATAAACAGGTTGTCTAAAGGAATCAAACTTTAAACTCATGGTGAAGGAGAGATTCTTCAATCAATTATATATGAGTTTTGGAGAATATAAAAAACGAGGGAAAATAATAATAAGTATAAGAAGATAAATTCTGTTATGCGTATTTACATTTGCTCAAGAGATAACTATACATATATTGTTTTTCCACCAATCGCTAGACAAAGGGAACAGAGGGCTACAGTAATTGAATTTGAACACTTTGGAGAGGGTTCAAGAAAGCCCCTTCATAATATTGAATTATACATGGAAAAACTATCCTTGATTAGCTACAAAGATGGGAAGAAACATGGAGGAGAACTAAGATTGCCCATTCCTTTTGACTATCTTCAAATTGAAGCTATAGGTTTTACAATCAAGAAGATCGAAGAAAAGATAGTAGGTGATAATTATTGGAAACTTCATGAATGTGAAGTAATTCTTAAATGGGAAACATTCAAGCAGATACTAGAACATCTGAAAATACACAATCATGAATTAAGATAGATTAGAAATTACACTAGTTATTCTATAAAATCTTCCAGTCCAGATTGTTTCTTTGGTCTCATAAAATCTTTTAGTTCTTGATCCTTCTTGTCAATGAACCATTGTTTAATCAGTTTGGTTTCAGGATCAACAACAGACTTAGGTATCCTGATAGGTTTGTCACGGAAATCATTTATGAGGGCTGGAAAAGCTTTCTCAGTCTCTAAATCTATTTTCCCAGCCTATATTTGGAATACTTACCCTGTTTCTTGTCCATGATAAAGAGAAAGAGAAGAAGATGGAACAAAAGAAATTAACGAATTATGTAACGATGTTCAAGTAAAATATATAGTTTTGGAATATCAGTAGAACCAGTTTCATGTTTCTCTAACAATGAACAGATTAAATCAAACGATTTCTTAAGTTTTAAATAGTTTCTTGAACCTTTTTTCCTTTAAGATTACCTTTTAGTTCATGGAAGACATCTTTTGATAAATTCATGAAGAAATCAAACGTAGTGTGAAAAAAAGAGGATATATTGTAATTAGCTATTTACTATATCCAAACTTTCTGAATAATTTATTAATTACTTTTGCTGATTCTATCTCCCACTCTTCAAATGTTATTTGATATCCTGAAAATTTCTTGGCTTTCTTTTTCTCTTCTGGTTGCCAATTAATAATTTCTTCATTTTCCTTAAGAATAAAAACCAATAGAGGCATTGAGCCAGTCTTATATCGATTCAAAGTTCGAAACGTAGGTGCTATTTCTGAAAGAATTCTGTTGCTTTTTTCTTTAAAAAATTTAACTAAAAACTCTTCTTCTCCCACTTTTATTAGTAGATTTCCTAATAACTGGTAGCCATAAAAAGCAAAATTATCGTCATTTCTTTGTGGAGGTTTGATTAATTCATCTATTAGTTCTAGCTCTAACTCCAATCTCACTTTTTCTGTTAAATTCTTGGTACATATCACACATAATTTGTACAGTGTAAAACTTACTCTGTAGTAGATTTTTCTTTGTATTTTAAATAACTTTAATGAAGATTTGAACAAACTAACCATTCTACCTTCAAGTACCAATCCACTATCTACTTTAAGTATATCTTCGATTCTTGTTATTAAATAATCAAATCTAGTAGCTTTTGGATAATCAACTAGATTTTCAAATTTCAGTGTATATATTTCAGAATTAAGAATCAAAGGGTGAGCTAGGATAACATTTAATCCAAATCGATTTATTCTGGTTTCTTTATTTAGATCTCTATATTTTTCATAAATACAAAATCCAAGTTCACAAATATCATTCCAAACTAAACTATTTTGCTGTTCAAATAAATCTGCAGATGGATAATTATTTAGAATAGAAAAACATTCCCAAAAACCACCAACCAGTGGTTCTATCATTATTGAAACCTGACGAGGAGATTCACTGGATTCATCATCATAATAAAATTCTCTTGCATTGTTAATTCTTTCTAATACGATTCTTTTTATTATTTCTACTCCATATTCAAAGGAAAAAAATTCTAGATTCACTTTCAGTGATTCTAAAATTGGTTTTGATATTAAAATTGAAAAATCTATTATAAAATACTTTAAGTTTGAATCATAGGACCACGTATCTAGCTCATTCAGTTGTTTCCTCAAAATTTCTTGATAAAATTCATGAAAAGTTTGGAGCCAGTTAGAAAATATTCCTTCATCCTTAAATCTAGTCAGAATTTCTAAATATTCTCTAATCCAACTGAAGAGTAACCTTACCATGTCCCAGTCATTATTAAAGGATTTTTTCATTATTTTGAAAATCTGTTCTCTAAAAATCTGATCAATATTAGTTAATATTCTAACTTTCTTTTTTGTGTTTACATTTTCCAAGCTAACTGACAATGAAATCATTACTGCATTTATAATCTTTGAAAACGAGTTTAACTCTTTAATCCCACCAGAATTTACTGTTTTTTCAAAATAATCAATTACAATAATATTGAAATCATCAAATCTCTCAAAAGTGCCTTCATTCTCAGCTGTAGATATTATCTTATCTATAGATCCTTCCATATTCTTCTTTATGTTCTGATTCTCCCAATGTTTCAGTATGTCTGCATAATGTCCTACTTTGGTTTCTTCTAATAAAGACACGATTACAAAATGTCTTTCTAAAGGTTCTCCCTTGTTGTACGCTTTGCTACTTATATACCCAAGAAAATCGCGAATTCTTTCCTTTGACGAAGTAAGGCCAATTAAATGTAGGATTCCTATTATTTTCTCTTCAAGTTCTTCTAAATTCAATAATCTAAACTCAATATTACTAATAAAATCTATAAGATTACCTATTTTCATTGTTGAAACATTTGAGATTTTTTTTGAAAAACGCTTTTTTATTTTTTTGTATATTTCTTCAACTTTTTCTTTTGGTATATCAATAGATATGTCTTTTTTAATATCTGGTTTTAAATCTCTTGATGAAAAAAGTAGCAGTCGCTCATCATTTCTACATCGTTCTAATAGCTGAATTAGAGGTCCTTTCTCATTCCCTTTATAAAATAGTGATTCTTCTGTCCAGTGTTCATCTTCTGAAAGATGTTTAGCTTCACCTATAGCAACTTTAACATTACCTATAAAAAAACTGGAATCTTCAAAATTTAATTCAAAGGCTATTTTGTCATAGTCATTTTCAAGAAAGAAAACAATAGCAGATAGAATCTGAAAGTTCCAGTGATGTCCAAGATGATGTTCCATTAGATTAACTTCCTCTTAATACACATAAAAATTTGTAGAAGATTAGATGTACTAATCTGTTCCAAAGTAAGAATCATATGCACTCTAATAAACAAGATTGCATTTGATTTTATTAATGTTAGTAGTGTAACTTTCAGGAAGTTTAGCCTTAAAAACCAAGATAAAAGATTTATGAACCACCCTTCCAAAACCATTCAAACCAGAAGTATAACCCGTCTTAGTAGAGTTATCGATGAAAAATAAATAGCAAACAAAACCACTTTTCAAGTCCATTCTTTATAGATACAGGTATAATCCAATAATTCTATAAATTTACGATATTCATATATGCTAGAGTTTACATCTATTATCCAAAAGAAAAGATAGTGTCAAGTTGAGAATTGCTTTTGCATCATTTGTATTTACTTCTTCATCTTTTGCATGAGCTGAAAAAATTCTGTAAGAATTGCAGAGTTTCAATAGATTATCAAATTTCTTCGGAATTGTATTATTGAACTTAGTTTTATTGTTCAGATAAATATCGATAAGTTGTCCAAATGTAAAACGAAAATCATCATTAATAGAAGCCAAATGTTGTTTATTTTCTTTTTTTAATATTTCTAGAAGTCTGAATTCAAGCGCTACAACTGAATTAATTATGACAGAAAAATAACACCAGTCGCGTGTACAATGAAAAGCTTCATTCAATCTCTTCTTTTCAGAAGCTGAAAATTTCTGTATTTGCTTTGATAGGTCTTCCTGATATAGTTGAATTCTTTCTTTTAATCTATCAAAAGCTAGATACACGCTTCTTGAACCTAAATCAAAAGTATTGCTATCAAAAATGTGATCAATAGAGGAACTGACTAGAATTTTCATTTCGAGTAATTCAGTAAAATCCAAAACAGCAAAAATATCCTCTCTAGTTATGCCTACTTCAAGACTTCTTCTCATAATGGTTCCAGCAATTTGTTGATATTGGTTATGCAAAGCTTTTTCGATTTCCTCGAATCTTCTGTAAATTTTGAGTTGTAAATCACTTAACCATCTGTGAAAATCAGATAAAATTTCAAAATAATCCAAAACAACCATTCAATCACTATCCACAATGTATAATAACAATGTTAGTCTAATAGAATTTGAATATTCCTAGAAAAATACGGAATAATTCTTTTGA
>DXJF01000133.1 GCA_019057375.1 Candidatus Heimdallarchaeota archaeon
ATTCTGCAAATAAAAATCTTCTTTATCAGCTTTATAGCTTAGCTTAAGAAATACTGCTATAGCTTCCAATATTGTTGACTTTCCACTATCGTTTTTTCCTACAAAAGCATTAATATTATTTAAATCACTTAGCTCTGCAGATTTATACCCACGAAAATTCTTTACAATAATCTTATCAATGAACATTATCAATTACCTAATATCAAGTTACATCTATTTTGAATTGTATTCTTGTCGTTTATTTCTAAAAGAGATCGATTTAGAGAGAAAATGGTATTTTTCAACAGTATTTTTACAATATTATTTGTCGTTTAAATTTGTCTCATAATTCCTCTTAATCTTGTTTGAATGTATTCGTCTGCTTCATTCACATAAAAAAGCCGTTTTGTTCTACCTACTTCTGGTTCTTTGACAATAATTAATCCCTTTCTATTTAGCTCTGCGAGCATTTTAGGGGGTTTTTCTTTAAGTTCATAATCAGTTATTTTATCGCTATCTATTTCCTTCTTTTCTAACCATGGATTGATTTCTTGACGAATTCTATTTGCACTGACAGAACCAAATGGAGTTTTTGTCAATACTTCTAATCCCGCATATCCTTTACTAATAATATCCTCTGTGTATTTATCTATTAGATAGTTTAACATAATATGCTGTTTCTCTGTTAGTGCAGGTTCCAGAACTTGATCTTTTTCGAGCTTATACTTCGATTTTAGTCTGTTTATAACTGTATTATGACGAGAAAGAAACATCACTTGTTCTCTTAATTCCCAAGTTTTGATTTTATTTGTCACCTTTATTTGTATTTCCTTACTATATTTATCATAAGCTAAGATTTCTGCGGATTTTTTGAATAATACTCTCTGATAATGTTTTGGTAATAATTTCATATTTTCAAGGGACGAATAAAGTGTAGGTTCTAATACCGCTATTAAATATTCGAAAAATTCAAACTTTTCCTCGATATGTTTTTCACTAAATATGTCTTTATCTAGAATATCTATCGCTCTATCAGCTAATACACGAAACATAGAAACAAGATTTATTGATTGTTTTAACCTCTCAATTAATAATTTATTGCATTTCTTTTCTCTAATTAATACAATTTTATTAAAATCCAGAAAAACTACATATACATCATGTATCTTAATTCTTTTCTTGTTTTTGAAATCAAAGTTGAGTTTCTTTAGAGTTTCAGAATCTATTTCAATCATAGTATGGGTGCTTGATTCCTTAACATGAAATGTACTGTAATCAGTGAAAACTGCAGATAATATATCCAATTTCTCTGAAGTTTTCTCTCTATTGCATATTCTTGTGATTATATCTATTTTCTCTTGTATGTTTTTTGTTTCATTATTTATTTCCAGTGATACTTTTTTTGTTATCGTTCCAATAAGAGAAGGAAAAATCTCAACTCGTTTTCTTGGTTTTAGTAATTCTAAGTTGTTTTCATCAATAATCCATTTAATATAGTTAGAAACAAATGCGATAACAGGACGAATAGGCTCTTTGTCACAGATATAAGCGCGTGTACTCCTGTAATAATTGTAAGATTCAGTTGTCAATCTAAGTTTGACTTTTCCTATTTTAGGAACAAAAAAATCTTGATTTTCATCTTTATGATTATCTTCTTTTGATTTATTCTTCTTTTCAAAATAAAACTGTTCAAGTTTCTTGCATAATTTCTCACTGGTTTTAAGAAACTCAAGAGGTTTTCTAACATTTTCTTCATTAATTATCTCTAGTAATGGTACAAAAAAATTGAAAGTTAAATCAATTTTATTTTTCATTCTCCATCACCCAAAATATCTTTTGAATCGTATTTCCATTCTTGAAAGACTGTCTCATACCTATCTGTTGGTAACAGCCATCTTCTACTATACATCTGATTTATTACAAACATTTCTTTTATATCATGTTTAAAGACTGAATTAAAGAGGTTCATGCAATCAAAAATCATCTCATTTGGAATTCGAATAATAAATTGCAACCCTTCTTCATCTTCATTCAAATATTTCTGACTGTATAGTTCAGGAAAAATTGAGAGTTTTTGATGAATATTTAATTGCTCAGAAGGATCCTTCGAAACAAAGAGAACTAGATTTGATAAACCATAAACATAATTAGGATTGACTCTTGACTTGAAATACTGGTGTTTACGAAAATTCTCAACATGTTTTCGAGCTTCTTTTTCACTAATATTAAGATCCTTCTTTATAGCATTAATTGACATCTCATTATGCATAAGTAGATGATTGAGAATTTCTATTCCAGTTTTATTGAGATTGAGAATTTTCTTGTCTGTTGTAACAAACTCAGATATGATTAAGGAATTATTATTCTCAGCAGTTTTCTCCTTCTCCAGAGCTGAGATGATTTTGTAGTAAGGTAAAATCCATTGACCATTCTTGTAATCATAATTGGCAAAATTGAAAGATTTCAATCTACTACTGGTTTCAAACCTGAAAATATTCGAAGAAATTATGTCATTTCTTTCATTTACATCATCACATAATCTCTGTAGATCATTTCTTACCTGAGGTTTATCCGGAGCCACATAATGCACCATAACTGATTGAGAATTAGAATGGCTAGTATAAATCGAGTGAAGAAATGAACTCTCAGGTAGTTCTTTAAAGAAATCAATTTTTGAAGATAAAGGAACATTATATACAATTCCATAGAAAGCAATATCGAGAACTGAGTAATTCAAAGATAAGCCTTCAAAAATGAGGTGTCTCTCCTTTAATTTTCTTTTATATTTTGACAAATTAGAAGAATCCATAGAAAGTTTGTCTAATAATTGACTGTTACTTAATGTCTGTTCTCTGAGGATAGTTTGGAAAACAAGAAATTCTAGTTTATTGAATTTTGGCATGATTTTAGATCGATAGTCAAAGAATATTTGAAGAAAAATGTCCCATGAAAGGTTCTGATTATTCTGATTATAATAATCGAGAATTTCAAGGAAGTATTTTGATGTTTCATCTGAGCAACAAAAGGTATAGTAAGAAATGGGAACTCTATAATTAAAATTCTCAAATCTTAGTGGCTTACGATTTTTTGACCAAAATGCATACCATTTCTCTTTTTTCTGTTTCTTTGCCATTATTTTAGTTAGAGCATGAAAACAGATTATATCCCATTCTGGTGTATCTAAATTGACTTTATAGTTATTAATTAGTTTCTCAAAACCCTTGTATGTATCTAACAGTATAGTTTTTGCTAGCTCCATTCTTTGTTTCAATTCAGGATTTTGAGTATAAGACATCAATTAGTTAGCTAATAGGCTTTTATTAATCTTTTTTGTTTAAATGTAGGTTTTTTGCTCTCAGTATCGGGTAAACTTACCCGATTACTATTTCTTACTCTCTAAGCCTGAAGTTTGGTTCTGCTTTGATTTTACCTCTTTTGTCTGTAGAAAATTAGCTTATGCTATCGGATGAGAATGTTAAAACGGAGGTGAAAAACAAAATGGATCCTGAAGAATGGTTACCTGATGACCCATCACCTTGGCCTCCATAAAGGTCAGGTAATAGGGGCAAGAGGAGTATTAAACCTCCTCTCAGTTCCTAGGAGATAAACGAATATTCAGGAATACTCGCGTGTTCCTTTAAATCGTTAAACACAGGAACTTCCCTAGTTTGAGAATAGATTTATACTATTTATCCTTTTTTCTTTTTTTTCGACTTGGTTTTTTTTACTACTGTTTCTACCATTTTACGACTTTTTTCATATTCTTAAATTAAATTAGCAGAATCTGTAGCTTGGAGTTGAAATAATGGGAGAATTATATCAATTCAAATGCTTAGAATGTGAGTTGGAATTCAAGCTAGGAAGGGATGAGGGAGAGAGAAGGGAGAGAGAAGGTTTGAAGCTTTATAATACGAAAACTAAGGAAATATCTTCTCAAGAAAAATCTGTTTTCTATATCAAACATCCAATAGGAATAACTAGTAACTCTCCATTAACAAAAAAAGTACAGGTTGAAAATCAGGATGGTGAAATTAAAATCAACTGTCCTCGTTGTGATTCGGATCAAACATTAATTTTCAAATTAGATGATTGGATTGTCGACTACCAAGTTTGGTAAATGAAAGAAAAAGGAAAAGATGAAATTACAAAGTATTCAGAAGGTATTTTTTCGTCAGATTTTTACAAATTTAGGACAAAAAAAGTTCATTTAAAATTACAAAAGCGCTTGAAAAAGCAATGAGAAAGAGTTACCATTTCTATTGTAACCAATGTGAGCTATCTTTGATTCTTTACAAAGGAATAAAGAAGAAATATAAAAAATCAACGAATTTTTACTGTTTTAATTGTCATAAAATCTCTCATCATGACCAGTGTATTGACTGCGGAGAGAAATTGTATTTTGCAGCAGAAATACCGAAAGAAAAGAATTTCTCAGTTTTTGAGGAAGAAAATTCTATTGATCTCAAGTTAGTATGTATGAGATGCAAATCAAAAGACACAAAATTAATGTTAATAGGAGAATGGATAATATAAAAATAAAAAGGAAAAGGAAAGAAATATTAGATTTTTGTCTTCTTTCTTCTTTTCAATATTGCTGGTATTATTGCTAAAGGTATTAGAATTAAAGATGTAATTATCGAGATGTTTCCCAATTCAGGAACTTCTGGTGGATTATCAACAACTATCACATCCCCATCTACCCTTCCACCTATGTCTCTTGCAGATATGTAAACCGTAGCACTTTCTCCATCAGGAATGGTGAATATAAATTCATATAAATCTCCTGAAACATGGTTCATTGCATAGACTGAAGTGGATAAATCCTCATATTCTACAGATGCTTGAACATCCCACACAGCTCTATTATCTGTTACAGTTGCTTGAACTTTATAGATATCTCCAGAAACATGTGAATCTGTCAAACCTGAAACAACTGGATCTACTGCTTCAACAGTTGAAACAGTCTGTAAATCTTCGTTCTTCAGAGCTATTGGGAATAAGAGATCATTTAGTACTGGGAAGGTGTATGGACTGAACAATCCTGTATCACCTACAACTTCATAGTTTATGTCTATATTCGGATTAGAATAAACGATTGTATCAATAGAACCTTGTACAGTTAGATTCAATTGCTTTAATCTCATATAGAGGTTGTTAAACTGCAAAGTTGTATTAGCGAAACAATCTATTTGAGCTCCATCAGTTGCACCACTTGAGACAGTGTCTCCATGTATAACTGTTTCGCCTCCATCAGCTATTATGTAGCTAGCTGCAGCACCACTGTCAACATCTCCTTCAAACCAGATGGTAGTATTTGCTTCAAGATAAATGCCTACTTCGAATAAAACATCAATTCCTGCAACAATATCTATACTATAGATATCATCAGTTTTGTTCAATACTCCTAATGGATAGGTATAACTGAAAGAATAGAGAGTCAAGTCACCGAATGGTGTCATGAAATTGTAGAAATAGCTTACTGGTTCAAACAGTTGAAGCTTGTAACCATACACTTCTACTTCACCAATAACTTCAGCTCCTACATATCCTTCTTCTGGATTGATCGTTACTTCTGTACTTACACTGTTTCCAGGAATAAGATATTTAGGTGTTTCTTGTGAGAAAAGCAATGGAACGTACATTCCTGCAAACATACCTATAGTAAAGTTAACAAAACTGATTCCACCTGTTATGTCTTTGTAATAGAGTTCTTCCAATCCAAGATTCTTAGTTACTCTGCTATAAACTGGTAAGTCAACTATAGTTTCAAAAGAGTACATGCTTCCGCCATTATCATCTACATACACTTCTCCGTCAAGACTAGTTGTTACTACCTTGAAGTAGTATTTAGTCATTGCAGATAAACTTCCGATAGTCGCACTATGAGTTGATCGATAACCGATCATATCCAAAGTATTAGTCAAAGATCCTTGTGATGTTCCATAATGAATGGAAACTTGTGCATCTCTTGAAGTGTCAAAGTAGATTGTTGCTTCATTCAGTAATCCGATAATTTCATAATTCCCAGGAACTGCAGGATAAGTAACATCTATCTTTACAGTGAAGGTTACATCAGATATTGGTATAACAACTGTGTAGCTCGAAGTTCTGTTAGCTCTCCACCATTCAGCATTGAAGACAGGATAATTATGCACAATACCGCCTAATGCATCATCTGCATCAATATCTGCTTCTAGACAGAAGATATCGAAATAGAGTTTGTCATTCAGAATAGGTCCTTTGTATATTTCTAGATTAGCTGTAATCGTCTCTCCATCTTCTATATCCTTGTATTCAGTTGTACTTCTTCGAGTGTCATAAATCTGATAACTGAAGTAGATCTCACCATTGCCTTTCAAGGGAGCTTCATGTTTATCATGAATAACTGCACTTAGCATAGTTATAGTAACATAAGCTGTTTCATCAACATCTGGTGGTAGAGTTATGGTATCTTCAACCATGACTTCAAAGTAGAATATTGCATCAGTATCAGGAAAAGTAAAGACCTCATAATTACCATATGTAGCAACAAATGTGGTAAGATCAAGTGAAGTTAAAGTAAAATTATATTCACCTATAAAGTCGTCTGGATCTAAATCATCATAGTCATAACAACTGACATAGAAATACAGGCTACTCTGATCCTCTATAAGGGAATCAAAGAGGACAAAATTCAGTGTAACATTATTTCCACTATCAGTATCAGTCTGACCAGTAGAAAATTCAGAACCGTTAATGTCAAAATTAAAATAAATTTCTCCAGCACCTAGTCCAAAACCATCGTGATCATCAATAATTAAAACATCTAAGAGAGTGACTTTAACATAGCCAACGGCATTAGCTGCCTGAGCAGGTAAAAACGGAAAACTACTGATGAGTAGGATAGTCAATACCAAGCTTGATAATAATTTTTTTTTCATAAATTCTCACCTTTTGTGTATCGTGTGAAAAGTGTTTAAAGTTATATTTAAACTTGTGGGGATAGATATCAAATTGGTAAAAATTGGTAAAAATAATATAAATTTCAACTGCTTTTTTACCTTATCCTTTCTTGCCAGCTTAAAATGGAAAAGGTTTAAATATTTTTAAGAAAATTTAGCTACCTATGCAATGTAGTATGAAATGTCCTAAATGCAAAGAGAAACATGAAATTAACAGTCAATTTTGTGCCAACTGTGGGTTTGATCTTGAACCTTACATAATTAGATTCAAAGGTAAACACTTACCTATTCATTTTGATGGTGGAATCATAGATGCTATAGTTGGGGAAGAGGAAGAAGAAGATTTCTGTGATTGCTGCGGTGGATGTTGTTGTGGAGGAGGAAGCAGCAAGAAGAAAAGTTCAGGATTCTGCGACTGCCTTCTAGATTGTTTGTAAAAACATTCTTTTTTCATTTTTTTTGATTGAAGCTAGTCCTTGAGAGATTATCGTAATAAAGAGTTTGACATAGATTTAAAAAGATTTCAAAGAATAATTGACAATTAAGAGGTTAATAAATGAAACAAAGAAAAAAAAGTTTTCTTTCACTTTTAGGTTTAGGGTTTTCTTTTTAGTTTTCTAGTATTAAATTATTCATTTTCTTCATTTCAACTTATTCTCTAGTCTGACAAGGTTTTTATTTCAAAACTAGAATAACTTTCAGTCTTATAATTTGGAGATGATTCATGGATGAAAAAGAAAACAATTAGTTTACTTACAATAACATTATTGGTATTTTTAACTTATCAAAGTTCTCAGTTATTAGTGGCCAATCCTTCAATTATCAGCGACGATTTTCAAGATTCAGTAGATGTTTCAAGCTTGGAACAGATTTTAAATCTCGATGGTAATAGAGAAATAACTAATACACCTTTAGTTGAAAAAATGAATGGTAATAAACTGGAGATAAATTCTCTTCCTGCTTATTTACCAAAGCAATCAAGTATTATTTATGATACTTACGAAGCCTA
>DXJF01000134.1 GCA_019057375.1 Candidatus Heimdallarchaeota archaeon
ACAAGTAAGTATTCGGGTTTAATATAATCAATCTCATCTCGTATAGTGTCAATTTTTGTTGCAATAAGGTCCATACTGGCAATCATAGCACCATTTGGTCCCAAATCTAGTTTATCCATCAAATTATCTATATTCACAATGTCTCTTGCATCTATATCAGGATTGTAGGGTAATCGTCTAACTCCTGCATCAAGGTTAAGTGTTATAACATCTAATTTTTTTTCGTTGAACCAATCAAGAAGGGTTCTTGTTAAAACTGTTTTTCCGCTACCAGCGGTACCTAACAGAAAAATTGTATAATATCTTTTTGCCATTTTATCTATTCCTCCAAATCCATTACTCTAGCCTCAGTAAAATTGTTTACAAAACATTCTCTTAGTTTCTTTATCGCTGTCTTGACCTGAGTTTTAGCTATATCGCCAACTCCTGATATATGAATGACAATCCCTTGTTTATCCTTATAAGCAGGATGAGATTTTATGTATAGATCCTCAAATTCATCCTTTAGCTCTTTAATAAAAGGAGCAAGTTGACTCTCTGCACAGCCAAAAATCTGAAACTTCTTCTCAAATAGTTCACTTCGATTCAATTCCTTTAACTGAGGAATGACATGTCTATTCATAATATCCTTCATCTCAGTTGGTACTCCTGGTAAACAATAGATGTTCATTTCTTTATATTTGAAATAGCAGCCGGGAGCACTTCCGACATCATTATCAAAAGCTATCGCTTTAACTGGAAGATAAGCCATTTTCACTCGATCCTCAGTTAGAGATAGGTTTCTCAATTCATAAAAATCCTTTATTTGTTTAAGAGCTTTAGAATTTTTTACCAATTCAATATTTGTCGCTTTTGAAAGAACTTCTAATTGGATATCATCATATGTTGGACCAAGACCTCCTGATACAATGACAATATCAGGTTTTCTTTCGAATAATTCAAGAAAGAATTCCACAGCTAATTCCAAATCATCTCGTATACAAGTAACTCGTCTAACTTCTATTCCTAGTCTAGTAATTTTTTCACCGATGAATGTAGCATTTGTGTTGGTAGTTACACCTATTAATAGTTCATTTCCTAAACAAACAATTTCAGCTGTTGGTAAATCCATCAAGAATCCCTACTAATTATCTCGATTTACACCTTTTTTTGCAATTTCTCTGAGATATTGCATATATTTCTGATCTAGTGCTGGTTCAGCTTTCTCTAGATACTGCAGACTTAATTCGTATAATTCATCAGCTTTGTTTTTTGAGTATTTCAGAGCACCTGTAGTCCTGAAAATCTCTCTGACAGATTCTACTTCATCCTTACTAGCATTTCTATTTCCTACAATTCCTTCCAGAGTTTCTCTTTCTGAATCATCTGCAAATTCAAGAGTTTTAATTAGTAATAGAGTTTTCTTCCCCTCTTTGATATCACTATCAGTGGGTTTACCAGTCTTTTTAGCATTTCCAAATGATCCAATTATATCATCCACAATTTGGAATGCTATTCCTGCATTATTACCAAAAAGTCCCAAATTATCTATTTGAGATTCTGTAGCATTTGCTAAGATTGCACCCATCTTGGTAGCTGCATTAAACAAGGCGGCTGTTTTGCCTTCAACCATTGCTAGATAATCTTTTTCTGATACATTGAATCTTCCCATGAGGTCTGTTTCAATTATAACTCCACGAACTACTTTATAGAACCCTTCATTAAATTCTAAAGATGCTTTCAAAACTGTTTCTGGAGGGAATTCATTGACATGAATGGCCTTATAAGCCATGTTATAAACAAAGTCTCCCCCCAATATTCCCATTGAAACGCCAAAATCTTCATGGTTCTGGATCGTATTACTATAATTCTGGTTAGAATATAGTGTTAGAGCTTTGTGAAAGGCTTTTTTACCTCTTCTAGTTTCAGCATTGTCCATGATATCATCATGTATAAGACTTGCATTATGTAACAATTCAAGAGATAGAGAGGTTTTAATTATTCCATTTTCATTTATATCTGGATTGACTGCTACTCCTGCTGTAACCATTAGAATTGGTCTAACTCTCTTTCCACCAGAGAAAAGAAACTGCTCTATCTCATCATAGTAAAATTGTAAAAATTCGTTTTTATCTATTGCTTTGGCATTTTTGTACATGAATTCCTTTAATGAAGCATCAATTTGTTTCATCAAATTAGCATAGTAAGAAAGAAACATAATTATCGTCCTAGAGTCTGTCTGATTACAAAAAGAGTGCTACTATTAAATTTTTGTTCTTTGTGTTAGTATGGATATCAAACACAAGATATTTGAAATACCAAAAAAAAGAGTTTAATTGAATAAGATGGTTGACACAACAAATTTTCAAGATAGTGCGACAAAAATCGAAGAAAGGCTTCTAAAAAATGATAATAGAAGAGAAGAATTACTCAAATTATCAAGAATAATCATTAAATATTCTGGGCAAAGTATAGAAAATTTCCACCGAGGTCAAATACTTCAAGCTAAAGAGAAGTTGGAAGAAGCAAAAAAGGAATTGTCCAGAGTTAACAAGATTCTGAAGGAAAATCAATTGCCAACTAACATTGGTATTATTGGTGTAGCTATGCAAGAATACACTGAAGCTCGATTATTTTACGATCTGATAGAAAATAAGAAATTTACTTCTGTAGAGGAGCTTGAAGTTACAGATTCATCGTATTTACTAGGTATAGCAGATCTCATAGGTGAGTTTAGAAGGTTTATTTTAGAAAAACTAGTAGAAGGTGATATTGATACTGCAAAATACTTCTATGGCATAATGAAAGAACTATATGGAACTTTTCTACAAATTGAATTCGGCAAGAATCTTATACCAGAATTACGGAGAAAAAAGGATACAGCACGGGTTCTACTTGAGAGAACATTATCCGATCTCTTCGTTGCACAGCAAAGCAGAAACCTAGAAAAGAGATTGGATGAAAGGAGCAAAGATTAATCTTTGTCTACTACTAAGCAAATTACACCAATATCCATAAGATTAGTTCCAGTATAACCAGTTATGAGTTCTCCTCCATATTTTTTGAAGAAAAAGTTGGTATTATTTTCAGCTAATGTTTTTTCCGCTTCTTTTTCTTTTTCTTTATCTGAGATTGTGAATGGACCAACTATAGCCCCAGCTGCACTAGAATTTCCATCAATACCATCAGTTCCTAAACTAAGAAAATAGATCGCTTCAGTATCTTTGGTAGATAAGGCAAAAGACATTGCCAATTCCTGATTTCTTCCCCCTCTACCTCTTAACGAAGATAACTTTACAGTAGTCTCACCTCCAAACAGTAAATATTGAATGGTTTAGATCGGAAGAGCGT
>DXJF01000135.1 GCA_019057375.1 Candidatus Heimdallarchaeota archaeon
AACTATTGCAAATCTTAATGCTTATACCTTTAGAATGTAAAAAGGACGCAATATAATTTCTATGTTGAGTGATTTTTAAAGGCTCTTTTTCTCTTTCCAAAAATGGAATGAGCATCAAGAGGAGAAGAGCATAATGATCACCTTCAGGAAAAGCAGTAAAAATGTTCCGATTCTTTGAGATAGTAGAAAGAACATCTTGGTAAATATTAAGGTCATATAGGATTTTTGTTAATTTGCGTCCTTCCTGATCTCCTGAAGTGAATTCAGCTATCTTAGGTCTTAATTGTTTAACAAGTTCTTTATTGATAGAAAGAGTACCTTTCTTATTGGAATATTGGTCCATATTCTCAATTTTATTTGTGATAATTTGCGAAGCTTCATACAATTTCCTACTTTCTGGACTGTTAAAGTAGTGGATTCTTGCATTCTTTGTTGTATGAGGAATAAATAATTGTGGATTTATGCTTGAGTCTTGGTTATTTGAAACTGTGGGATTCTCTTGATATTTGAGATCTAAATAATCCTTAACGTGATAATCCTCAATATCTCGATATTTCTTCTTTATTTCTTTAAGGAATTTGAGTAAATTGTCTTCTTCTTTTTTTATTGCTTTATATAACTCCTTTGGTATCTTCTCTAATGGCTGTGGTGAGTCTTGAGTAGATATTTTTTTAAGAAAAAGAAAGCCTTCAGGATAATACTCTCCTTTTTTTCTATAATGATCATAAATAGAATATAAAGTCCATAAGTCATTAGAAGGTAAAATCTGCGGCAAATTATGTTTTTTAATCCATCGCTTGGAAAATTCAATTTCTTTAATTAATTGTCTAAAATTCCCAGTTAATTCAAAATGCTCCTCTACAATATTTATAAAAAAGAAATCTTCAAGAGTAGGATGTTCAATATCCAAACAGTCATCGTATTTAAAATAGATTTCCTCAACAATCTCTGCGATCTCCATCTCATTAAGTTCTTTAAAATCCTTTTCCTTTAAATGAACTTCCTTTTGAATAGGGGAGCTAACTTTACTACCATTAAGGGAGATCTTGCCTATATTTCTGAATATGAATAGATACCCTATCACCATTAAAGTAGCTAAAACAGAAAAAATGATACCAACGACCGCAAGATTCATTACAAGGTAATGCGTATACCTAATAAAGACAACAAGACTAATACACCCAAAAAGTATACCTATCTTCACATAGAGCTTAATATTTCTTGGGTTCTTGGTATCGTCTATCTTTATTCTGATCTTTCCAATAAAAGATTTTAGATTTTTACGGAGTTTGATAATTTTAGAAGAGTTTGCGATTCTAATGAAAAATCTTCCTATCCACACTCCTGCCCTCTTAATGAGAGAAAAGAGCATTTTGAAACCCTTTGGTATGTAACCAAGAGCAAATACAACAATAATTTCAGAAGCAACAAAAAACCACACTCCTATTTGAATATAAATCCATAAATAAGAAGGATTCAAGGGAAGGAGAGGGGGTATAAAATAAGAAAACCATAGACATGCTATTATGTATAAGGAGATAATAACAGGCTTTCTTGAAATATTATATTTCATAAAATAGAAAGTAACTTCGAAAAGTACGAATAAGAACAGGGCTCCAAGAGATGTAGCGATGAACGTCGCATGATTATATGAAGCATATGCTATTGCCACCCAAAACCACATTACTACGGTGAAAAAGAATGGTACGTGGAAAATCCGCTCCTGTCTCTTTATAAATAAAATGAAATGTCTTACAGTAATGAGTACCATTTGTATAGTGATGAATAGATCAAGATAAGAATTGATAATGAACGCAGATATTGGAAAGCAAAGATAATTTCTAGCTATAAAAAATAATACAACAATCTCCACAATTAACGAATATCCAAATGTTTTACCAAAATTCTTGAGTCTTGATTTTTTATTAGAGGTATCTTTAGAGATTATAAAATCCATATTGGGAGCAAATATTTTCTCAATGCAAATATGTCTCTTTGGCTTTGTTTCGTCTACTTCAATAAGAGAGTCTTGGGATTCTTGAGGTTCTACTTGGAACTTTACAGAATCATCTGAAAAGTTTTCTATAGCATTTTCTAAAAACTCATCTTTATCTATTATTGTCTTATGAGAAGAGTCTTTTGGGTATTCTTTATGATGGCATAGATCGATTTTTCTCCAATGAATGTTCTTCTTAGGCTTCTTTGTGTTTTTCTTAACAACATTTCTATTGGAACGGTAAATCAACTCATCTAAGAATTCAAGGTGACCTTTTGGTAAGGGTTCCTTAGAGAGCTCAAAGAAAAAAATGTCGATAAGTTTCTTTTTTTCATGAGCTTTAACTAAATGTTCTTTTATTCTATATCGGGTTATTCCGTCCTGAAATAATTTGCTATACACCACTTCAGGGGGTTCAGAATCCTGATGGACAGAGCGATTCAATTCTGATGGTTCCTTTTTTTCTGTTTTACTCATTCTTTTACTCACTTTTTTTTGTAAATAAATTACTATAATTTAAATTTCGAAATACCTTCTCATCTAAAATGATAAGATTTATGTAAAGAATATAAATAGACCTGTGAGGATGATAGTTGTATTGTCTCATGAGGTTTGCAATCTGTCGTCGCGCGATAGGACGTAGAGAATCAAAATTTACCTTTAATATCTTTCTATATAGCTGATCAGAAGAAGTTGGTCTAGAGTCTGAAAAAGTATCATTAAATTCTGCCAGTTCACGACTAATTCCCGTCTTATTTTTACTTATAGCCATTTTCCTATCCTCCTATTAACTTATTTTTAAATAATAGTAATAGCCATATTTAAGGGAAAAAAGACATTCTTATCAAAAAGAGAAAATGCCAAATTCTGCCTTCTTATGGCTTCTACACTCAAAATATAATAATGTATGTTCTTGAGATC
>DXJF01000136.1 GCA_019057375.1 Candidatus Heimdallarchaeota archaeon
ATTAAAATATCAGTTAAACCAACTTCTTTCAATTCTTTAATCAGATATTCTAGAATAGGTTTACCAAGAAGCGTAATCATTGGTTTTGGCCTAGTTTGAGTGAGTGGAAAAAGATCTACTCCTTTACCACCTGCAAGAATTACTGCTTTCATCTTCTTGTACACCTTTGTCTTTTCCTAATTATATCCTTTTCTTAATTTATAATTCTAAAGAACCGTCACTGATATCAATTTCTTTTTCACTCTTTTTTACTCAAAACCAGTATATAACTTTTCTCATTAAGTTGCTAAAATGTTGTGGAAATCAAAACTATGAAGAATTTATTTTAGAGGTTGAAAGGTTTATCACTTAATAACAATTCTTGTTTATATAATAAAGTGATAGAACACATTATAGTTCTTGCGATTTAATCTTTGCTAGGACAACTTCCCTATCTGCATACTTGGATGCTTCTGGGTCATGGGAAGCCATAACTAAAGTTGTGTTGTATGCTATACACATGTTTGAAAGGAGCTCATATACGGTTGTAGAGATTTCAGAGTCTATGTTGCCTGTGGGTTCATCCGCTAGAACAATTGGCGGATTATTAGCTAAAGCAACAGCTATTGCAACTCTTTGCTGTTCTCCTCCACTGAGGTATGAGGGTTTTTGTTTAAGGTAACGCTCTATCTCAAGCATTTCTACAAGCTCATTAATCCGTTTTTCTCTTTTTTCTTTCACAATTTTAGCTAAAACCATAGGGAATTCAATGTTTTCTTTCACTGTAAGAAAGGAGGCAAGATTATAAGATTGATAAATTAAACCAATGGTTTTGCATCTATAATCAGCTAGTTGATCTTCATCATAATCAACAATATTTCTGAATTCAACAAGTATTTTTCCTGCTGTTGGTCTTAAAATGCCAGCTAGACAATGAAGAAGAGTTGATTTACCAATACCAGATTTACCACGTACAACAACTCTTTCACCTTTGTTGATATTTAGATTTATTCCTGGAAGAGCTATTGTCTCAACTTTGCCTTTATATACATGAACTAAATCTAGCACCTTTATTATCTGTTCTTTTTTATTCATTTCTTTCACTTTCATTATTTTGATTTTTATATTTTAATCGTCCTGATTTTCTAATTTGTAAAAATGATTCAACTGGTTGAAGTAATCCAAGAAGAATCAAAAAGATGGGTGTGATAAATGATAACCATGAGATTTTTAGAATTATTGGGAAATTATTTGATATATTGTAGATAGATAGGATAATTTGAAGACCAAAAACCGCTAGAATTATGGCGAAAGCAGATGTAAGAAGTGTATGACTTGTAAACCAAAACGATACAGATGAGGTGGATAGAGGTTTCTTCATACCTCTCATCTTCAGAAAATCTAATTGCTTCCTTGCTTCCCGCTTTATATCAACCAGAATTAATGTAAGGATTACTGGAATCATCAGATTTACGAAAATTATAGTAATTTTAAGACTCTGCAATAGTTGTTCATAGGTATATGTTTTCAAATTGCTATTATCTGCATCATGAAGTACTAAGTTCACTATTTCCTTTTCTTCTAAATAGTTATAAAATTCTGATATATTTTCAGTGTTCTTACTGAAACTAAAAATTGCGCTTTGGAATTGTGTATTATTATCACTATCATCATATTTCATTATATACCAAGAATCTCCGACTAGATTTGTGTAAAATGGTAGATAGGTTGTAAAGTCAATCAGAATTTTTTGATCATAAAATATACTTCCATTTGACAAGAATTTTGGTACAGTAATGTTATCAGAAATTGAAAACTGATGATGTTGTATAATTTGACTAGATACAATCACTTTATCAGTAGAACTGTTAAGCTGTTGGAACACCTCATAATTAGAAAGTTCTTGGAAATAACTCGTAGTAAAAATCATTTGATCATAGAATCTTAGGGGGTTAGTAATATAGATATAACTCTCAAAAATTTGTCCTGAAAAGACACTATTCATATAAGACAATAGATATTCTGTACCCCCATACTCCTGGATTATTTCAGGAATAATATCCGAATTCACAAGAATAGAGACATCCATTAATTTTTGAGATGAATAATATTGTTCGCTATGCTGTCTTAATGTTATAAAACTTGAAGATAGGAAGGAAGTAAAGAAAATTAAGAAGAAGTAGAGAGACCACAATTGTTTTTTTGTTCTATATATGGATAAGAAGAGTTTAGAAATGAATAAGTGTAAAGAAGTAAGAACTGATAAAATCTTGGCAAGGGTTTTTCTCATTACTAATACAATTAATTTTGGAGAAAAAACTAGCATAATAAAGAAAGCAAAGAAACTCAATGAAATTGTCCAAATCCATCCTGTGGAGAGATATTGTGATTGCAGTGTTACTTTATTCAAAGTCCAAAAAAGTGTAATGGAGACAACAACTAATACCATAGCTGTTGCTTGAATCAAAATACTAATTTTCTTTGATTTAGAATAGTTTCTCTCAGTTTTTGAGCTTGAAATATCTTTATACCTGATAGCTGAAGTTAGAGAATATTGGAAAATAATTACACAAACAAAAATTGTGCAAAGTTCAGCAGACATCAAAATTCTGGAAAATATCCATTTGCTAGTTCCATTTAGGAATAACACTATGAAAGTTATTAAGAAGGAAATTGCTAAACTAATTATTGATACAGAGATTTGGATAGAGACAACCCGTTTTACTAATTGTGAGTAACCAGCTCCTCTATCTTTAAAAATATTTAAGATTTTTTTCAATTCTCTTTGGTTATTTTTAAGAAAGAGATAAGTGGAAAAGAGAAAAATTCCAGTAGTAACTAAAACTAATAGAGATGTGCTTAAAAATGTTGTATTCATTTCTGTGCGGAAAGCAGCTATTCTTTCTGAAAAAATATCATTGAAAGTTAAAACAATTGTCAAATCTCTATTCTCGTTATAAAAACCATAAAAGTTTAAAAATTCGAATCTTATATTACTTGCCCACAGTTTATGTAGTTTCTGCACTTTTTGTGGAAGGAAGTTAATTGTATAGTTTTTGTCCCATTTAAGAAAAGTATAATGGTAAGTAGAATCATTTGCTGCAAAACTCAATAGAGTACTATAACCAACAGTTGATGCAAAATTGAAGAAAGAATTTTCTGACATAAGAATATTCAAGTTGAGAATTTTTCTGTTTATTACTAAATCTCCAAAATTCATTATATCCAAAAAAATGGTCTCGTTTACTGAATCTACCAAGAAAATACTTTCATTGTAAGAAGGAACACTCCATTCAATAGACAGACTACCTAATTCAAAATCATAGTTGCTTTGATGGAAAATTATCACTTCATCATTATCTAAAGACAAATTAAGAGCTGTCAATAAATTAGAATTTAATAAGATTAGATTATAATTTGTGTAGTTCGTGTCACTAGAATTTAGATTAAGCAAGGTTCTTGGAAGCAAATCCATCGAATGATAGTTATACTCTTTGAAACTACCTGTGAAAGATGAATAAGATTCTAGATAATTAGAGAAATTTTGTTCTACAAGCACCTCTAAATCTACTTCGTTTTGTGGTAATACGAGATTTGACCATCTATCATAATAATCAGATACGAATAGTGAGAGTAAAAATAAAGATGAAATAAACAGAAACAAAATTATTACACACTCAACTATTAGCGTTTTCTTCTGACCTTTTTTCAGCAATAGCAATAGTTTCATTTTTGCTCCTCCAGTTCAAATAAAGGGTTGTCAAACTCTTGGATAGCTGGCAAGGCTTTTTTTAATTTTCTGAAATGAATGAAACCAGAGATACTAGTTATAGTTGTTAAATATACAAACTGTAGAAGAAGCGCTAATAGAGAATAAGGAAAAACTGATATTCTGATTTTCAGATAGTCATAAGGTTGAAAATTGTAGGAAAGAATGGATGTAAATATCCATCCAAAAAGATTCCCAAATACCATGAGAAAATATAGAAACAGAAGCAATGGAACCAAAGCAAAGAAAATCCCTTGCTTAATTGATATTCCTCTAGCAAAGAAAACACTAAATCCATCAAGCTGTTCATTGAAAACCTGTCTGCAATATTCAAAGATATAGTAACTTAACAATATACTCAAAATTATGATTATTGTGATAAGTTGTTCAGATCTCAGAAATACATCACTGTAATCTGTATCAACAAGCTTAGTGTGACCAAAATCAATCACTGAGATGTCGTAATGATACTCACTATTCCATGAATTAATCAAGGATATAAATTGTTCTTTAGTAGTACCGTTTTTCAAGAAAAGGATTGATAAGGTATCAACAGATTCATATGATGATACATCAGAGTTGTTGCCATTTAGCAGGACGTAATATGGATTCTCAGGAGATAAAGTAAAGTAATAAAAACTTAGCCAGGAAAAAGTTGGAATTATATCAACAACATCTATTATCTCCTTTGTGTATTTCAAGTTACCAGTAGAAGAGTGTGTATAAGAAAAATAATTTCCAGTGCTTTTGTTTATTAGTTCTGATAGTCCCTTTGGGATAATTACAGAATTTGTCTTGTTTTCAAATTCTTGTTTGATATCCTCAATATTCTTTTCTCCTGAATATTCCTCTTTATATTGCTGAGAATCAAATAAGTTTTGGATTTTACTCTGATTTATGATAAAACCATCTAAACTATATGAAAATGTTCCTTGCGTGTCTGTTAAACTGATGACCTCTGTCCTGAAATATGTGTGATAGAAATCTATAGAAGAATCAACATAATCACTTAATTGATTATAAACATCATTACTACTAGCTATTGGATAGACAATTGTCAAATCACCAATTTCATTATAAGCTTCATTTCTTATGTTAAAAGTGGCAAACGAATCAAGCACAGAGAAAAAAAGCGATATTACCATCACATAAATCACAAGGAGCTTAGCAATCCCCTTTTCTTTTATTAGAACTTTTCTGGAAAGATTTTTAGTATATTTAAAAACTGAATAGAATTTTGCAAATAACAAGTTAACTAATGTTCCAATTTTTAAAATACGGTGTTTGTTTAATAATAAACTGAAGATCAGTAATACAGCACAAAATATTCCAAATAACCAGTAATTAATGTCATTTTCATTTCCAAAAAGCAGAAGATATATGCTAATAAAGAATAAGGTAGCAAGAGCAACAGGAATAAGTAAGATAAAAATCTCCTTTGCTATGTTGTAAAGCTTTCGAAAAAGTGTAGAATCTATATTCGCTTCGTTAATAGTTCTTCTTGTTTTTTGTATAAGAAGAAACAGTTGAAATGAACCACTCAAAACAACAAATGCTAGCACAGTACCTGCAAGTTTAGCATAGTTTAAACCAAATCGTAGAAAAAGTGGTTCTGTAATTCTTAGATAGATTAACGAGTAAATATAACTCAAGATAAAAACTATTCCGATAGCTTTTATTTCTGTTGAAACAAAAGTTAGTGATATTTGATAATCCTTTCCTCCCCTCATTTTAAATAAAGCAATCCTGTTTTTCTGAGAATTTAGATAACCTTGGGAAGTAAATACTAAGGAAAGAATAACAATGATTGAAATTAGCAAATAGAGAGATATCCTTTGAAATACTCTAACTTCTTGAAAATTGCTGTTGAATAACTCTAATTGACCTTTCAATGAGTATTGAATGATTATCCTGTTATTGTTAATGTCTTCAGCATCTACTTCAAATATATAATGAATTTTTTCCTCTTCAGTAGCTAGATAAGTAATAATATTTTCGATTGGCTGATTGTATATTTGAGATCTTTTAAATTTAAATATAAACGCTTCCTGTGTTTCAATTTGACTGAAATATCCACCAAAGAGATTATCAAAAGTTTCATCGTTAATAAACATACAATTTCCATCTATATACTTGTAAAAGAAAGCTTCTAAGATTTTCATCTGAGCTATTTTACTTAGAGGAACAAATCCTTGAAATAATAAAGTATTATTCACATTAAGACTCCCCTCAAACTGAAAGGATGTAAAAAGTAACTGTGAAATATTCAAATTTTTATCTCTTAATGAACTATCTATAAGAAATCCGTTTTCTTCAATAGACAAATTGCATTGATTATTGTAAAATTCTTCAGGTGCCCAAATAACCGTCACTGGAAAAGTTTCAGTATGATTTATTTCAATTGTACTTGACATAAAACCTATATGTGAATATTCGTCAAGCTGAAGTTGTGCTTGAATGTTAATGTCTATATAGTCTTCTGTGTACAGATAAGAGACATTTTCTTTTATAGCCATGTAATCTGTGAAAGAATCAGAAATTATTTCATCATAATTTCCATAATATATTGTTAAATCATTTGAATAGATTGTTATGAAGCAGATTGAAGACAATATCAGAGGTACAATTAAGTATCTAAATTTAATAGATTTATCTCCTATATTTAACAATCTGCATCCACTCCATACAAAGATTTGTTTATTTAAATGTATTTCTATTTAAAAAAAATGTAAAATGGGTAGTATTCTACCCAATATCTGAGTAGTAATATGTGAGATCTATATCAATAGTTGTTTTTGGTATATAATCTGTAGTTCTGTACCACTCAACCTCAGCAATATCAATTACCATATAATACTCTATTAGTGGATAGGTGGTATGTTGACCCTGTGGGATTTCAAAATTCCAACTATGGAGCCATACCTCTCCTGGAGCATAATACGATGCAGAGCAATATAAACCATTGTAGTCATATGTAGCTTCTCCATGAGGATTTCCAATTTCTAGTCTTGCTCGGAAAACTAAATCTTTTTCATAGTCGCCTCCATCTTTATCCCAAATTTCAATTATGAAATAGGGCTCGGGATTAAGAGGATATCTCTCAAAGAAGAAATAATTATCTCTACTTATTGTATGTAAACCTTTTCCTAAATTACCATAGTAGTCAAAATAGTATTCTCCAGCTATTGCAGTAACTTTAAATCCTATTTCTCCTGCTCCGACATAATCTCCATCATTAGCAAAATGATGAAAATTTATCTCTTTTATCGTTATTTCAACATCTACATAAAGTGTATCAGCTTTAACAAAGGATGTTGAAAAACCCAAAGTAGACACCATAACAATTAATATTACAGTATTTCTCAGTTTTTTGTTCATTTTTTTCACTCCGTTTGATCAGTGATGAGTTGTTGCAAACATTCTCTTGGATTTGTATTTGTTTTTGTTTCAACTTCATCAAAGTATTTCTTTAGCTCGTTGCTTTTCTTGTATTCGAATGGATAGATAGGACATAAACAAATCTATGTTGTATGCAAATAATGTCCTAACTCTTCTCTATTTACGCTCTTTTAGTTACACTAGTAAACTCATCCCTCTTATCAAAACCCAACTAAGTCAGATTAATGATTGATTGAGTCAGCTGTATTAAACTAGTATTTCTCATCACCAAAGTTTATATAAGAAAGAAACATATATAAGTATATCTCCTGCCATAAAAATCATTGTGTTAACTCAACTAAGATAGGTTACACTTTTGGGCAAGGTAGTTTTGGATGGGTGGTTCATAAATTAGTGTATTTTTTCCACCAATTTTCAACGAATTTAACTCTCTCTTTTCTCTTCACTGTATATCTTCTATGTGGTTTTACTAAGTGTCTCTGTGCTTGGGCTGGTGGAATTAGAAGTTCTATGTCAATCTTTCTTTCAATTTTAGTTTTAATTTTTTGAGTATTTGAATCTTTGAATCCACATTTCTTGCATTTATGACCTTTATTACGACCTGCACTAGTCATTCTTTTACTACACTTAGGACAATAAGGTGAAGATTCTTTATAGTGATCAGAGATAGTGAGAATTTCGCACTTTTCTAACTGAATTGTATGAATCTTAAGCTCTTTCTTATATTTAATACCACCATAAGCTAAAATTCTATCATTTGGGAGCAATTTGTTTATCTTTTTCTTGAAACCTTTACTAGGTTCAAAAGCTGCTAAATCAACTAGTTTTTCGCTATGTTCTATTTTCCCTTGAAGGATTATATGTCCTCCAAGAAGTACTTGAGGTTTTTTTGTAATCTGAATAATTCCTTTGAAGACTCTGAAATTTTCTACTTGATTGTCAGCATAGTTAAAATGTTGATCAGTTCCTTGATTAGTTCTAAAAATACAGTAATTATCCAATGGTTCTTTTGGTTTTACAATAGACGATGCTTCTAATAGCTTATCGGCTTCTTCCCCTCTAATTCCATAAAAAACAGGATCTGGTCCTGCAGGACAAATTAAAATTTTGTTTGTTTCTTCATCTATATTGTTGAAAACCTCTGGCGATAGCTTGTTATCCATTTCATAAACCGTTTCTTCTTCTAATCTTCTCTTTGTTCCATAATTATCAGGTATTCTGTATGTTAGTATCTCATATGTAAAATCTTCATTTCTCGGATTCAGGTTATTACCTATAGCAGCAAGTCCTCCAATTAAACCTCTACCATTTCCAATAAAGTAATGATCGAAACAGTGATTGGTAGCAATATCCTTTGCTTCTTCAATAGAGAGTACTTCAATTAATGCTCTCTTTGAGAATTCTTTAATGATTTCAGGTATGTTTCCTTTTACTACTACTAATCCTGGGTTTGTATTTTCATCTGGTTGATAATAGCTTTCAATAGATTTTTTGATTGTAACAATTACTTGATCAACCTCTTCCTCTGGTGTTTTTATTGTGAACCCTATTGCTCCATTTCCTCTAGTTTTCCATGGGATATTTGGATTATTCCTGATAAGTCTGGGGTAATCCAAAAAAGTGACTTGAGCATCAATTTCTTCAATTATAATTGTTGCTAAATGAGTTGTGCAGCTTCCCTGAAGAGAATCTGTGTCATCAAAGCCAATATGAAGAATAGTGTCCCTTTGTAAAGTCAACTTAATCCAAAGTAGAGATTAATTTGAGTAATATAAAAAATTAGATAGAATACCAAACTTCCCCTCTTCTATCTTTCTCATATTTAATGAATTCTGTTTCATTAGCTAAGCGGTCTAGTCTGTTGCTCAAGTCGCCTCTCCATATTCTCATTCGACTAGCAAGTTCAGTTAATGAAACTTTATTTTCTGGCTTGTTTAGTAAAATCTTGAATATACTTCGAATTATATCTCTATCTTGATAAACATAAACTGTTTTCTCAACCAATTCATTTAATCTAATGTAAGCCTTGTTTATCTCTTGAACAAAGACTTTTCTTTGTGAATCAAGCTTTTGGATATCTACAATGTTTTCTTTTACGCAATCTCTGATATTAGCGAGCTCTTTCGAAATCTGTATTTTAAGCTCTTGCTTCTTCTTAGATTCTTCTTTTGATGAGTCTTGAACAACTTCACTTGTAGAAAAATAGTTTACATTAAAAGTATTTTGACCAACATCGATGATTAAAGAAAAGGCTTGATTCAATTTTGCATATTTTCTTGTAGGACCTTTATCACTCACCCTATCCACCATTGACACAATGCCTATATTTTCAAGCTCAGTTAGATATTTTGCTATAATCCTTGGAGAAACATCTAACAATCGGGAAAGCTGAAAAGAATAAAGATCTTCTTCTGCTAATAATTCGAGAATTTTTCTTCTAGTAGAGTTTGATAAAAAGTCTAAGATCTCAAAAACATCTAACTCTTGGTCTTCTTCTGTGTTCCCTAGCATTTTTTCACCTCAACAAATCAGGAAAAGGGATTAAACAAATCCCATATCCTTTTTGATGGATTCTTTTCTGATATCTTTACTTACAGTACCTACTCTTTCTTCTGTGGGTTTAGCTTGTTCTAATGCTTCCAGTAAAACTTCTTGAGTTATTATGCAATCACATTTTTCTTCATCAAAACTTTCTCCACTAGCTGCATCTTCGCCATGTTCCATAACATAATTTCGGATAGCAATCAATTTGCTTTCACTTGCAATGGCCGCAATATCTGCCCCTGAAAAACCTTCTGTTTCTCTTGCTAAATGATCTAGATCAACACTTTTAGCTAGAGGTGCATCTTTAAGATGAATTTCAATTATTTGCTTTCTGCCTTCAAAGTTTGGAGATGTGACTCTCACTAAACGGTCAAATCGTCCTGGTCTCAATAAGGCAGGATCTATCATATCAGGTCTGTTTGATGCAGCAATAACTACAACATTTCTTAATTCTTCCAAGCCATCAAGTTCTGTCAGTATCTGACTAATAACTCTCTCAGTAACTCCCGAATCTGAACTTCTACCTCTTACAGGAGTGATTGAGTCAATCTCATCCAAGAAAATAACACAAGGCGCAGCTTGTCTTGCTTTTCGGAATATTTCTCTAATAGCTTTCTCACTTTCTCCAACCCATTTTGATAGGACTTCAGGACCTTTAACAGAGATGAAATTAGCTTCAGATTCATGTGCGACAGCTTTAGCAATTAATGTTTTTCCTGTTCCGGGGGGGCCATAGAGTAGAATACCTTTAGGAGCTTGAGCTTTCATAGATTTATACAAACCTTTGAATTTCAAAGGCCATTCAACAGCTCTACGCATTTCCTTTTTAACGTCACCTAAACCACCTATGTCTTCCCAACTTACATTGGGTATCTCAACAAAAACTTCTCTTAATGCAGAAGGCTCTACTGTCCTTAGAGCATTAAGAAAATCTTCATTAGTAACATCTATGCTCTGCAGGATTTCTAATGGGATTTCTTCTTCTAAGTTGATGTTTGGAAGAATTCTGCGAAGAGACTGCATAGCTGCTTCCTTTACAAGAGCTGATGTGTCTGCTCCAACAAAACCATGTGTCATATCTGCTAATCTACTCAAGTCAACATCCTCGTTCAGTGGCATACCTCTAGTGTGAATGAGTAAAATTTCATATCTCCCACCTCTGTCTGGGATGCCTAATTCTATTTCTCTATCAAATCTTCCAGGCCTTCGTAGTGCAGGATCTATAGCATTTACTCGGTTAGTAGCTCCAATAACAATGACCTGTCCTCTAGATTCAAGACCGTCCATCAGAGCTAATAATTGTGCTACTACTCGTCTTTCGACTTCCCCTGTTACTTCTTCTCTCTTTGGTGCAATAGCATCTAACTCATCAATGAATAATATACTAGGGGCGTTATCACTAGCTTCTTTAAACAAATCTCTTAATCTTTGTTCAGATTCACCATAAAATTTAGACATTATTTCTGGTCCTGATAACACGTAAAAACTGGCTTCTGTTTCATTAGCAACAGCTCGAGCTAATAATGTCTTTCCTGTTCCTGGAGGACCATGGAGTAAAACGCCCTTTGGCGGTTCAATACCAACTCGCTTAAATAACTCAGGATGTCGAAGAGGTAATTCAATCATTTCTCGTATACGCGAAATTTCATCACCTAAACCCCCAATGTCTTCATAGGAAATACGTTTAACATCAGCAGCTTTTACATCTTCCCAGGGTTTTTCTGTAATTTGAATATTGGTTTCAGAAGACATTATTACTGCATCAGTAGCTGGTGTTACTGAAACAACTCCTAAAAATATCTTCTTTGACATACCCAAGCCTATTGGGATAACATCACCTGGAGTCAATACTCTATCTTCAAGGGTTTGTTTTAACCAAGTTTCAAAACCCTGTATTTGAATTCTTTCTGTTGGAGCTAAAACTATCTTTCTTGCTTTAGAAGCAGATGCTTTGTCAATAGCTACTCTATCATCTAAACCAACGTTAGCATTCATTCTGATCATACGATCAAGTCTAATAACGTTCTTACCAAGATCCTCTGGTACACCTCTCCAAGCACGAGCATATGTTTTCTTAGTTCCTTCTATACCTACAATATCACCTGTTCCAATGTTCAAAACATCAGCTACATCTTGTGATATTCTAACTATTCCTCTACCTACATCTCTCTGGAGAGCTTCCTTTACTCTCAAATGTTTTCTATTATCTTCTTCTGTTGCAGACATATTATCACCTAATAATCATAAATGTAAAATTAGTTAATGGGAATATCTGTACCATTCCCATTTTCGGTTTCCAGCAGCTTAAGCTTTACTTCTAGAATGCCGTTTTTCATAGTTGCGGAGATTTTTTTCTCCTTATCAATACTATATTGAATAGGGATTTTTGTGTCGATTTGTTTCTTACCATTATCTGCTTCTAGTTTTAATCCTTGTTTGACAAATTTTAACTTAACATGTTCCTTAGCAAAACCTGGAAGCTCAACAATTAGATATAACTCTTTGTTGTTTTTATCGACTTGAAGATCATAAGCTGTTTCATATTCGCTATCCTCTTTTTGAATAGGTGCAGCTATAGTTTTCTCAGTACCACTGACAAGTCTAGGATGACCAAAATTCCCAATCAAACGATCTAAACCCGGGAAAATATTGGCAAATCTCTCAAAAGAGCGGGTGAAAAAATCATTATCCAAATTAAAAGATCTTTCAAGACTGTGAATTTTATCGAAGAATTCTTTCCCATATTCGTCAGGAATCTCCCCTAATTCACTATATTCTTCTTTTCCTTCAGCGTCACGTTTGTAGTCATATCCATACTCTTTTTCAACTCCATTAACATTGGAGTAGAAACGAACAGTTCTGAATTCCTCATTAATACCTTCTGGGAATTCATCTTTATCTCTCTCTTTCTTGTCTTTCATTATAATCACTTTAAATTGAAAGTATTTTACTTTCGGTATTGGACTTTCTGTTCAATACTAAAAGTCCCATTCTGATATATAAACCTTTCTCTCATACATTTTGTCTTTAAGAACTAAAAGAATACTCTTATCACTAAGGATTTTTAACCATTATTTTGAAGTGAATAGATTGACTAAACAAAAATCTGAACAAAAAACTGAACAAAAATCTAGAAGGAAAGCTTATCGATATTATGATGAACGAAGCGAAGAGAGAGAAGTTCAGGCAGATTCAAAAGAACCTTCTAGAAGTATTTATGGCAGAGCTGCTAAAAAAAATCCTTGGAAGTGGGTAGATTACCTTATCTTTAGGGGAAAGAACTATTAAACAAACTTTTGATTTGACTTACAGTTTATTTTCTGAAATCTTTTGGTTTACATTGCAAGAGGATTGAGGAGAATAAGAGTATCTAGTAATATTTGCTAAAGAATAAGAATTGGAAAAAAAGAGGGAAGAAGGAGCATTTTGGTGAAGTGTAATGTGCTTCTTAGCTTATGTTTGTCACTATTACAATATGTTTATTATATTGAAAAACACATTATTAAGTGAGAATGGTTTCGACTATATCCATCATATTATTTGTAGTTTTTACTATAATAGTGGTAGCTGGAATTATTCTTCTTGCAGTTTTCTGGTATAAAAAAATTCTTCAATTTAAACAAAAACTATATGCATCCTCTTCCTTAAAAAATCTGAATGTACCAGATTCAATATACAAAAGGATGGCAGATGATTCTGGAGTAACAGAACAGTATGAATATATGCGTAGAAAACTAGTAGGCTAATAATTCATATTTTTAATAGTCTATTGACTATACTTATAGTTTATATTCTGAAATCTTTTGGTTCATATTATACGAGGAATAAAGATGGAAGCTAAAAGGTGTTGGGGGGATAAAGATGATCTCTCTAGAGATTACCACGACAATGAATGGGGAACTCCAGTTTATGATGATACAATATTATTTGAGTTTATAATTTTAGAAGGAGCACAAGCTGGATTAAACTGGATGACTATACTAAGACGAAGAGAAGGTTATAGAAAAGCTTTCAATGGTTTCGATTTCAATAAAATAGCCAAATATAACGAGAAGGATGTTGAAAGGTTATTACAAGATGAAGGAATAATCAGAAATAAATTAAAGATTAACTCTACTATTCTCAACGCTCAAGTCTTCCTAAAGATACGTGAGGAATTTGGAACTTTTAGTAATTTTATCTGGGGATTTGTCGAAAATAAACCCATAAATAAAAATGTAAAATCATGGAAAGAAGTTCCAGCTACAACAGAAATTTCAGATAAAATATCAAAGGATCTGAAAAAAAGAGGAATGAAGTTTGTTGGAAGCACCATTATCTACGCTTTTATGCAAGCTGTTGGTATGGTAAACGATCACTTGGTGGATTGTTTTAAGCATAAAGAAATAACTGCAAAACCACATGAATTTAACTAGATTGATTCTAGAAATTTTTTTCTCTATTTACCCTAAAGGTTCTTTGAGCTTTGAGTAAATAGCATCCAGTCTTTCATAGAATCCCTTTGTATGATAAGTATGAGCAAGTTTCAATTTATACTTATCATAGTGATGTCCCCATTCATGAATCAATGTTCTAAGAAATGTTTTTGGTGCTACATACTTTTTGGTTTTAGCTGTTCTGCTGTAAACTGAGATTGAATGTCTTTGATTCTCCTCTCCCCGAGTTTTATAAACGCCATAGTATTGACCCCCTCGTCTTGTTAAACGTCTTTTACCTCCTGTATATACATGTAAATGAGGTAACTTATAGGTTCTGTTTAACTCAGCAAGTGTCTCATTTGCATAGTTATTAATTGCTTCTTCATCTCCATTGTTCAAGGCTTCAGCAAGAAACTTCACTGAAACTTGCAGAACCTTAGCACTCCCTCTAGGTAAAGAATTAATTGTTGTTTCCAAAGATTTTTTGTAATCTTTAGCTTGGGAAGCAGACCAATTTCTAGTTCTAGTCTTTGGTTTTGGAGGTTTCATTGTAGGAGTTAATAATGAATAAGGAACTCTAAATGTATGAGATTCTGTTTTAACTGTAACCGTTTTCTTGTTCTTCCTTACAATACTTCCATGAAGAATTTCACCTTTATATGGAAAACTTACAATTTTAATCTCATTCATAAACTATCTCTCGTACAAGCCTTTCTATTATGTTTTTAGTTTCTGTAATTCTCAAATGATATTGTCATCTCACTCTATTAAAAGTGATTGAATTAATTCATTGAATCTGGGGATTGAAATGCCAGTAATATCTTTGACCAACTTAGCAACATATTCCAAATGGAAAGCTGTTTCTTTGATCTGTTGTTTTGTTTCATCCCTTATACCTGCTATTTCCGATTCTTGTTCTAGAAAAATGAACATATCCATAATTCTCCTTGTAGCAGCTAGAATCTCAAAGTATTCTATATCTTGTACTTCTGACCCCAATATTTCTTCATAAAACTTCAAAACCATATCTCGAATTTCCTTGGATGTGTACGCACCTGTTAACAGCAATGTCCAACCAAGATCTTGACGAAAATCACCAACAAAACATGCTGGCCAATCAATTACGTATGCTTTGTCTTCTTCTGAAATAATGATATTATGAGGATGATAATCATTATGAAGTATTGAAATCCTCTCAAATTTTAAAGTGTGTTTTTTCTCTTTGAGCCATTGAAATATGGGATTTAAATCCTGAAGTTGAAATTTTTCAGCCCTTTTTCCAGAATTTTTTATTAATCTATCCAGTAAGTAACTAGGAGTTATTTCTTTATCTGATTCAAAATCTATTGGAAGTATTTTCCAATCCAAATTATGAAGTTCCACGAATAGTTTTGTTTGTATAGGAAGAATTTCATTTGTGATTTTTTCTAAATTTCCTTCTTGCAAAGCTTTGGTAAAATCATCCCCCATATCCTTGCCACTAATTCTATCCATAATGATAAAGGGGTATTCGAAATATTCTAAATCCAACTCAAGAACATGAGTTTCTGGTACGGGAAATCCTGCCTTAAACAAAGATGTTAGGACCTCAAATTCCCATTTAGTTTTCTTTTCGACATTACTAGCTGGATAAATTCTGAGAATTAGTTGCTTTTTTATAGAATCTCCCTCCTCTATGTATTTATATTTAAATGAAAATAGCTCTGTTTCCCAACCCTTTGCAAGTGATGTTATTTCTGATATTCTACTTTCTCTCCTTTCTGGGAATTTATTCTCAAAATATCTAGTAAGATTTTCTTCAATTGATAAAACTGATAAAGGCATGTAAGAATCTCCAAGTGGTATTTGTTTATATACTGAAACAATTAAAAAAAATTGTGATATGATGAAAATAGTAATTTCCAAAAATAAAGAAAATTGGGCAGGGATTCTGTTAAATGAAGAAAAACTATACTACTCCCATTCTTCGTTTAAAAACAAGAAAGATGCTATTTCCTATTTGTCAAGAATTGTTGATGAAGATGTAAGTGTTGAAGAAAATGAACATCCATATATCAAAGCTTTAATCGGAATTGAAAATGGAACCGATTATAATTTACCTAAGATAGAGTTTGACTTTACAGATTTTACTGAAAAGGAAGAAAAGGTATTAAGAACACTATTTGAAGTTCCTGTTGGTGAAACTGTTTCATATGGTGAACTGGCTGCTAAAGCAGGTTTTCCAAGAGCTGCTCAATTCGTTGGTAATGTAATGATGAAAAACAGATTTGGTCCAATTATTCCTTGTCATCGTGTTATTCTATCTAGCGGGAAACTGGGTAAATTCGCAGGAAAAGCAAACAATCCAAGGAAGAAACAGTTACTTGATCAAGAAAGAAGAACAAAGGGATTAAATAGTTTTCTTTAATCTACTAGAGTCCTTTATCTGAAAGAGGAAATTAACCCATTGAATGAATATATTTTGGTTTTATCCTTATTAATATCCTAATTTCACCTTCAGGAAGTGGATACCTATCTTTACCCATATACTTCTTAGCAAGTTTGTTAATATGATCTTCAGCTCCTTCCTCTGTCACCTCTATTATATCCCCTTGAACTCCAAGATATCTATAAGGATTAGAACTATCAAGAACACTCAAAGCAACCTTTGATCCTACTGTCATATTTCTTGTTTTCTTTCGTCCCTTTGCAGTATTTACTAGAATTTCGTTTGTATTCAAATCGTAATCAATCCACATAGGAGTAACTTGGGGAGAGCCATCTGGATTTATAGTAGCAATATTAGCAATATTCTTACCAAGAAGTAAATCTTGATTTTCTTTTGTAATGTTCATTTTCACCAATTCAATATTCTCAAATTAGATAATAAATCTATTTTTTTCTCAAAAAAGACTTAATTATCTAAACCAAGATTCGGATTTGGGGGTTCAGCTGCGAATCTATAAACTTTAGTCAAAGCTATTATGATGAAAGTTGTGATAAGAAGAAAGATTCCAGATCCTGTTATTGTAATGACCAAACCTATTGAATCTGCAGTTAATCCTGATAATGCTAAACATGCAACACTTAATACCTGTATGTATGCATTCGTTGCACTATAAGCTCTTCCTCTAATTTCATTTGGAACATTTTCAGCAAATAAAGCATTGATAGCTAGACTGAACATTCCGTTGAAAAAGCCCATAGTTAAACCTGCAAAAAGTAGAACAATGAATCCTGGTTTGAAGAAGAATACGAAGTAATATCCAGCAATTGCTATTGACCCAAGCAATATTGCTCTTGGCCTTCCTATTTTTTTCTCGAATTTTCCAAAAATAAGATTTCCTAAAACTGACCCTAAGGCACTACTTGCACCAAGAAAGCCATACTGTTTGTCAGAGAGATTTCTCAAAACTTCCAAAAAGGAAGGTTGGTAATTTTCGAGTACCGCTCCGAAGTAATGTACAGCTAAATATGAAGGATTAGACCCTCTGAATACAGTTGATGGGATATTGAAATACTGTATAGCTACTGCATTATGTTTTATTTCAAAGAGATATGGGAGTAAAAGCGGTCCAGCGAAAGCTGTTCCAATTATCAAGAAAGTAAATAAGAAAATTAACAGTCTAACAGTTGGGTGTTTAACCAGAAATGCAAACCCACTCTTCAAATCATTGAAAACTAATTTGAAACTAATTTTCTCTTCCTTTTCTCTTGAGGCTGAAGGTATAGTTGTAAAGTAAATAACTACAGCTGAAATGAAGAAACAACCACTTGTTATCCAGAATGTTTGTTCTTCCAATAAAACGTAAATTGGTGCAGCAAAAATTGGTCCAAGCACAGCTAACGTTTGAAAGACTAATTGGCTGAGTGAAATAGCTTTGACATAGAGCCTCATTCCTGTTATCTCAGGTATTGCTGCAGAACGAGGAGCAACAAAGGTAGCAGAAGCAGCACCGAGAATGAAAGTAATAACTACTACACCATAAATAATTGTGTTGGTTGAAAAAACATAAGGAAGGAGTGGAAGCATTAGAATAGATATTCCTCTAATTATATCTGCTCCAATCATGATTGCTTTTCGACTTACTCTATCTGCAAAAACACCTGCAATGGGACCGATAATTATCCATGGGATGGTTTGAGCTGCTAGAACTAATGTCATAGCTGTAGCTGATCCTGTCATACGATAGACAAAAAACATGATGGATATTCTGAATATTGCATCACCAAAATTGCTAAAGAATTGACCGGACAACAATTTCATGAAATCTTTATTTCTAAATACATCTAAGTAAGTAGGTTCAGCCTCAGGAGAACTTATTGTTTCAGATGTTGGTTCAGCAGAAATCCCTTCTTCCAATGGAGATTTAGACGTATTTGGTGGGTCTGTTCCATCAGCATTCAAGATTTTCACGTTCTAAAATAATATTTAACGCACTTCTAGGGAACTATATAAATCTGATGAAATGAATTATTTGAGACTATAGCTAAATATGTTTGAGTTGTCATTTTCATTTTTCAAATTAGATTTGAAACGATACACCTTTCTCTTTATTTTTTCTTCCTCTTCATTTGTTATATTTTCAAGATACTTCCATAACAGAATTTGTTCATCTTTTTTCTTAAAATAGTCAGTAATTAATGAACCTACAACTACAGCTGCTGACTGTGTTACTTCAATTTTAGGAATGGATTTTGAATGAACCAAATCATACCCTTTAATTTCCATGGCACTCAGTTTTTCCAGATGTTGAGGATATATTGACATCATATGATTAATTATCTGACAATATTGGTCCTTTAGTCGTAGAGTATACCCTAATTTCCTTATTTTGGATATGTAACCCTTCTGTATTAATTCAATCTGAATTTTTTTCATTTCATTATAGCTGAATGATTTTCCTCTGCTTAAACCCAACATATTTTCCCTAAGGATGTTAAAATGAGATTGTGATAATTTATCATATGCAGACGCTAACAGGTTATCAAGAATTGCAAGAAAGTTAACTGTTATCTGATTTCTTGTAAAGTGTTTACTATTATTTAACTTCTTAACAATTAATAATAATTGAAGGTTCTCAAATTGAGTTACAGCTTGAATAAGAAACTCTCTAGGGACATGTTCTTGAAGAACTTCAATCATCTCATCAATACATATTTGTACTTTCTCTTCCTGCTTTTCAAGTGATCGAAGAAACTTCTCTTTTGAATCTATTTCTACGTCAATTAGTGAAGATATCAAATCTTTTTTCAATTCTTTAGTATCTCCTCTAATGGCTTCGGTCATATGTTCTTCAAAATATAATCTGTACTTTCATTTATATACGAGGAAAAAATTGACAATGAATCATAGAAAAAGAATAAATTAGCATAAAAAGTTGGCTGAATAATTATTTTACAGATACTAAAATGATTAAATGAAAAATGATCGGATTGGAGAGAGTAATTAAGAAAGAATAAAAAGCGCGAGAAACTAGACAAAGCTTATAGAAAAAAAACGAAAAAGGAGTATGAAGAAGGTCTATCGCAAACCCTCAGAATTCATGCTCAATAACCTCAAATTTGCTCTACTTTTTCATTAAAAGTTACAATTAGCTCATCTATTGGATCCACTGAATTTTGAATTGATTTCCAATAATCGGGTTCGTACCACTGAGCATTGAGCTCATCTAGATCTCTTGCTTGTTGTTCAATCCAGGTATAATACTTCAAATGATGAATCCTTTTTCTTTGTAAGTAATTAAGTTCAAGCATGTTATCTGTTTTTTGCCCCGCGATATTTGAATGAAAGGCTCGTAATGCATCATCGTTAGTAAAAACTCCTTGTTTCTCATTCATTTCATTCAATCTTGATTGATAGAGTTCCATTGAATCAGTAAAAACTGTAATAACGACATCTTTGTCTGTCAATTCAAAATATTTAGCATATTTTATGGCCATTAACATGTTAGCTATACTTGATATCCCTAATAAATGCAATTGATCAATTATCTCAGCTGAAACGCCTTGTTCTATCAGATATTTATGACCCGCAGGTTCGTTAAATAATCTCATAATTTGCTGTGTATCTTTATCATCTATTGCTATTACCATATCTGTATTCCTCACATTATGAATCCAAGGGATATGTTTGTCACCTATGCCTTCAATTGTGTGGGCTCCATACCCGTTCATTAACATTGTTGGGCATTGAAGAGCTTCACCTGCTACAATGTTCATCCGAGGATAGGTTTTCTTGAGAAAATCACCACATGCAAGAGTTCCTGCTGAACCTGTGGTTAAAACCAAACCATGTGGATTATCACCATTTAATTCTGTGTCTAAGATTTCTTTTATTGCATTTCCAGTAACATCATAATGCCATAGATAATTCCCAAACTCATCAAACTGATTGAAAACAAAGATGTTATCTCTAGTTTTCTTTAATTCCCAAACCTTATCGAAGATTTCCTTGACATTACTCTCACTCCCAGGCGTTTTAATTACTTCTCCTGCAACAGATTTTAACCATTCAAATCTTTCTGCAGACATTTCTTCAGGGAGGATTGCAATAGATTCACAAGAAAGGAGAGTAGAATCGTATGCACCACCTCTACAATAATTTCCAGTGCTTGGCCAAACTGCTTTGTGGATTACAGCATTAAATTGACCAGTTATCAAACGAGGTACTAAGCAACCAAAAGTTGCACCAACTTTGTGCGCACCTGTTGGAAAGTATTTCCCTACTAAAGCTATAATTCTTGCTTCAACACCAGTTAGCTCTGGAGGTAACTCGATATAATTCGGTTTACCATATCCCCCCCCCTTTACTATCGCTTCATTTTTCCATGTTATTCTAAAGAGATTTCTTGGATGTATGTCCCACAACCCTATACCTTTCAATTCTTCTATAATCTCCTTAGAAATTAATTTTGGATTCTTCTGTTGAGCAAAAGTTGGGATAATAATGTTTCTTTCTTTAGCTCTTTGTAAGTTCTCCTCTAAACTTCTTTCATTTATGGTTAAATCAATCATCAATTAGACTCAAAACTTGATATTTCTTTAAGTTTTCTAAGTTAGTTTTATAGGTGTTAAATCCACAATCTTCTCTTGAAACTGAAATTACTACAAATTTACTCATTTATGTCAATAAGATTCTTTTTTTCCGACTTTGTTTTTTTTTCTATTAAAAACAAAGATTTCTTGAAACATAGCTTTTTATAACACTGACTTTGAAGGAAAAACATTCCAAAAATTTCAAAGGTGTTAATTTGTTGCAGTCGAAAGAATCAGAGAATATCAAAAAACAGATTATTGAGAAATATGAATCATTAACAATTAACTCAAAGAAGCATTTTGAGGAAGCAAATAAATGGCTTCCTGGTGGAGGTACAAGGAATGTTGCTCATTTCTATCCTTACCCTTTCTTTGTTACCAAAGGAGAAGGTTGTTACCTTTACGATCATGATGGTAATGAGTATATTGACTGTCTTAACAGTATGACTGTTAACATACATGGTCATGCTCACCCCAAGATAGTAGAGAACATACAAAAGCAAGCAAGTGAGGGTACTGCACACGCTGCCCCTATGAAACTTCAATATGAATTAGCAAAAATCATTTGCGAAAGAACTCCTTCAATTGAATTACTTCGATTCTGCAACTCTGGAACGGAAGCAACAATGTTTGCTATAAGAGCTGCAAGAGAATTCACTGGAAAAGACAAGATAATTAAAACTGAAGGTGGTTATCATGGTTCACATGATTATGTGGAAGTAAACATAACACCTAATTTAACTGCAAAAGACTTGCCAATTGCAGCTGTGGAGAAAGGTGTTCCTGAAACGATTCTGCGTGATGTATTTATTGTTCCCTTCAATGACCTTGAAGCTGTAGAAAAGGTTATGAAAAAGCATCATAAGAAAATTGCTGCTATGATTCTAGAACCTGTACTGGGTTCAGGAGGAGGAGTTATTGCTTCAAAAGAGTATCTTCAAGGATTAAGGGAACTTACTACCAAATATAACATCTTGCTTATTTTTGATGAAGTTATCACTTTTCGATTATCTACAGGTGGTGCGCAAAAATATTTTGGAGTTATACCAGATTTAACAGCACTAGGAAAAACAATAGGCGGTGGTTTACCAGTTGGAGTTTTTGGTGGAAGAAAAGAAGTTATTGATATTTTTAACCCAACAAAGAAGAATTTTGTTACACATTCAGGTACTTTTAGTGGAAATGCAATGACTATGATTGCAGGAAAAACGGCCTTAGAATTATATGATGAGATGGAAGTTAAGAGATTAGGAAAGTTGGGTGATCGCCTGCGTAAGGGACTGAAACAAGTGTTGAAAGATTTAGATATTAAAGGTCAAGTCAGTGGACTAGAATCCTTAGCTTATGTATATCTATTTGAAGAACCACTGTTGAATGGAAGACAAACCGTTTTTAAACTCATCCCAACTTTAGATTTATCAAAATATTTAACTCTCGCATTAGCAATCAATGGTATTTATGCAGTTTCCAGAGGTGTAACTGCATTCATTTTATCAACTCCAATGGATGAAAAAATAATAGATGAGATAGTTATTCGATACAAAAAAGCAATGGAAATGGTTCTACCCTTGTACAATGAGGTCAAGAATTATGAAGGGTTTGCTTCAATTATCGTTGCAATGCTAAAAGGGCTTAATTCTAATCCAAAATTCAGAAAAGATTACAAAGAAGATTCTTATTCACTTCTAATTGCAGCAAAAGAAGATCCAAAAGCTGTGATAGTAAAAATTAGCAGTGGAAAGGTAGATTTTGAACAAATAAATAACCTACCTGAAGAAATCAAAAATGCTAAGAGAAACAGTGATGGTTCAATAATTACA
>DXJF01000137.1 GCA_019057375.1 Candidatus Heimdallarchaeota archaeon
GGAATTGCTACTATTCTCTTGAAAGAAGCTGATGACAACGACCTTTATTCTTGTTTCTATGATTCCTTTAGTGAAAGCGGAGATAGGAATTTTCTTTCAGAAACAGACGAAGAAAGAAAAGAATATTTCAAAGAACATTTTGATAAGGAAGACGAAATGATAGATGAAGCTTCAATAGTGCTTGTTGAAGGAACCAAATTCATAGGTTTTACTCTCGTTAAACCTACCCATGGTGAAGATAATGGTCACTTGTGGATTATGGGTGTTATTCCCGAATATAGAGAACGCAAGCTTGGATCTAAACTACTAAACCACGCAATTGTTACAGTCATGAAACAGGGATACAAAACTATGAGTCTTGTAGTAGATAGCGCTAACGAAGCTGCTCTAAAGCTATATGAAAAATACAATTTTGTCAAAGGGTGGAGACGTATAACTCATGCTTGGAAAAAGAAAAAAATTGAAGGTGATGTGATTTGATGTTCTTTTGTTCTTCATTTTTTCTTAACTACTTTTTAGTAGTGAAGTAATAAGCTGCAATATACTCTATTCCAATGAATATTGGATGATTCAAACCCATCTCTTGTGTTTCTGCTAGACCAGTTTGAGGAACTAGTAAAGCTATAATACTTAAACACAATAATCCTCCTACCGATAAATATGCAGCTACATCTGCTGGAAAATAACTTAAGAAGTTTCTATTGATAAACCTGTTATATCTATCTAAAACATCTTGCTGGAATTTTCTCATTTCTATTTCTGCTCTTTTAAACGGATTGTTTTCTATTATCTTGTCAATTACAGTATTTGCTTTTTGGAAGATATTTTCAATAGTCTTAGTTTCGAGTATTTCTAAGCTAGTGTCAACTTCTGCTAAAATATTTGAAACTGGTTGAAAAATCGATTCTACTGCACTTTCTGATTCAGTGGTCAGGAACTCAATCCATCTCCTTATATCTTCAGCAAAGCTATTAGTCTCTGCTTTAAACATGTTGATTTCTCTGAAAGACTTGTTAAAAGTATTCTTTGATTTCTTCTGAAGAGTATTGAAAACTAGTTCTTGAACAGTAACTCCTGTTGCGACTACTATTGCAGAAAACGACAATGTAATAGCTATACTGATTCCAGTAAGAGGATCATCTATCTCGGAGATATATAACAGATTCAATATTCCTATTGAGAGGAGAAGTACTAACAAAGCGGAAAGCTCTACTGGATGCTTAGGCTTAGTTCTAAACTTTGTTGACAAGAATGATATTGTATTTGTGTTATTATTTACTCCTTTCTCTAAAACTACAAGTTTGTTTGAAAATTCTCTAAGTGTTCCATTGATGTCTTTTTGTTCTTGACTTGTATAAGAATTGACTACATTCCTTGCGGTTAACGATATGTTTTTGATTACTTTATCTATCGCAGATTTCACTAGTTCAGTTTTATCTTTAGAACTCAACACTACTTTTTGAGCCTCATTTATTGCTGCTTGAAGATTCTTTTTCACATCAGCAAGAATAGTCGAAATTTTCTTAAAGAGATCTTCATATTTTTCATCCATTTCTTCAATAATTTTACTAATACTATCCATTATATCTGAAAATTTGTCTTCGACAAGTGTTACAGATTTTTTCAGAGCTGGCAGATTGTCAATTAATTTTTTTGTTGTTCCTACTACAGCTTTATCATCAATTGAGCTCTCTTTTGTATCTTCTTCAGGAAGAACTGCATCTATAACTAGCTGTTGTGGAAGTATTGCGCTTGGTTTGAAACCATAATATACCAAGACTAGATTTAGAACTACAATCAAATGAATTGGAACTTCTAATCCGTTGTAGCTCTTTGCAACAAAAAATCCAACAAGAACAATTAGGATTATTATAATACATCCTCTGACTAATCCTTCCCAGAGACCTATTGAACTGAAACCATTTTTTATCTTATTTTCGCGTATTTCTTCTGCAGCAAAAACTTCAGAGAAATATTTTCCTTTTAAAGCATTGATTTCAATTTGTTTCTTTTTCTTCCGTATAGAAGATACACTATATGAAAAAACACATAAAATTAGAGCTGAAAGACATAAAGCTATACTCAATCCTATTCCGGACCATATATCCCAAATCAAACCCTGACGAAGGAAGTATGATGCTATAAAACCTCCTCCAATTGATATTAATAAGAAAAAAACAAACAAAGGAATGTTTCCCCTTTTAGATACAATTCTAGGACGAATTGTCTTTTCTAGAAAATTACTCATATCCTGATGTTGAGAAATTTTCCTAGTTATTTCTCTTTGTGTTTTAATTTTCTTCTTAGTATCAAATTTATCCAAGCTTTTTGTTAGTAATTTCTGGTATGATTGATATTTTTTGACTAGTAATTTTCCCTCTCTTTTTTCTTCGTTGAAACTTAGATGTCCAAAAGATTCCTTTTTTTCCATTTCTATGTTATCTTCATCAAGTTTTGATGCTATCGCATCATATTTGTTCTGAATTTCTTTTTTAACTGCGTTTAAGATTTTATCAGTTCTGTTTCTGTTCTTTTTTCTTGAATCCCTTAAACTGATCTTGAATTTCTTCTTTGGTTGCTGCAAAATCAATATTTTCACCTACTACTATTATTCAATCATAAGTATGAATAAAACTCAACTCCTTCTCAAACTCTAACTTTGAGATTCAGAATATTTAAATGTTTAGTGAATCAATGAGCTATTTCGTGATTTTAATAATTCAAATTATGGACTTACAAAGAACTTTCTGATTTTTAAGTTGTTTTTAGAATGAATAATCATTCAGAATTGAAAAAAAAATTAATTACAGGTAATTTGGTTAATAGATACTATTCTTCCAATTTCTTTATAAATATTATTTTGAATTGATCATTGTGATAAGAAGTAAAATAGCAATTAGTACTAAAAAATATTATTCTTGTGAGATTACAAAGAAAATTCCTGTTAAAATATCCATTCTAGCAATCAATGGTCCAGAAGGACTTGGTTTTATTGAAGCATTAGACAATAAAAAAGAGACTCTTGAAGAATATGTAAAACAGATGAAACGATCTGATCAGATTATTGATATTAGCATCACTCACAAAACACCTTCAATGTATTGGAATAAAGTAAAACACAAGTTAGATTATCCATCTATTCATGATTCCATCCTTGAAAGTGGAAGTATGACAATTTTACCTATAACAATTGAAAATGGAATTCAATATCACAATATCCTCTCTCCTAGCTCAGATAGTTTTAGAAATCTATTAGCAAAATTAAAAGAGAGATTTACTGATATAGACATTCGAGCATTGTCTTCTAAACCTACTGAAACATTACAGGATTTCTTAACAGATAAACAATTTGAAGCCATTATGCTTGCTCATAGAAAAGGATATTATGAAATTCCTAGGAAATGTACTCTTTTAGAAATTGGAAAAGAATTAGGTATTAAAAGAGTCGCTTGTCAAGAGAGAATACGTAGAGCTGAGTTAAGAATAATAGATTTTTATGTAAAAACTAATTTATTTAGTAGTTATGGATTTTATTAAGATTAGTTAAGAGAGTTTTAGTAATAACCATAGAACATTGCATTATATAGTGCGTTCTTTTGAATCTTTCTGTATTTCTTATTTTTCTTCAGATTATTTTTTCCTGTTGTTCTTTTTTCTTCTCTCTTAGATTCAGATTTCTGTAACAAGAAACTAGAAATCCATTCTATATTTGAACTATATTTTTGAATATTCTTCATTTTCTCACCAACTAAATAATCTCACAAAAGCGTATTAATTTTCGCACGTCTTAAGACGCGTTCTCTTTAATAATAAGTAATTTGTCCTGATACTTTCCTTCTAATAGGAATTTTCTTTAAAAACTGTGAATTGTTGGTTCATAGAAAGATTTAACTCTCAGCTCAGAGCAATTTCATTCATGGCTGTTTTTATTACACTGCTTCGTGGAATTAATGTAAGTGGTCAAAGAAAGATTAAAATGGAGGACTTAAGAAAACTCTATGAATCTTTGAATTTTGAACAAGTACAAACATACATTCAAAGCGGAAATGTAATTTTCAAAGCATTTGCAATAGATTCTAATGAAATAGTTTACAAGATTAAGGATAAAATCAATCAAAAATTTGGATATGAAGTTACTGTGGTAATAAGGACTCGAGATGAAATAGAGAAAATAGTAAAAAATAATCCCTATTCAGATAAAGATTTGAGCAAAGTGCATGTCACATTTCTAATAAACGCTCACAATGATTATTCAATTGAAGAACTGCTTAAAGTGAAAGTAGAACAAGAAGAATTCCAAATTATGGGAAATGAAATCTATCTCTTCTTACCTCATGGTTCAGGTAGAACCAAATTAACCAATAATTTTTTTGAAAAGAAACTTGGAGTCAAAGCAACTACTAGAAATTGGAACACTACCACAAAGATACTTAACATCTCCAATTCAATGTAGAATTTAATCAGATTCAATTTTCTGCTAATATATTTATACTATTCCTGTTTTCACCAACAATTTAACATTACATCAAATTATTTCGAATAATTCTATTTGTTTTGTTATTAGATGTAATCTTTCTTTTCTCAATGATTTTCGGAAATTTTCTACTTCTTCCTTGACTTTTTTCAGATTTTTGCTGGATTTTGCTGCTTCACTTGCTTTTGAGGAAAGTTCGGATAGAATTGTTTGTATAGTAAAAGCAAGCTCTCCCTCAGTTGCTAAAACATTGTCGATGAAATTTATTAGTTGGTTCCAATCATTAACCATATGCCTATCAATAGATTGACCAAGTTTGTTAACTTCTGATCTTAATTCTCTTAAATTTGAGCACATTCTCAAATCTCTCTCTATTTGCTGCCATTCATTCCAGTTATCTAATCTGTATAATTCATCAATAAACAACTGGTCATTATCTCTAGCATCTCCTACTAATAAATCTCCTAATCTGAAAATAATCATGTTTAACGTAGATTCAAACATTAAGAATGTTTCATCTAATGCTTCACGATATCTTTTTCTAGTCCTCTTAGGCATATTTGCTAATCTTGTTATTGTTTTTCCTACCTTCTCCAATAATTCTATTGCATCTCTAATTATTTCTATACCCATTTTTTTCACTCCTTTGATTTTAATGATTTTAAGTAATCCTCAGTAAAATCTATTTCTAACTCAATCCACATTGGTAAATGGTCAGACATTTGCCATGTTCTCCATCCTTTTGAATAATTCCTTCTTTTAGCATCAATTGTTTGAATTCTCTCGAAATCTTTCGGATATTTATTAATGTAAATATCTGCTTCATCAACACGAAAAACTGAGTCATAATAGTTGATTACTCCTCCTTTTCCAGTGAATTTTAGTTTTCCTTCCTTTTCTCCGAATGCTATCTGATCATAGTGTTTAGCTGTGAAAGGAGTACTTGGGATACCCCATAGTTCTTTTGGAATGAAAAACCCATTAGACTTTAAGGCATCCATAGTTTTGCCTTTAGCCTTAGGTATATTGAAATCTCCTAGAACTATGTAGCAAATTTTATCTCTTCTAGATTTATCTGCTAGGAAACCTGTTATCGCTTTAATTTCTTTCACTCTCTCATCTATCCCTATAGCTGTATCATCTGCAAAATAGATGTGAACTGTACACATATTGAATCTTAACCAGCCTGATTGAAATGATACGAGAAATGGTGTTCTTGCAAATTGACGCTCTCTATCTATCAATTTAACGTCCTGTAAGACCATTTCACCTGCTATGTCCATGAATTGCACTTTGGATGTATCATAAATGAAGACCAGTCTCTCTTGATTTCCTTTTCTCCCTTCTGTTGTGTCAGTACTGATACATTTCCATTGATTTCCTAGGATATACAAAAGCTCCCTGAATTGTCTCATATTTCTATTTACTTCTTGAATTGCTACTACATCGAAGTTCGAAATAATTTCAGCCATATAGAGGTATGATTCAGCTAATCTACTTCTTGGATTAAACCTTCTAGCACCAAAATCTCTTATGTTCCATGTTGCAATTCGCAGTTTGTTAGTGGTTTTGCGATCAGGAATACAATCCTTAAGTTGTTTCCTTAATTTCAAAAGATTATCTATAACACGGTCTCTCCACTCCTTTGGATCAATATCTTTTATTTCATAATACCTTGGCAAACTAAATCTTCCACCCTTAGTATACTAGATTAATATGCAAGTGCGGATTATTAAATATTATGGGGGAACGTAACAAAATGTTTGTTTATTACATTTCTCTTGGAATTAAGAAAAGATCACATTCTAGTTGTTGTCTCCTCAAATGCCAATTCCTGGATTGACTGACTTAATATTTCATAATCAAATGGTTTCTGAACAAATTTTGATACTCCCATCTCCAATGCTGAATGCTGTAGATGAGTAAATCCTGTAACAAGCAAAACCTTGGTGTTCTTAATATAATTTAATTTTTGTAAGTCGTGTAACACTTCTAAGCCATTCTTTCCTGGCATCGAATAATCTAGAATTATTAAATCTGGTGGATTCTCTTTATGGTTGAAATATAAATCAACTAAAGCCTCTATCCCATTAAATGATTGTCCTATTATTTCATGTCCCATTCTTGATACATACATTACATACAATTCTTGCACTAATCTGTCGTCCTCAATAATATATACTCTTACCATTTCTTGTCCTCTACGTTTGTACTGTTCTGTATTCTCTTTTCGCTAGTTTTTCTTCAATGCTTTTAGTGACCCCTGTTACCATCCACTCCTCATCTTGCCTCCATTCTTTATTATTAATGTCGTAATTACCAACATAAAATCTATATTTCAATGCATTATATTCAAAGCTATCCAACAAGAAAGCTGAAAATTTTTCATACCTCTCTTTCATTAAGTAAGCAAGTTTAGTTTGATAGTAAGGAGGTAGAGATAATGAAAGAAACAAATTCCTATCTAAATCTTCGACATATATGTTAAATGGTGGCCTTTCATTCTTTAATAAACTGAATAGTCTTGATTTTTCTTCTCTAGAGATGTTGCGTATAACGTATCCAAATCTGATAAACATCTCGAAATGTTTTCTATTTATTTCCAACCAATAGCTTTCTACATGCTTTTCTATAAGTGCATGATATCTTTTTTTGAAATCCATGTATATTGCATTTTCAGTTCTTTCTTCGTGAAAGAATTCTTCAAGATGTGGTCGAAATGTTTCAGGAAAGATGTAATCTTCCAATTCTCCTTTTTTTGATTTTAGGTATTTTCGATACTTTTTTATTAATTGGCTCATTGGTGTTCTAAAGTCAAGAGTAATGTCTCTTAGTATCAACAGTTCTATGGGATGCAACTCTAAAGAGGATAAAGAGGACTCCCTCCCTTCCTTACCGGTGTACAAAGGAGTGGTATTTTGTACTAGATAAGCTTCAAGATCGAATTCATCAAGATCAATAATATTGTTGTAAAAAGGTTGTGGATAAACTATTCTTTTTCCTTTAGATTTATAGGTATAATATTTGACACAATATTTCTTTGCTAGCAAATTTTCAAGAAAGATCTTTAAGTTATGGAACGATCCTTTAGGTATATCAAAAATTGCAAATAATCCATAATTAGAGCCATAGATTCTATTTCTTGAAGAAGTGTAAGGATGAACATCACACGCAAGCTCTAGAATTTTGATTCCTTCGATCGATTTTGTTAAGAATATTATAATGTGTCTTTCTAACAGTAAACTTTCAGGATTGAGAGAGGAATGAACTTCCCAGATAACCTCTTGAGCTCTTAATTCCTCTACTCTTCTAATGAAAGTCTGGGGTGAAAGATTAATTTTCTGAGCTAGTTCGCTGTACGATTTCAATGGATAATTTTCTAATAAACGCAGTATTTCCATCAAATCTCGAGCGAATCCCTTCATTACTAATCCCAGATAATTGGTTTTTCCTATCAGTGAGTTCTTTCAAGCTAAGGTCCTGGCATTACTCCTCCTCCTGGAGGATAATTTGGATCTCCTTCTGGTGGGTCGAATGGTTGAGCATCACTCACGTGTCTTATTTGATCATCGTTCTCAATATCGAACCAGACTTTGAAGATGTATATTCCGCTTTGAAAAGCTATATTGATGAAGTAGAATTTGTACAACATTTCAGTTTCAGTTCTCACATGATTATCTCTATAAATTGTATAGAGTATTTCTCCATTGAATTTAACTGAAGCTTCAAACTCCAGGTAATTTACTCCTGGTAACATTGTAAGAAAAACTTCCGCATACACATCATCGGCTACACCATCGCCATCAAAATCACAATAGCTGACATACTGTATGTCTACTTTAGGACCGAGAGCACTCACATTGAAATTTAGTGTAAAAAGTGCTAAAGTTACTATTACTAACAGAAATTTTAGTGTTTTGTTCAGATTCATTTATATCTGAACTATAATTTCCAAAGTATATTTAAATGTTTAGAATGTTTGGTCTGATTTGAATCTTCATTTGAAAAATGCTGAAGTGCAGAATTGTTGAGCTATAGCCTTTAGAAATAGATTCTTCTTTTTCTTATAGTGCCGCTGGTTAAAAGAAAGATTTAAAGAAAATTTTTATACTTAAAGAAGTAAAGTGAAGTTTGATACTATTTACGGAGGTGAATTTGTATATGGGTATTAAGAAATCTAAATTAAAGAAGTTAACTAATTGTTTTGTTCTCCTAATTACACTCTTGATTTCCTTAAACATAAATCATAAGTTAATTGGAGTAAATGCAGATGTGTGTGATGATATTACTGTTTCTGCACCAGAATGGATCTGTTATAACGAAGGAACTACAGGAAACGAAATTCAATGGGATATTACTGTTCCTGATAATTGCAGTTTGTATTTGAACTGTTCATCATATGTCATAACTAGAGATGGCGTTCTAATCGATTCTTCGATAGGAATCATAAGCTCATTAACAGTGATTACGAATATTGATGGATTGAGTCCTAAGCTACCGGATTTTGACGACTACCTTTACACCTGTACTGTCACTTATCATACTTTGACTAGTTCGGTTGGAATAGCAGATCATACTGTCCGAGTAAAAGTCTGTCCTTCAAATGAAACATGTATTACCACTGGAAACACATGTGATTGTCCAGGATTTACTTGGTTATCAGGTATAGCAATGTTTGCATTTATCGGAGTAGCAGTTACTATGAAGAAAAGAACAACATGTAAAAATTTATGAAAGAGATATGGATTCTATAAGAAATCTGTTTTCTAGTGAGACGGATTCCATATACCCTTTTATTCTATTGTTAATAAATCTTCTAAGTTAAGTATGTTCATTATTATTTAAAACAAAAGCTAATAATATTAACAAAGCTGCACTATAGCTTTTTACTAGATGTCCTTTAAAAATCTCTTTTTTGTTTTATTACTATTTAACAAAAAATGGCAAATCTATTGCTAAAGCTTCCTCAGGACAATCGTCTTCACAAACTCCACAGTACCAAAATTTATCATATTTTTTGTATAAAATTCTTAAGTTTCTGCTTCAATCTTAGTTCTACTATCTTCATATATAGGTAGTAAACTTCCTCCTATTAATTCATATAATCTTATTATGACTGAACTCCCATCATCTGTTATTTTATAGAGAACTTTGCTTGGTTTTTCTGCTAGATAATAAGTAGTTACTAGTAGATTATCTGATAATCTTTGTAAGTGCCTATATGCAGAAGCTAATGGGATTTTGAGTGATTTCTGTATTGCTCGAACTGAAGCTATAGCTGGTTGTTGTTGAATCAAGAACATCAAACAGAGTAATCCATCAATTCCTATAATTCTAGTTGTTTTAATCAATTCCTCATTTTCTTCAAAGAAATTACCATTGACTTGTTTCTCTGAAAGAATAACTGTGGAAATTTCTTCACTCTTAAGCTCAATTGCCGTATCTAATAGAATCTTGCTTTCCGATAGAACCTGAGTCAGTTGATTACGTAATTCTTTCCAATCAGTAATTTTTTTCTCAGGTTGATCTTTTGCTCGTTTCTTTAATAAGATAATAGTAAATCTTAGACTTAATGCAGTTGCCAAGATAAGGCATATAAATACTGTAGATACTTCTCATCTGAATGGTTTTAATTTTAGATGAAAACTGCTTGAAATTCATATTTCTTCTCCTCCTCTGAAATATCTCAATTCAAAGTCTAAATTATAATTCCAGTAGCTGGTACTTGGTATTCCCAAATAGTGTGTAATGTTGGAATCAAAGTGTGCGTATCCGATTAGAGTTTCCGTACCTTCAAAATATGCATGTACTTCTTGCAGATTATTAGATCTAGTACTTAATTTGTAAGTTATAGAGGAAAAGTACTCCTGATTGTAATAGATAGTGGTAAATGTATCTCTATCATTTCTAGCAAAATCGAATATGGTGGGGAAAGAATTTTTGCTATACCAGTTCAGTGCTTCTCTTGACCTCTTGGTTGAGAACAGAAAGATACTCCTCCAATGAATATAACTTGTTGTCGTATTACCATCATCTGTAGTAAACGTTAAACCAACCGCTAGTGAAGGATTAAAAAATGGAGTAGGACCAATTCCATAGAGTCGACTCAACTGAAACCTACTACTTGTATTCAAAAATGTTATATCTGCCCATGTTCCTGATTCATAAATTTCATTGATTTGAAAATCAAATTGCAACTGGGATGTTGTATTTCCTTCAAATAACTTGATATTAATTACGAATGTTAATATCTCTTCAAATTCATAGGTTTTTCCTTCTTCTATTTCATCACAATCTAGAATAGGATTCAAATAAATACCTGCGGTAACATTATAATTTTCAAAAGAAGAAAGATTATAATCAAATGAATAATTTTTTATTGTTAATTGAATAACATCTCCTTCTTTCAAACCTATTTTTGGCGGTCTGGAGTTAATACTTAATGGAGTAGAGTAGAAAATAATAGGTGTTAATATTATTCCAACTAATAGTATAAGTTCAAAGTATCTCAGAGCTTTTCTAATTTTCATTTCAATAAACATAATCTCTGATACATTTTTAAATCATTTTCAGATTCTCAAATTGATAAATTCACTTTACTTGAAATGGTAAATCAATAATTAGTGCATTCTCAGGGCAATCTTCCTCACATACGCCACAATACCAGCATTCGTCATATTTCTTGTACGGAAATCCATCATCATTCAATCTTATGATATCCATTGTACAACGATCTACACACACTCCACAACTAGTACATAGATCTTCATCAACAATAAGGGGCATTAATGTTCTCCTCCATTTTCAATATCAACTAGAAGCGTTTGTACTTCTCCTGATTTCAATCCTTTTTCAAGAACAACATGCTTTAACCAATTCGCATCATCTTTTTCAGGATAATCAGTTCTATGATGGAACCATCCCCAACGACTTTCTTCACGTGCAAGTGATGCGTGTACAGAAAGTTCTGCACTATCTAGAATAAACTGTATTTCTTCGTATCTACTTAGTTCATGATGATCTGTAACCTGAATATCTTTCATATCATCTCTAAACCTTGGAAGCCACCACAAGAATCGCTTCAGTTTTATTTCGTTCTTAGGAGGTATTGCATAATCACTTATTGTTCTTCTAACTTTGTATTCAAAATCTTGAACAGATATTGAACCGCTTTTGTTATTATCCATAACATTGAGAAGACGCTGCTCTTCATTTTTGATTAGATTTTGGTCAACTTCACCAAGATCATTATTACTAGCAAATTTTACTGCTTCTTCTGCTGCCACTTCACCAAAAACAAATGCTCCAGTAAGATGTTGTAATGGTACGCAAGCAACATCACCTGCTGCATAGAGTCCCTTAAGTGTAGTTTCAGTTTTCTCATTGACTACGATGCCAGTTAAACCATGACCACCACAGAGTTGATACTCTGTTTCTCCCAACTCAATCAGACCTTCTCTGAAATCAATTCCACGATTTTCCCAGAATTTCTTCTGTATAGGTCGTTCAACTGTGAATAGTATACGCTCGATTTCTTGAATTCGTTCCTCAGGAAGATGATTCATCTTAATAAAAATTGGTCCTCTTCCTTCTCGTAGCTCTTTTAACATATTTTGAGTAGAAACATATTCTAGGTCAATAGTTTCTCCAAGTGCATTAACAACCTCAGCACCACGTGTCAAAGTGATGTAAAGTAAAGGGCAATTGATATCTTTTATGAGAGGGGAACAATTAGTATATTCAAATCCAGTTAATTGAGCTCCAGCTTGATAAGCCAAGGAATATCCATCACCAGCATTTCCTGGATAATCAAATGTTCCATAAAGATAGCCTGAATTTGGAAGAGAAAATCTTGCACAACCTCCATTTGCAAGAATAGTTGCTTTTGCTTTACAAACCACAAACTCTCCTGTTCTGAGATTAAAACCCATAGCTCCATTTACTTGTCCTCTATCCACCAGAAGTTTTGTAACAATTGTTCGATTTATTACTCTCACTCCAGCTTCTTTGACTTTTTCAGCTAAGACTAATTTCAATTCTGGAGAATCCATCTCTATTAGAAAACTGCCTTTAGCATGAACTTGTAAAGAGATATATTTGTTCTCATCATCTCTTGGAAAACGAATACCCCAGCCCTCTAGTCGTTTTAGCATAGAATAGCTCCTCTCAGCCATTACAAAACTAGGTTTGTAATCTAGAATTCCTTCAGTAGCTATACGGGCTGAATTCATATAGAGTTCAGGTGTAGTAATCCCTGGTTGCACAACAATGTTAAGGGCATCCATACCCATTGCAATAGATCCACTTCGATTGATTTCTCCCTTTTCGATAATAACAACATCGCTATCTGGATTCTGTTCTTTAGCAACTATTGCTGCCATTGTACCTGCACTACCACCACCAATAACAAGAATATCTGTTTCCAAATTCATTAATTCACCCACTTTAGTTTTAGTCTCTATAAAGGACATAATTTGAAGATTGATATTAAGATACAAATTTTTAGTTATAAATTTTGTTAGTTTTATTTTAATAATTATAACAATCATTAGATTGTCCAAAATAGAATTGAAAAAGAAATAAACTGTGATTAAGAGTGTTTGGTTTCACAGTCTTTTCCTTTTTCTACGAATAAAAATTACAATACTTGTGCAAATTGTAATAAGTATCAAAGAAGCACCAATTGAAGTAAATGCAATTGTTACATTGTATAGTCTCTTATATTTCAGATACAAATCCACACCGTTTTCTACTGTTTCTTGAGAAAAGAGTTCTGACAGTTTTATCGCCTGTTCTCCCTTTGTTAGCTCTTCGGTTATATTGAAACTTGCCATTTCCTTAAATTGTGAAGCAAAATAAATGTACATCATATTGTTTTTTGGATCACAAATATTGGAGTATGCCGTATATCCTCCTATTTTTTCAATATGAACTGCATCTAGAACCCTTTCAAAGTAGTTAATTGTTATATTGTTTTCTGATTCTATTGGACTGAGTAAGCTGACAGCTTCTTCATATCTTGGGCATGGATATTTTCCATAATAACTACTAGGATTCACTCTATTGAAGTTGGTTTGAGCAAGATATCCATTTTCATTTATTAGTTGAGTTACCTCAATCTCTCCAGATAATCCTGGGCTTAGAATAACTGAGTCTCCATTCGCATCAGTAAGAAATAATTGAAACCATAAGCTTTCGAATTCGAATTTATTAACTAGTTCTATAGCTTCGCTAACATTCGAACATTCTCTAAGTATCTTTCCCGATAACCAATCCTCTCCCATTTTATATGGTCTTTCGGGATGCGGGTTCATGAGCATATCAGGAACAGCAGTAGAATCATAGCACAAACCTACTTCATTCATTCCTCCTTGAACACTAACATGTGTATCTTGCCAATACCAGCCTAAAAAGACACATCCATACCCTGCAGAAGAATTAGGATAAACAAAGACATAGCTACCTTCCGGACCCTCAAACAGAGGATGATCCCCTGAAGCATCTTCACTATTCCCAAACAAGACTACCTCTCCAAATCTTGCTGAGAAATTTGTGCAGCTTGTTCCTTGAAATTCAGGTGCATTATCAGCCTGTATGTGATTCATTGGAATTGTTATAAAAGATATAATTAGAAGTAATAATATTGCAGTTTCTCTTTTGATTTTTTTCTTTTTCATGTTATCACGCTTAATATTCTCATGTAGTGAGAACATAAACAGGTTTTTTTATATAAATGTTTCGATTTAAAATATGTTATTAATTGTAATTTTGTCAAAAGGTTTAAATGTTTTTATTTCTAATCAATCCTGATGAAGCGAAATTCAAACAATAGTCATGAATTTATCACTTTTAAGCAACCAATAGTAAAAATACTTAGAGAAAAAGAAGAACTTGAGCTCTACTATAATTCTAAGTGTGAACCAATAATACGCGTATTAAGAGACAGTCCTTTAACTGTTTCTGAAATTACTGAAAGATATAATGTAATCTCTGAAAAGAAGAGAAAAGAAGGAACGATTTATCTATTTCTCAAAAAACTGGAGAAAGGTGGGCTCATTGTTCAATCAGGTCAGCATGTATCTCTTAGAAAGAAAGAAGGAAAGACAGTCTACTCTAGAACTCTCTATTCCAGATCTGCTAAGCTTATTTTTCCTTCAGTATTACAATCAGAATACTGGAAAACCAAAAAGCGATTAAGAATTCTTGAAAATGTTAGTGATTTGTTTACTCTCTATACTAAAGGCCAACAAATTTCCGTCGAGTGTCTCGGTGAACTTGTATATGAAATTTATACAAACGCTGATATAAAGGTTGCAGAATTCTTTGAGGAATTCTCTGAGGATGTTTTTGAAATAATTGGCGATAAACCCTTCCAAGAACTCAATAGTATAATGACTATTCTTAGACTGTTAATGATCATTTTAGACCCATCTGTTTATGAAAAACAATTGAAAAAATGTCAAGAAAACGATTCAAAAAATAAAAAGGATTAATGATTAAAATGAAACGAAATAGAAACCTTAAAACAACTGTATTTTCCATTCTTTCTATTCTTCTTATTACTTGTACTTTTATCTCATTTTTATCTTACTCAGTTGCAATAAACTACGATGTATCAGATGTTAATAATCAAATTACATCCTCTTGTACTATTTTTACTGCAGCAATTGGTGAAACAGTTTTATTTGGTAATAATGAGGACTACAAGTTGAATAATGCCTATAGATGGTATGTTCCTGCACAGAATGTCTCTACAACTTATTTTGGTGATAAAGAAATTTATGGAGCAGTATTCTTCGGATTTGATAACAATGATTACCCAGATGTTGATACTTGGGAGATGGGAGGAATGAATGAGTTTGGCTTATGCTTTGATGCTAATGGTCTCCCAGATGTAGAATTGAATCTTAATCCTCTTTCATTGTACCCTTATACTTCACATGCTTTTGCTCAAGTATTATGGGATTGCAGAGATGTTGAAGAAGTAATTGCTTGGTTTCAAAATCATAAATGGAAAGGTTATTTGGGTGCACAATTCCATTATGCAGATAGCACTGGAGATGCTGTAGTTGTAGGTCTTAATTCAACAGGACAATGGATTTTTACTAAAATTGATTCCACTTATCTTGTTTCGACTAATTTCAATGTAGCTGATACTTCACATGGTTCTTATCCTTGTTCTAGATATGATACAGCTACCCAAATGCTTGGAGAAATATCTGCTGAAGAAAATCTGAATGTTTCTGCATGTGCTGAAATACTTTATTCAGTTCATCAAGAGGGGACTCATGCTACTAAATATAGTAACATCTGTGATCCAGTTAATCTTGAGTTTTATTTTAACTCAGGTGAAGAATTCTCTACAAGTACTAAATTTAATCTGACTGAAGAGCTTTCTGAAACTGAATCGTTTGAACAAAAGAGCAGTTTCATGAATGTTACTGGTATTCATGGGGGAGATGTTTTAGTAAAAACTGAACAGATAGATATTCAATTCCCAACTAATACTAATACAAGTGAAACTACTGGAATAACTCTATTTATTAGTATGTTAGGTATGTCATTGAGTGTTTTAGTATATGATATACTTAGAAGAAGGAAGAAATGATAAGGGAACAAATTATTCCTCCTTGAAAGTGGGAGTATCTTTCTCCTTATGCCTGTTAAACATTATTAGCAGACAGATTTATTAGATACTTCCTCATAATCATAGAATTGCAATTCAAATGGAAAAGAATAACAAAAAGAACTTTACTCATGCTTTTGGCATGTTTATTTATAATATCTTTAACTCAATCCTCAACAATACTGATTGCTCAGACTGATACTTCTCAAAATGTTTCAAATACTATTAGTTACGTTGACAGAGGTCCTATTATCATTAATAATGATGCAGATCTTCTTGCAATTCAAACTGGAGGTGATGGATCTGAAGGTAATCCTTATCTTATCAGCAATTTTAACATCACATCTTTAAATAATGATGGAATTTACGTAACTGGTACAACAGAATACTTCAGAATAGAGAATAACTTGATTGAAGTTTCTGATACTGGAATAGAGATTGATGCTGTACCCGCAGGAACTGTTGTCGTTACACAAAATATCGTAGTCTCTTCAGATATTGGTATTCAGATTCTATCCACTCCTAATATACTAATCTCTCTTAACAATTGTACAGCCAATTCTAATCAAGGAATATATCTAGATGATTCTCCTAATTGTGAAGTGCTTGACAATACTTGTAAGAACAATTGGTGGGGAATAGGTATCTATAATTCGAACAATTGTACTGTAAGCTATAACACAGCTTCAAGCAATAACTATGGAATGGAATTCGATACATCTGAATCTGCCTGGATTGAGGAAAATACTGTTACTTCAAATATCAATGAAGGTATTTACCTCAATAATCCATGTCATTATACAACCTTTTTGAACAATTATTGTTCAAACAACTTCATTGGAATATCTGTTGATGATTCTAACGAAGTAGTGGTAATTCGAAATGATTGTACTTTAAATGGTGGAGAAGGATTATACGTTATTCGATCAGATTATGCATTAGTTACTCACAATAACTTATCTTTTTGTGATACAGGATTATTTCTAGCGTTTGCTAATAATGGAACATTCTCAAACAATATTATCACCAACAATAATCTAGGAATATACGCACAAGCTACTGAGTCAAATGAATTTCACAATAATCTTTTTCAAGATAACATTGGGTATGGACTACAATTAGATTTGCACTGTTTCTACATCAGTGTTCATCATAATGCTTTCATAGACAATGGCGGTTCTTCCTCTCAAGCCTATGATGATGGATGGAGGAATAATTTCTATAACACAGATTTACTAGAAGGCAACTACTGGAGTGACTTCGTTTCAGGTACTTACTCAATAGATGGTATGGGCGGAAACGACGATCTATATCCATTAGGATCTATTCCTGAGATTTCAGAATTTCTTAAAACTAGTTCTATTACTATACTCATACTGCTGTTTTCATCTATCGCAGTTATTAGCATTTTCCGTAAGAAGCAAACCTTACTTCTTTTTCTTTTTCTGATATAAAATTGATTTCGTTTTTTTTGCTACTTACACTTAAATAATTGGATATTCAGAGAAAAGTATCATTCATATGAATAGCATACAAATTCAAACTCAAATGTTAGATGACCAATTAGATGTTCAAGAGCTAGCACATTTAACATTCGAACTATGGAAAATTACTAGACCTGAAGCTAGTGCATCTATTGAAGGAATAGGAAATTGGATAAAAAATCTTGTTTTTGATGAAGTTCCTGTTATAGTGAAGGCTTACAAAGTGGAGAAATTAGTCGGATGGATTCTTCTCTTTGTACATGATTCCAAAAAGTTAGAGATTAATCCGTGGGCACTAGGGGGTCATCCCCATATTCTTCCAGAAGAACCTAAAAGATTGGAAATTGTACAACTCTTACTTAAAGAATGTATAAACTACGCATTACAAACTGATCACACAAGAATAGAATTATGTTTCGAGAAAATGGATTCTATTGAGAAATATCCCGTTGATTCTTCTGTATATCCGAAGTGTAATCTTATAGAGGAAGATGAAATTGTTTTCATGTCTCTTAATTTAGCAGATCAAAAACTTCCTGAAGTAGAATTTCCTAAAGGAATAGAAACTATTCTCTTGAAAAATGCTGCAGATAATGACCTGTATACTTGTTTCTACGATTCCTTTAGCGAAAGTGGAGACAGGAATTTTCTTTCTGAAACAGATGAAGAAAGAGAAGAATATTTCAAAGAACATTTTGATAAGGAAGACGAAATGATAGATGATGCTTCAATAGTATTTGTTAAAGGAACCAAATTCTTAGGTTTTACTCTCGTTAAACCTACCCATGGTGAAGGTAATGGTCATTTGTGGATCATGGGTGTTATTCCAGAATATAGAGGACGACAGCTTGGATCTAAACTACTCAACCACGCGATTGTTACACTAAAGAAACAAGGATACAAAACTATGAGTCTTGTCGTAGATAGTGCTAACGAAGCTGCTCTAAAGTTATATGAGAAATACAATTTTATCAAAGGATGGAGACGTATTACTTATGCTTGGAAGAAAGAGCATTTTGCAGTTTAATGAAACAGAAGATTTAACTCACTGCCTAGTTGTTCAATGTTTATTTAACAAAATCATTATGTAATTTTGAATACTTCATCCCTAGGACGAACTCTTTTTGGTGTTTTAATACCCACTTGATGGCCTTTCTTTACTGTTTCTACTTCTTTTCCTTCTATTTGCATTGATGTTACTTTCATCGTGAAATCAGTTGTAGCACCATGAAAATGTAGTACATCTCCTATGTTTATCTCTCCCTCCACTTCTAAAGCAGCAACACTAGGTTGTACAAAGAATTTGAATACAGAACCAACCTTTTTTTGACTCATATAATCACCAACATCATATAGTTTTTATTATTTTTTAATGTTTCCCGAAGAGAATTTCTTAATACTTTTTTTATATTTTATAGCTAATAGAGAAAATATTAGTAAAGCAAGAACAAACGAAAGGAACTCATAGGATGTATATGCGTGAAATGGTGCCATCTTTTGGAATTTTAGATGATGGAAAAATGTCTTAGTCATATTATTGGTATTTAATGTATAAGAGTAATCATATTGGAGCCAATCAAGAATCCATGAGTTTATAGTTTACATCTCTTCAAGAATTGTTCTTTTGATTGTTTGTGTGAACTCAAATACACCTGGTTTTGTATGACAGTAATCATAAGCTGGTACATCTATTATCTCACTGTTTGGTATTAATTCATGAACAATTTGAATTTCATCAGATTCATGATATTTATCATAAGGTGTTCTAATAATGAAAACAGGAATCTTTATTTTCTTAAAATCCTCTGTTGCATCCCAAATATGTATATCTCTACACTGTTTCCATCTTCTTACATCAACATTATTGATCCTGTCATAGAAGACTTGTTTTTGAACCCCATCAGCTACTTTATTCCTCAAATATATTCTGGCAACCAGCTTTCCTAGAGTATTCATCACAAAAGCAGGAAAAAAGAAAAAGAAGGTTAATAATTTATTTGGAGCTCGTGGTTTTCTTGCAGGACCTGTCAAGAAACAACCTTTTGGTGTAATCATGTTTTGTCCAACTAAGTGTGCAACATAACTTGCACCAATACTTGAACCAAAAAGAACTAATTCCTTTTCATCAAGCTTTAAAAATCTAATAAGATTCTACAAAATCAAGAGCAATTAACTCTTTTAGGTCTTGATCATCAAGAAAAACTTTGCTCTCAAGAATTCCAATATTTTCCTTTTTTGCAAATTCTTGAGGAATACCTGATGTTGAATCAGTAACAATTTTAATTTTCATAACCCGAACCTTTTACACTTTTTTAAAAACATTTGGAGATTGGTTGTTCTACAGAAGTATAATCTCTCTTATAGAAATATGAAATTTATTTCACTTCAAAAGATTAAGAGGGCATTATTATGATTTCTGCGATTGAATCTTGTTATTCTTAAACCTCAACTATAGCAAGGAGAAAAAGAAAGGAAGAGGAAGTATTTTCTTTCTTTAGTTTGCTTCCACTTCTTTAGTTTTGTATAATTACAGTTTCATGATTTATAATTATAAAAGAATCACTATCTGAAAAATTAATTAAAGAATCCTGAAAATCATTAGAATAATCTCACAAAAGCGTATTAATTTTCGCACGTCTTCAGACGTGTTCTCAAAATAAGAAGTAATTTGTCCTAGCCACTTTCCTTCTAATTTATCTAAAAAATTCCAATAATCATCTTTGTCAGTAATAGTATTTGCATTTGAAGGAATTAGAAAGAGAAAAAAGAAAGTAAAAATTGTTTATTCTTCTTGTTTTATCTTCTGATAGCTAAATGTTTTAATAAATCTAAAAGACTTATACTCTGAATGATGTTTGGCGATTTAAGTTTTGAAGAAGCTCCTTTGATTAAGACTAAACTTCCTGGAATAAGATCAAAAGAATTTTTGAATTTACAGCAGAAACTAGAGGGAAATCCTGTTTCTTATCCAAAAGGTTCACCTATAGCCATCAAACAAGGATTTGGTGCAACAATAAAAGATGTTGATGATAATATCTTTATAGATTTTTTTGGAGGAGCGGGTGTTTTGGCTTTAGGACACTGTAATCCCTATATTGATGAAAGAATCCGAAAGGTTCAGAAAGAAATTACTCACACTCTTGATTTTCCTACTGAAATTCGTTTGGAACTTGTCGAAAAAATCCAGAATATTTTACCTAGCGATTTGAGAAACAACTCAAAAGTAATCTTTGGGGGTCCTACTGGATCTGATGCTGTAGAAAGTGCAATAAAGCTCTCAAAAATAATTACTAAGAGACACGGAATTATTGCTTTTGAAGGAGCATATCATGGAATGACATCTGGAGCTCTTGCTTTAACTTCAGGTAAATTCTGGAAAGAAAAATATATGCCTTTGATTCCAGAAGTTCATTTTGTTCCTTATGCCTATTCTTATAGATGTCCATTCAAAACAAACACTGCTGCAGCTTGTGCAGAAGCTACTGCTAATTACTTTGAACATGTTCTAGAAGATCCTCATTCAGGTGTTGTGGATCCAGCGATGACTATTATAGAACCTATTCAAGGAGAAGGTGGATCAATAGTTCCTCACAATACTTTTGTAAAGAAAATTACCGAAATTAGCAAAAAATATGAAATCCCTATGGTTTTTGATGAGATTCAAGCAGGATTCTGCAGAACAGGTAAATTCTTCTCTTCAGAACATTCAGGAGCATCTCCTGATATTATGACAATTTCAAAAGCATTAGGAGGAGGTTTTCCTCTATCAGCAATTGCATATAGAGAAGATTTAGATGTGTGGTCCAAAGCTGCTCATATTGGTACATTCAGAGGGAATGTAACAGCTATGGCTGCAGGGTCCGCATCTATCGATTTTATGTTAGAAAACAATCTTGCGAATTATGTTGAAGAACTTGGAAATTATATGTTGCTAAAATTAGAAAAGTGTGAGAAGAATTCATCTATAATGGGAGAAGTAAGAGGAAAAGGGTTGATGATTGGAATCGAGATTGTTGAAGACAAAGAAACTAAGAAACCTTCACCAGATTTATGTTCAAAAATTAGAGATGAGATGTTTCGAAAAGGAGTTATAATAGAAATTGGTGGGCATTACGATAATGTTCTGCGATTCCTTCCTCCTTTGATAATAACTAAAAAATTAGCAGAAACTGGAATAGATATCTGCACTGAATCAATAGAAAAGATAGAATCTGAAATAGTTTGAAGTGTCTCTATGAAGATTTATATCTTCTAATTTTGCTTGTTGAGACTTGATATTTCACTAATCCTATTAGAATGATAAGAGCACATACAACTCCATCTAGAACTGGAACTCCAAGTTTCTTTTCCAATCTTTTGTCCAAACCAGTCATTCCTGCACACCCCAAAACAATCACTTCAGCTTTATCTTCCTTAATAGCTTGTTTAGCTGTTTCCAAATATTTCTCTTCATCACTTAGGTTCTTGTATTCAACCTCAGGAGCTCTCACTGAAGCCAGAACATCCTGCAGATGATATTTTCTAATTAATGCTTCTTTATTTGGTATAGACTGCTCAGTCATTGAAATGACTGAGAAACTATGGCCTAGCATCGAAGCTATTTTCATAGATGCTTCTCCTATACCTACGACAGGTTTGTCAGTTATTTCTTTCATTACATCGAGATATGGATCACAATGACATGCAATAATATAACCATCAAATTCATCTTCATTATCTCTAACTAATTGCATCATTCCTGATGCTGCTTTAACTTGATCTTCATAGGTTTCAATGAAGTTTGGTGCTCCATGTGTTGGTTTGCAAAAAACCTTTAGATCAGTATCTACAAAAGCATCTGCGGTTTCTTGAATAGCTTTTGTCATATTCAAATCACTATTCGGATTAATAATCAATATTTTCAATATAGCATTCCTCCATTAGCAATCACTCTAGCTTTCTCCTTGACATAAGTGATAGTTTTCATTAATGTTTCTGGTGTAGTTGGTGCAATTGCTACTAGTCTTAAAACAGCTTTGTCTCCAAGTTTTGTAAAAGATATTGAATGTTCTCCTCCTGAAATAACCTCCTCATGGACTAGTTTTAGATATTGATTAATCTGAATATCAGGAATTTGATTGTTTTTAACTTGGAAACATAGTATACCTGTTTCGGGTTTGTTGCACAGTTCAATTTCTGTATCTGTTTTAAGAGATTCATAAATTGTGTCGATAGCTCGAATTGGAGATCTAAGTCTTTCATGAATTTTTGTAATTCCTTGATATCTAATTGAAGTAACCAACGGTAATGCTGAAAAAGGTCTTGTTGAAGGAGGTGATTTCAATCCTGGACTTGGTACATCTTCACTTTCTCGATAAATATAGTCACTACGCAATGCCATACGATTGAAATCCTCTTTACGACGAACAAAAAGAATGGAATTTGGGATTGGGGTTCCAAATTGTTTATGTGGATCCCAAGAAACTGAATCAGCAAATTCAATACCATAAAATCTCTCTCTGTATTCAGGAACCAAAGAATAGGCTAGACCATATGCACCATCTACATGCAACCACACTCCTATTCGTCTACATATTTTTGAAATTTCAAGTACATTATCTATTGATCCTGTAGATGTAGTTCCTGTTGTTGCAATAATGCAAAAGATATCGTAATTCTCAAGCAACTTATCTACTGTTTTTTGCATTTTCAGAATATCTATTCTTCTATTTACATCTACTTCTAAAGTTAGAAGGTTCTTATCTCCTAACCCCAACATTCTAACTGCGTGCTTGATTGAAAAATGTGCATCCGCTGAGGTTAACACAATAAGATTTTCTGGATTTTCAAATCCTTTTAATCCTTCTTGTGCAAAATCAAATCCTTCTTGTTCAGCTTTCCAATGAATTGCAAGATATAATGCTTCTTGATTGGCATAAGTTCCTGAATACATAAAAGTACCATCTGAACCTGGTTCTAACTTGAAAAGAGAACAGAGAGCTTTAATGCAAAGTTCTTCTAACATAGCTCCACCAGGTGATACATACCAATCTGTTACTCCTTGATTATATTCTAGAGCAAGTTCTGCACCAATTTTTGCACCTTCTTCTAGAAAATTATTGAACATAGATAGAAATCCTGGATGATTGTAGTTCATTAAATGGGGAAGTAATCTCTCTTCAAGCATCTGTTTGAGCTTTTCAGCTGAAATTCCTTCTTCTTGGAAATTAACAAGTGGTCGTAAATCCTCCATAACTTCAGCTGGAGTCGCTCCAGAAGAAATGGGCTTACTATCTTTATTTTGCATAATTTATTCACTCCTCACGAAGATTTAAGATATATTATTCTACTGTAAAATAAAAGTACTGCAAAAAAAACAATTGGATAGATGGAACATGGTGGACCTGAATATCATTAATGGAAAAGTTTTCGTAAAAAATGAACTGATTGAAACAGGATTAAGCATAGATAAAGGAAAAATTGTTTCAATTGGTCAGATAAACACTCTTCCTACAGCTGATAAAACTATTAATGCAGAAAATCGTTTGATACTCCCAGGTGGAATAGATGTTCATACTCATATTTTGGATTTAGAGTTTTCTTATAGAGAAGATTTCTATACAGGAACACAAGCAGCTTCATCGGGGGGAATAACTACAATTTTAGAAATGCCAATGGGAATCAAAGGAAAATCAGTAATCGAAGCTTTTGATATGCAATTGAATGCAATGAAAGATAGAAGTTTGGTTGATTTTGGACTTATCGGTTCTGCAGGTTACAATAATATCGATTCAATTGATGAGCTTGTTTCAAAAGGAGCGATAGCTTTCAAAACGTTCATGTTAGATGCTCCAGAAGAAATGTATGAACTCAAAGATCTCTCTGCAAAAAACGATTCTTTTCTCTTGAAGATATTTTCAAAAATAGCAGAAATAGGTTCAGTTAGCTGTATTCATGCAGAAAATGATTCTATAATAAGTGATGAAATTAATAGATTGACATCAATGGGTAAATGTAATTTTCAAGCTCATACTGATTCTCGACCAGCTATAGCAGAAGATGAAGCTTGTCTGCGAGCTATGACGCTAGCAAATCATGCTAAAGCAAAATTAAATCTAGTACATATGAGTTCAAAAAATGCTTTTGCTTTTATTAAATTAGCTAAACAGAGAGGATGGAATGTAACCTGTGAAGTTACTCCTCATCATCTATTCTTGACTTCAGATGATACAGCAGAATTAGGTTCATGGGCAAAATCTGATCCCCCTATAAGGTCTAAGGATCATATGGAAGCTGCCTGGATAGCATTAAATGAGGGTACTATAGATATGGTAGCTTCTGATCATTCACCTTACAGTGTAGATGAAAAGGATATTAGAAATAAGGAGAATGGAATTTTTGGTGTTGGATCAGGTACTCCAGGCTTGGAAACAATGATTCCTTTGTTATTAGATGCTGTTAATAAGAGGAGGTTATCTTTGAAAAGATATGTAGAAGTAACTTCATCAAATCCTGCAAAAAGATTTGGATTATACCCTAAAAAAGGAACAATTTCCTTAAATGCAGATGCTGATTTAAAAGTCGTTGATATGAAAAGAGAATATACTCTGAAAAATGAAAACATGTTCACAAAACAAAAAATAACAATTTTCGATGGGTGGAAACTACAAGGAAAAATAGAAAAGACAATTATCAGAGGAAAAATTGTTTATGAAGAGGGAGATTTCCTTACTAGAAGCGGGAGCGGGATTTTTATAACTCCTCATTATGTCAAATAGAAATAATAATTCATATTTTCTTTCCTTAAGAGGAAACTATACTTGAATTGCTCGATTAGTTTTTATACAAGCTAAAAGAGGATAATATTTATGATTAATATCAAAACTCTTATCAAGAACAATTATTCAGAACTCATCCTGTTCAGCATAATTTTCCTGTTTTTCATGCAAATGCTTTCGGATTTAGCTGAAAGAATTTATGACTATGCTTTACTCGGATTGAAACCTACTTTGCATATTCTTGCATTATTATTCTTGTTTTCCTCTATAGCACTGCTCTTCTTTAGAAAGCCAATTTCAGATATAACTTTGTTTATTTTAGGAGAGCTAATTATTGTAACTAGATTAATTGAGCCATTACTCAAAGGAGAAGGCCTACTTATATTAGCTGGAATATCTGTTAGTGGTTTCCTTATTTTCTTTCCAGCAATTTTCACAAGAAGTAAGAACAAAGAACAACAAACTGGGATAACATTAGGAGTCTCATTAGCAATAGCTGTTGCATTATCTGTATTATTCAGAACAGTTAACTCCACACTAGATGTTTCAGTGTACAGGTGGTATCAAATTATTGGTTGGGTATTAGGAATACTAGCATCACTTATGCTAGTTGGAATGCTATTAAGAAGTGAAAAGCCAGCTCAGATAAAATCAAAAGATGAAGAAAGCCCTGTAAAATTCGGTAGGATTCTTCTTTTAACTCTTGGTTTGTCGAGTGTTTTCATAATAATATGGTTTACATTTATAAGTCCAACAGTGATTTCGAGATGGACTGAAGGTAACTATATTGGTATTGTTATTGGTGTTTTAGTGATGTTAACTTTGTTTATCGTGGGAATGATTTTAAAACCAGATTTAATGAACTTAATCAAATCGTGGATGCTTTGGTCTTGGAATGGACTTTTCGCACTCTCTCTTACTTTTACTGTTATGATGCATCAAATAATACCCACATATGGTTTGTTCTTCCCTGATAATCCCGCTGCATACCCAATTGTTGCATTTCCAACGGCCTGGTTTTATCATATCCCTTTAGTCATGATGATTCTACTTTCTCCTATAATTTACATAGATTTTATTCTTTTATCAAGAGAATTACTAAAAATGAAGCCAAAACCAGCAAAAATAGGAGGAGGTTTTACTTTAGGTGCAGGTTTGTATATTCTAATAATGATTTTTATGCAAGTATTACCCAACGTCTGGGGATATCTTAGACCAATTAGCACTGGTTTCAGAGATTTATACTGGTTAGCATTTCTAATTCCAGGATTATTCATTACTATACCTATCATCCTATTCAAGAAAGATACTATGAAATTTGTAAAAACAGCTAGAGAACTTAAATCGAAATCCATAATTCTTACTATTTTAGGATTGATATTTCTAGGGACAGTTGTAGGAGCTCTTGTTACAAGTCCTCATCCAGGCACACCAGATGAAGAGAAAACTTCTCTAATAATCATGACTTTCAATATTAGGGAAGGTGTAAACAACACTGGTGAAAAGAACTATGATGGACAACTGGAACTGATAAGAAGTGTTAATCCTGATATTATTGCTTTACAAGAATGCGATCCTGCAAGAATTGGTGGAGGTAATTCAGATGTTGTTAGATATTTTGCGAATAAATTAAATATGTACTCTTACCGAGGGCCTAAAACAGTTGCAAATACATATGGTACGGCTATCCTGTCCAAATATCCAATTACTAGTGTTGCAGCTTTCTTTATGTTTAGTACTCATCAACAGATAGGAACAACACAAGCACAGATTAGATTCAATTCAACTCTATCCTTCAATGTCTTCTCAAACCATCCTGCTGCTAGAACTCCAGAAGCAAAAGTTTACCAAATTGAACAAATACTAAGCCGAACAGTAGGTCTAGATAACGTTTTACTCATGGGTGATTTCAATTTTAGACCTTACTCAGAATCATATAACATAACTGTAGCTACATTAGACGATTCTTGGGAGCAAAAATGGTTATCTCCAGCGGCAACAAGAATTGATCATATATTCCTGAGTCCAGGATTGACTGTTCTTGATGCTGTTTATATTGAAAAGGGCCAATCTGATCATCCTGCATATTGGGTTGAAATTCAATTGTGAAAGTTCTCTTTCCTCTTTTTTTCTTTTATTAAATGTTAGCAGACATATTCTGATATATTGCGGATACATTGAAAAAATACATAATTCATAAAAATGTAAAGAAGAAATAAAAAGAAATAAAAAAAAGAGCGTGTTTTATAAACTAGTCTAGCTTCAATTCATATCTATAGGATGGTGTGAATTCTATACCCATTTCTTTATACAGATCTTCTTTATCTGCATCAACTAACTGATGATAAATCTCTTCATATCCTGTTTCTTTTGCTTTATTGGTCATGAAGTCAACCATGTCCTTCAAGACATATTGATGTTTTTCATCAAAAATAGGAATTGAAGACATGAATGATCTTTTGGGTTGTTCTGCTTTGTATAGTAATCCATATGAGAGGACTTCATCTTTTTTAGCAATCACACAAGAAATAGTAAGATTTCTATCTTGAAAGGTTTTCATAGTTTCATCGAAGTTTTCCTCTTTGACCTCTTTTCGAGCTTTGAGATAAACTTTCTTAAATTTACTCAAACCCTTCTCTTCGTTTAGATTGATCTCCTTAATGTAATCTGGTTGAGTATATTTGGGGTCAGCTAATTTACTTGCTGAGAGAATAACTCTTTTACCTGTTTCTTCTTTCTGCTCAAATCCCCATTTTTTCAGTAAATCAGGAATGTACCCATTTTCTGGTCTGGAATTGGCATAGATAGCTTGTGCTCCTTTGGATTTGAGGAGTCCAATGGTTTTGTCACGTAATTTTTCTTCTACTTTCTCATATCCCTTTCGTATGAACGGCATATGTATAGACCCCCATTGAACACCGTCAACTTCAGTTTCCAAAGCACTACTAAGAAAAGCAACTAATTTATTGTCATCATATAGGAAATGACGGGTTTCTGGAGTGAAATTCTCATTGTTATCATAAGCTTGTTTTAATTGTTCCATTGTTGGATACCATGGATCTTGAGGCCAGTCACTTACTACTTCTTTTACTAATTCTCCAAGGTCTTCCAACCTTGATTCTTCATATGTTTTAAATTCCATTATTAACACCTAAATGATTCCCTTGTGTTTGCTTTCTCAAGCAATGAGAAAAGTTCTAATAGACACTTATAAGTGTTCTTGTCTTTTGAGAATGTTTATAAATGCGCGGGAAAGATTTAATATATCAACATAAAAGCGATAAGTGAGAAACTAATGGAAACTGTACACGATCCTAATTTTAAACAAAAACCAATCATTTTAATCAAAGAAGAATCCAAGCTTGAGATTATGTCCAATCCGATTTATTATCCAATTTTGATGTCTTTACGAGAGGGTCCTAAAACTGTCAAAGAGATAGAAGAAGATTATTTGATATTCATAGAGAAAGAAGCAAAAAAGCAAGGTATTAAGGATAAAAAGAAGATTAAGGAGTATGTAGCCAAGAAAAAACGTTCTGACAAATCTCTCTATAGATACATTCAACATCTTATTGAGCTAGACTTTGTCGCTTTGTATGGTAAGCGTGTAGCTATGGATAAACCCATAACAGAGAAACTTTTTGCACGAACAGCTAAATTCTTCTTTGTTGATTCCTATTATGATAAGATAGTTTGTGAAGAACCCAATTGTATTAAAAGTATGATTGAGCTATTAGGTCTCATCTATGATGTTACTACTCCTGAAGAAAAACATCTAGAAGAATTCACTGCTCTTTTAAAAGACAGTTTTAAGAAAGTAACGAAGATACTATTCAAAGAAAAACCTAACGAATTCGTTCAAAAAGTTGAAAATCTGTCTTTAAAGGAAATAACTGACGTTATACAAACTCTTAGTATTATTGAATTAGTAAGAAATTCTAGAAAATACTCTAAATTACTTGCAAGTCTAGAGAAGAAGTAAAATTTCTCTAGAGCATTTTCATTAAAGGCTGATTCTAAAAAGAATCTTAAAGAAGAAATAATCTTCTTCTTCTCTTTTTATTTTAATTAGTGCAGTGTTCTAGTCTATATGTGGAACCAAAGTAGCTTGAAAACTCTTAACTCCTGTGGATAACATTACACAAGGAGGAATTTCCCAATTCAAGACTTCTTCTATATTTATTACTTTTTTAACTTCATTTTCAAATAGACTAAAATATTTGGTATTATATGCATCACTTAAGATAAGATCATATTCTACACCATTGGATTGCAATTCTGAAAATTTCTCAGCAGCTTTCTTTATAGCTCCTTTAAATCCCATACCTGCACCACATCCTTGAGCTCCTTTATCAAGTACCACTTCATATAGAGGTTTTAATTTTAATAGAGACGCCATAACATTTAGAGAAGCCTTTTTCTGTACTTTTCCTGTTTTAAATAGTACTTCGAAAGAAGGTGACATTCCTATAGTGAAAGTTTGAGTTCTCATCACATCTAAAATTGAAATCATCTCATCAACATTATTCCCTTGTTTCACAAATTTAACAGCATTATAAACCAGAGCTCCTTGACTAGATGTGCTTAGACCACATTCATAGAGCGTTACCTTAATCTTATCGTCAATTTTCTTAGCAGCAATTTTAGCAGAGTTGAATTGATTTGATATTGTAGGAGAAAGTCCAATGTATAAGATTTCATCATATTTTTCATCTAGTGCTTGATTAAATATATCAAGAGCTTCTTGAGGACTAGCCATTGTTGTTGTTGGGTAGGGATTAAGTTTTGGAATAGAGTTAGCTAAATCCTTACGATCCAACTCTGTTATCTCTTTTAGGTCTTGACCATCAAGAAAAACTTTGCTCTCAAGAATTCCAATATTTTCCTTTTCTGCGAATTCTTGAGGAATACCAGATGTTGAATCTGTTACAATTTTAATTTTCATAACCCGAACCTTTTACACTTTTTTAAAAACATTTGTAATTTGTTTATTCCAATTAAATGTAATTCCTCTTTTAGAAAGATGAAATCTTATTTCACTTTGAAGCTTTGTAGGCTATCATTAATGTAATTTCTATAAATGATTTTTTCATTCCTAACCTTAACTACTAGTAAGAAAAAGAAAGGAAGAGGAAGTATCTTTCTTTCTTTAATTCGCTTCCACTTCTCTAGTTTTGTATAATTTGTGCGGTTTTTCTGTATAATTTGACTTTTCTGATGTTCATCAGTGCCAACATGCGTTGATTTCAAATTCAATATCAAAAGCCCAAGGCCAAGGAAACCATCCTTCAATTATTACAGTTAACGAGTGAATTCCGACTGATAACGCTCCAGGTTTAAAGACCAAACCCTCTTGAAACCACCAAATTGATGAATCTACATATCCTGCTGGAATCCAAACTCCAGGGAGTATTTCAACTGGTTCTTCAACAATGTATTCTTGGAACCGAGCAGGTAATAGAGGTGTTTTAATTCCTTCGTAGAAATCTCCGTCTAGGATATAATCTATATTAATTATATCCCATGCAATGTAGAAATCCTTGAAACTACCACCTAGAAAGTCTATATCTGATTGCCAGAATGAAACTCCAACACTGATGTAATGTGCATCTTCAACGCAATAATCCCAAGGTGGTTCCCACCAAACTTCTATCTTTTGAGTAGTGGTTACAACAGCTGGTAAGTTTGCCATATAGTCGAGACCAAGTCCTCGAAATTCAACTCCATATGCTCCATTAGCAAGAAAACCTGACATTGCATCACCATATGTGTGGTGTTTATAAGGTTGTACAGCAGATACTCCATTAACTATTATAATACCAACAAAGCAAAAGATTAGTAGAGATATTATTCTTCTTTTGTTCATTTTTCGCACCACCAAAGTTTACTATAAACTTTAGTAATGACTACTAATGACATAAAATATAAAAATCTTTCTCAAACAGAATTAAAGAAATTACTAGTTCTAGTTTATCAAATTAGTATTGTAAATAAAAAGGAGTCTCCCCGATTTTGTAGAAAAATATATATCCTCAAGATTTCAGTTTATTGATATTATGAGTAGATCAGATTTAAAACCTAAACCAAAACTTGTTTTTTTTCTTAAGAATATTGGACTACTTTGGAAGCTTAAACGAGCGAATAGAAGAAGTGGAGAAAAGTTTGTCAATAGTAACGTAAAACTTCTGGAACCTCTGTATCCTCAATCTGAGGGTAACAAAGAGCCTATGGAAGAAGGAATGATCTATGTCATGTTCAATTCTGAAGGAAAAAACGAACCTGATAAGATAGATACTGTTTTCAGATTTTTCTGGGTAGATGCTCCTGTTCTTCGTTTATCTGTCTTGGATTCATTTATTGTTTCTGAAAAACTCCAAACTAGAAAATGGGATGAAGTCTATCCAAAAGGAGTCTTGTTCAATAAAGCCAAAGATCGATATCATCAAGAGGTTTCTGAACCTGAAGTAGACTTTCTTATAGATGGTACTTGGGAAGAAGGTTATTCCTTTGAGTTTAATGATAAAAAATTGGACATTACTGCAAAATTGAACTATACTGCAATTAACGATAAAGGAATCTTAGTCTACTATAATGGAAGAATGGCTATTACCCCCTCTATGGCTCAGAAATTCTATGATAGTTTTGCTTTCAAAGTTACTGGAGAAATAGTTGTAAAAGGTAAGAAGATAGAAATCAACAATGGTCGTGGGATAATTGAGCATGGTACAGGTATTTTTTCTAGCTTACACATTTATGATTGGAGATGGTTAAATTTACAATTCTCAGAAGGGGCAATTCATTTGTTTTATCATTCTCTAGATATAGAGGAAGAAGGAATCTTTGAAGCTGGAGAAGGAGCTCTGGTTTTAGATGATGAATGGTTTCATTTTCAGCCTTATGACTTCAATATAGAAGAAACTGCTTTTGCAGAGGATGAAAGCCTACACACAAAAGTTCCGACAGCATGGAGGGTAACTGGAGGAAAGGATGTAACAGGGAAACATCTCTTAGAATTGAATGTTACCTCAACAGCAAAAATATCTTGGCTGGGAGTTCTTGGAAAAGAGAATCAATACATAACAAACTATGTCCTAGAATCTGAAGGGACTTGGAAAGGTAAAAGGATTAAAGGAAAGGGAACATTGGAGAATATGATGCATAGGATAATTGAGTAGATTTGCATTCTAAAGTATATGTGTCAATTTCTCTTTTGTTCAGAAAAAATTAACAATTGAATGTTGCTCATTATCATTTTGAATAATTCATTGAAGACCCAATGAGCAATTAATTTTCTTCTATTCCTTCATAGAGTTTTCTAATGGTTTTTTCAATTGGCTTGACATACTCTTTAAGATCAAAGCTATCGTCCTTTTCAAATTCAAAATCAGCCATCTCTCCTCCAAATAAGTGATAATAAACTTTTATTCTATCTTCTTCTTTGATCCCTTCTTCATCCATTTCTTTCTCAGACATCTGCTTCAGTTTCACAAGATTTGCAAAAAACTCAGACATCATCATAGCTATTTCAAAACTGTGTCTGGTTTTAGAAACTTTCAAGTCTAACCCTATTTGAGTACTTGCACCAAAGGGATACTGTAAATTCTTAGGTTTTAGTCCTTCCTTAAGAGCTTTTTCTGCACGTTCAAAACTATTGACGATAAAATCCTCTATATTATGATAATAAGAAATAGATCTCTTGATACTCTTTGTTAGTTTACCAAAATCCTTCTGATTTATGACTCTAAACATCATGACCTTAGCCATTTCTTCATCAGAAAGTTGCATCGCTCTTTCCATTATTGTGTGAATTTCTTCTTCAAATACGGTCTCTTTATCTTTTGGATATCTTTCTTTAGTAATATCTGATAGAGTGTAATAAATCCCCCTAGATGCAGTTGTTTCTTTATTATCTATCACTATCACTTCAGGTCCTTTTGTCATCTCACTAATGTGATGGTGAATAGTACTTACTGTTTTTCCCATGATTCTTGACAAAAGTTTGATGTTCATTGAACCAAATGTACGAATAGCCATTACTATTCCATATCTTGTTTCATTTTCGAGAAGTTTCTCGAATCTTTCATCTATCTCTTCTTTACCGTACTTGCTCTTTTCAGTCATTATCTGTTGACCTTGTTCTAAATCTCGCAATGCTTCTTGTGGTGCACACTTGGAAACATCATACATCCAAGGAAAAACTGTTTTCTTCATTGCATTGAGTTCTCGATGCTGTTGTATGGCTGATGTATATCGTTCCTTTCCTTGCTTTGTTCTGTATATTTTTTTCTCTCAGCTAATCCCCAATTCCATACAAATCTTGCTAACCCCGCGTGTTTAACCAAATTTGTCCTCTGGATATTATTTGGTTGTAATTCATACTTATATGCGCGGGTGAACTTTGATTCTGACCTATTGTGATTACTCACTCAGTCTACTCATATTTCCTTATAAAAACCCGTGTACGACCATCTTTTCCCCTCTCTTCTCCCATTTTGCACCATGTTCAAGTTTGTTCCAATTTGATGAAATAGATAAACACCCCACCACCCTTTTTTATCCACATCATACATGAAAAAAATCTATCTATTCAAGCATCCGCTTATAATATGCTTCAATCCCCATAACCGTCCATTTTTCCGGATCATCTTCAAAGTAGGTGGGGCAATGTTCATGAGATAGTACCTGCTCAACAGATAGTTTTTCTGAGGTAGAACGCTCAAGGAAAAGCACCAGTTCTTCAAAGAACTCTCTTACTCTAGTTATATGATCCTTCTTTACAACATCTCCATGACCAACGACAACCCAATCAATATCCATTTTCTCCCATTCTTGTAAACCGATAATCCAATCATCAAGATTGGTATTGGAAAAAGGAAAATATTGGGGCATCTTGCTGAGCAAATTGTCCCCTGCAATTAGTACCTTGTCTTTTGGAAAGTATCCATATATCGATTCAGGGCTGTGACCACCCATCTGTTTGAAAATAATATAGTTATCTTCATCACCAATAATCTTCTGATTTGTAAGTACATCAAAATCCAGCAAATTATAGTATTTTTTTCGTTTTTCTCCCCAGTTATATCGTTTCATATTCTCATTCAATGAGCCATGAAAATATTTTGAAACTATTATTGGACAGTTCTCAAATGGTTTTATCCCACCTATATGATCTCCATGGGCATGGGTTAAAACCAGTTTTATATTCTTCATATCAGTTCTGTTTTTCATTTCGCGGACGAATTTCTTTGCAGTGTTATTATTCAAGCCTGTATCAATGAATATTAGCTCTGAATCCAGAATTACACAACAGCTATTCACTAAGTAATAGTTGTCATCTTGACAAATAAAAATTGAGGGGGTGAGTTTTATTATGTCCATATGCCATCATCATCCTTTTCTTAGTGTTTTTCCTTGTTCATTTTCATTTCTTCTGTACTGTATAATCAAATGATGATTCTCTAAACGTTTCTCATCTATACACATTTCGAATTGTATCTTATCCCTATAGACAAGTTCTGTACCCTTAAGAATCTCTTCTACCTCTTCCTCAGTAAAGAATGAGTGTACTGTTTCTTCTCCACCCTCCATATTCCAGAACTCTCCTGGGACCCGTTCTTCACCTAAGGAAGGATGAACATTTTTATACCACAAAAAATTGATACAAAGCAAGCCCCCTTTCTTTAACACTCTTAACATCTCATCTACAGCTTTTTTGGTATCAGCTTTTGTTAGATGAATGCTTGCATTATAAGAATAAACACATCCAAAAAACTCATCATCAAAAGGTAAATCACGCATATCTGCCTTGGATAATTTAATTTCTAGATCATATCTTTTTGCATAATTTCTCGCTTCATCAAGCGCATTATCAGAAATATCTATCCCATAAGCCTCATAACCATGCTTACTGAAAAGTGCCAAAGGAGGATTATTACCCCCCGCTCCACAGTCTAAAACTTTCTTCTCAACGTCTTTCCATCTTGCCATACGAAGAAATTTGTATATAGAGGGGCGAAAAATTGCTAACCCAAAATCATTTTCTGATACCATTATAATTTTTTAAGTAATCAAACATTTATGTATATTTCTGACTTTTACTGGTTCTTTCAAACTATTGTCTCAATCTTTTGATGTATTTGGAAATCCATCTTGATAAGAATCCATAAATAAATTCAATCAAATTTTAATCTGTTGACCTTGAAGAGTGTCACAACAAAACAATCAAACTCTCAGTGAATAGAACAACTGATGCAGCTATTCATCTTTATGAAAAATATGGTTTTCAAGAAGATTATTCAATTAAAGAGTATTTCCAAGAGATTCCTCTAGAGGTTGATTCACCTCCTAATGTTTTTATTGTAAGACTTGCTATCAAAGAAGATTTGGATAATCTCAACAGAATTGTTACAGAAGTACCGGAAATGAAAGATTTACCAAAAAAATACAAAAAAGCTATGAACAAAACAGAGAAAAAGAAATTTAGGCTGCAAAACCAATTACCAGCTGTTTTGGTTAAGAATGATGAAATAATGGGAATTGGAAGAGCTTTGTGGTCAAAAGCGGTCCCAGAGACAGCTCAAATTGCTGCTGTTGCTTTTCTTCCAGAATCAAAAGAAGCTTATCCTTATTTCATAAGTTTTCTCACAAAACAGATTGAACAGTTTGGTGTTAAGAAATTCTCTTGGACAAACAATAGAAAGACTGAGCAGTTTGCAGAATTCTTAGATCCATTTCTAAAGGAACCCGCCAGAACAGGTTTAGTAATGAGTAGATTTTTTGAATAACAATTGACTTCTCAAATCTAGACACTCATTTTTTTTTTCAATAAACTTGATTTAGTCACTTCTTTTTATCATTAGATTTAGAGGATTAATTTAGTAGTTTTTCGATTAATTCAAATCGTATATTTTTGAAAACTTCTCTTCATAATAATCGATTAAATATTTTGAAGAAACCTCCTCTCCTGTAACTTCTTTAACTAGATCGAATGGATCATAAATATTCCCTTTTTCTAGCACATTTTCTTTAAGCCAGTTTATCATAATTTTCAAGTTTCCTTTTTCCAATTCTTCTTGCCAATTTGGTGAATCTTTCTTAAATTTAGCAAATAACTGAGCACCAAAGATGTTTCCGAGTGTATAATTCGGGAAATATCCCATTAATTCTCCTGACCAATGAATGTCTTGAAGTACTCCTTCAGCATCGTTTTTAACTTCATAACCTATTAGTTCTTTCATTTTTCTATTCCATATTTGAGGTAAATCTTTTGCTTCTATTTTTCCACTTAACAGTTCTCTTTCTAGTTCATAACGTAAAATTATATGTAAATTGTAAGTTAGCTCATCAGCTTCAGTTCTTACAGCTGAACGTTTGATATTGTTAACTGCTAGAATAAGATCATCCAAAGAAATATCCGCAAAAATATCTTTTGTTAATTCCTTGAATCTCTTAAAATATGATTTCCAAAATTCAGAGCTCCTTCCTATAAAATTCTCGTAGAAACGTGCAATGCCTTCATGCATACCCTCAGAACAAAACGTTCCTACAGGTTGATAGCTGCCCTCTTTCCTGATATTTTGTTCATAACTCCCGTGCCCTCCTTCATGGATCGTGCTTAATATAGCACTAAGGAACTCTTTTTCTGTGTATTTTGTTGTTATTCTAACATCATCATATGTCCCAATTGTAAAAGGATGAACATACTCATCTAATCTCCCTCTTTCTAGATCGAATTCTATTAATTCTAAGACTTCTTCGTTAATTTTCTTCTGAATATCTATTGAACATGAACGATTTAAAATGCTCATATCAGGTTTTTTTGAAGAGGATAAACATTTTTCTATTAGTGGAATTGATGTTTTCTTAAGTGAATTGAACATCTGATCACATTTTTCTATTGTCATCCCGGGTTCGTTGTAATCAAGGAGAACTTCAAAAGGGTCAACAATAGGATTAAGGAATTGAGCATATTTCTTGTTATATTCAATCATCTTTTCAAACTCAGGAAGAAAAATAGAGAAATTATCTTCTTCCTTAGCTTTCTCCCATGCTTCAGTAGATATAACACATTGTTTTTGGAATTTCCCGACAAATTCAGGGGGAACTTTGATTAGTTTGGTATATTCTCTTTGAATGAGGTATACATTGCGTTTCTCTACGTCTGATAGATTTTCGTAATCAGGATGTTCTTGAATTTGTTTGATAAGATCCCCTTTTCTCGGATTGATCTTTTTTTTATGTCCCAATTCCGCTATAAATGCTATCTGTTCTGCTCTCTGTTTTAGTCCTCCAGAAGGCATTGTCACATCTTTATCCCAGTATAATAGCATAGCAATTTCTTCAACTAAAAAAGATTCTTTATATAACTTGAGCAATTCCTCATATTCCTTTCGCATAGAATAATTTAAAGTTCAATAACTCATAAATATTCTGCTGTATTGCCATATGTATAAAATTTCTTAATTTTTCTCTAATCAACTCTTTCTTTTTTCTCCTTGAAAGTTTTTACACAGTGGGCACTGCTTTTTATCATTTAGAAAGCATAAATTATATTTAGTGTTACCAGTATAATAGAAGCACACAGAATAATTCCAAACATGATTACAAAAAACCATTCTTTCTTTTCACTGTAATATCCAGCAGAATTTATTACAGCATAAATCACTAATCCCATTGCTAGAATAAAGAGATAAGGAGCCCATGGAAGTTCAATAAGTAAAAAAATTCCACTAAGTAAAGAGAGTGCTCCCATAACACTTTCAGCTGTTATATGGAAAGCAATTGCAACAGGTTCAGTTTCTAATTCAGGTACTTGTTTTGTTACTAACAGCATCATCCAAAGACCAATAATCCCAATACCAATTATCACAGCATATATTCCACTAATCACTGTTAAAATCATAATATCACATTGTTTTACAAGACTTGTAAGAGTTAGAAGAAGTACTATATAAATTTTGGAAAAGACTTTTCGAATGCCTTTTCTGAATTCAAAGATTCCTATACAAATTTAGAACACTAAAATTGTAAGCTGGTTTTCTAACTGCGTCTTCAGACCAATATCCTTCATCGAGCAGAGCCATTTTCACTAAGTCCTCTTCAGTCACTCCTTCACTTTTGAATTTGGCTAATTCTTCAATTAGTTTTTCAAAGAAAATTCTTACTTTAGGAATATAGTTCTTTGTGAGAACTCCTCCATGTCCAGGTAAAATAAATTGAAAATCTTCCGCTTCCCATTCTTTGAGAGCTCCTATCCATTTGCTCATGTCAGTGTCTGGTTCGCCAAAATAGGGATAAACATCAGCCTGAATCAAATCACCAACAATTAGGATTTTATCTGGAGCATAGTAGATGGTTGATGAACAGCTGGAATGTCCTCCAATTATTTGAAAAACCAGCTCTTGATTTTTTCCATAAGTCTTTCTCTCCTTAATCCATAAGTTAGGCATTGAAAGCTTCGCTGTAGCTACTGCAACTTTAATTGATGGAAAGACTCTGCTCATGTTGTCAAGAATTTCCTCTGTGAATTCCAGATTGACAAACCTTTCAAATCTTGGTTTTCCAGATTCTGCAGCAATTATTCTACAATCAGAAAAAGCACTCATCCCTAAGAAATGATCAATATGACCATGAGTTAAAATGAGCATGCTTGTTTTTCTTTCGTATTTCTTTTCCATCTCTCTCCTAAAATCTCTAGCTATTATAGTATTCAAACCAGAATCTATGAAAACGAGTTCATTATCTAAAGCAATACAGACTATATTAGATCCTTGATTAAGCCTAAGAAAAGTTACATTTTCAGTAACTTGGTCATATCTCATGAAGCAAGAATTGATAAGACTATTATTAATCTTGCTAGTTCCCTGTTTGCATTTTTGAAAATTCAAGAGTAAATTTCACCTCAGAATCTGTATAATTGATGACAAAACCATCATTAATCTTAATAACAAGAAAGATAAGATACTATCGTAATTTACTTCAGCATTGAACAAATTTCAATAAACAGAAAATATACCGGAGTACTAAAATGAGCTTTATGTCTTCTTTTTCCAAATGGTTAATGAAAAAGCTAAGAGCGGAAAAGAAGGCCAAAATTCTTATTTTGGGACTTGATGCTGCAGGCAAAACTACATTGACTAAATTTGTTAATACAGGAGTTTTCCTAGAAGGACTCACTCCAACAATTGGTCAGAATATTGACACGATAAATTTTGAAGGGTGGGATATTACCACTATTGATGTTGCTGGACAAGAGCATTTTCGCTTTCTCTGGGAAATTCATTACCCTGGTTGCTCTGCTGCTATTTTCGTCATTGACTCAGCTGATATTGAACGTCTGCCAGAGGCACGTGATATTCTTCGAATTCATCTTTTTAATAATCCTGTTCTTGAAAAAGTTCCTGCTCTGATTTTAGCTAACAAACAAGATCTTCCTAGTGCAATTCAAGCCCCAATGATGATTCAGCTTCTGAATTTACACTTGGATATGAAAGATCGTACGTTTGCTGTTTTTGATTGTAGTGCTTTAACAGGTAAAGGGGTAGTTGAAGCATTTGCTTGGTTGGTAAATCAGCTAGAAATGAGTAAATTGTAACTTGCAGGACTGATTTCACTAATTTTTATTCCCATTCTCCTAGGAATGCAATGGAAGTTTTCAAACTGGAACATTTAGGACATTCAATTTTTTCTGTGTCATTATCAGGTTTAATAATTCCATTTTTTGGAACTTGTAAGGTTTTTTCATTTTCTTGACCACAATCTCTACAGGTTTTCAGAAAAGTAATTTTTTCACATACTTTACAATAGTAGTTTTGGAGTAGGTTTTTAGAGTTCTTTCCAACTTCGTGGTATAATATTAGTTTTAGGTCACAACCACGACAATAGAAGCAATATCGCTTTCCCATTAGTTCCACATCTTGGAATCATTAAGGAAATGAAATATAATAAAAAGTATGTATGCAGTTCAATGCAACTGTATTGCAACTATTTTCCTCATATTCGTTAAAAAAGTATTAAACCTTGAGTTTTTTCAGAAATTGATCTACATCATGATTTGTAACTAAATTATATGTATCTTTTAAGTCACTAAATTTACTCATTAGCTCTATTACAAATGATCTATATTCATTTTGAAATTTCTCAATTACATCATTTTGCTCTTTTACGAATTCTAATGGATATTTGCATCCTTCAGTAACATAAGGATTAGGTCTAATTAGGTCCTCTTTCATGCGTTTCAAAGCTCTTTCTCTACAAATCTCTAACGGAGTATCAAGATAGATAATTGTATCAGCTGTAGCAAACCTTTTTTCAATTGTTGATCTATATGCAACTCCATCAATTATCCAACTTGCTTTAGCTAAAATTTCATCATGCTTTGATGTAAATTCCTCTTCTGGAGTTCGTTCCCAGTCTACTTTCCATAGTATCTTGTCTAAATGATAGACAGGAATTGAAGTAAGATCATTGATTTTCATTGATAATGTTGATTTTCCTGATGCGGAATTACCAATTACAACTATTCTTTTCATTAGATGTCGACCTGGATAAATTCGCAGATGATGATGCTATCTTTTTAATATTCTCCCAATAAACATTCTTATCCAAGTTATTTCAAAATCATTTTTTATTTTAGCCCCCTCCTACCGCAGGGAATAAAGAAATTATACTATCCTCTTCATTGATTATATCTTCCACTGATGCTCTGAGTCCATTAACCAAAATGATTTTTACTTCTTCTTGGTCAAATTTCAACATTGCAATTAATTGAGCAAGTGTTGTTCCTTTATCAATTTCCATCTCTAAAGGATTTAAATCTGAAATATTAGGATATTTTTTCCTCAGAGATGCAAATACTTTAACATATATTTTCATGTATTTCCCAGCTAGAAAATAATAAAAAAAGAAGAATAAAGGTTTATCTATTTTAACCCTAGTTCTATTATTTTTTCTTCAGAAGGGATTCCATTAACCCATCCTCTTAGTTCGTAATATTCTTCTTTCATTGTATCTAAATCTACAGTTTGACCTTTTGAAGGACCTTCAGGCATTTTTTCTTCTAGCAATCTCTTCGGCAATGTATCATCTTTTCCTGTTATTCCAAATTTGTTAATGATCATCCTCTCAAGATTAGTTATTCTTTCTCCTATTGTTAGAAGCTCATCTGAATCAACATCCCATCCTGTTATTGGACCGATCATCTCTGCATATTCATCTAATCCTAAAGCAAATGTAAGGAATAAACAGTTAACGGAAGAATTAACGAGACTAGTGAAATCTTGGAATATTTTGGTCAATTCAGCTTTACCATCAATTGTAAATCTGTCTACATCTCCTAGTATTTCTGCTGCAATTGTGTAACCTGTAACATGACACCCTCCTCTATTTCCTGTTGCATAATTGAGTCCTATTCCTTTAGCACCGCGAGGGTCATAAGCTGGCATTTCTAATCCTTTAACAGACATTGATAGATCTGGAGAACCATAATGTAGACACATTTTTCTAGACCCTTCTCCTATCCAAAAACCAAGTCCCTGTCGAAAAGCTGTCATCCATGTTAGTTCAACAACAGCATCAGCATTACCAAATCGCAGATCTATACCTTGAAGATCATCCTCAGGTATCATACCTTTTTCATTCAATTCCATAGCTGCTGCAATAGAAGAGCCAACGCTTATAGGATCCATACCAAATATATCACAATAGTGATTTGCTTTGATAACAGCTCCCATATTATTAATTGCTGTAGAACCACCTAAAGCCCAAATAGATTCATATTCAGGACCTTCTGTATATGTTATCTTATAATTTCCTTTGTCAACCTTAGTTTTTCTTCCACATGCAACAACACATCCCCAACAGGGGTGCTTATTTATTAGGTACTCTTCTGTTAAGGTTTCTCCTGAGATTTTCTCTGCTTCTGGATTAACACCTGTCTGCCAATTTTTAGTTGGAAGCATACCATTTTGATTGATAATGTTGACTAAAACAGCTGTACCATAAGTAGGTAATCCTTCTCCAGTCACACCATTTTCTTTAAGTTTCTCAACATGTTCTTTAACTTTGAGATCAAACTCATCTGGCTTTGCTATATTTGGTTTATCATTACCCTCAACAATAATTGCTTTCAAGTTTTTGGAGGCCATAACAGCTCCAAGTCCTGTTCTTCCAGCAGCTCTGTGTTCTTCATTCATAATTACTGCCATTGGAACTAGATTCTCTCCTGCAGGACCTATACAAGAAACTCCTGCTCTCTTTTTATCATGTTTGTTCCTTAGATGACTTGAGGTCTCAATTGAATTCTTACCCCAAAGTTCTGTTGCATCATGAATTTCTACAAATCCATCTATAATAGAGATATATACAGGATCTTCAGCTTTACCTATAACTACGATACCATCATAACCTGCAAATTTGAGTTTAGCTCCCCATCGTCCTCCAGTATTTCCGGAACCTATTGAACCTGTCAAAGGGGATTTTAATGCCATAACATGATGACGTCCACTATTTGGAGATCTTGTTCCAGTAACTGGTCCTGTTGCAAAAATAAGCATGTTTTCAGAAGATAATGCATTAAAATCTTTGACATTAATGCCTTTTTCCTCAAGTTTACTAACATATTTCCATAAAAGATGAACTGCTATTCCTTTACCTCCCACAAATTGACGAAGTATATCTTCAGAAATCGAAAAATCTTTGAATTCTTTAAGAGTTAAATTAACTTTTAACCATTTATTCATGTATCCAAATTCCATTTTAAAACACCTAGACTATGAATTATGACAAAAATAACCTTTAACAGATATAAATCTATCTACCAAAATTAAATATTTCTACTAATAGTTATACTTTTTAAATTAAAACCTAAAAGCAGAATGGTTAATGTTGTCAGAATATCCGAAGCTTTTACAAGTTGAACCAACAAACAAATGTAATTATTCATGTTCAATGTGTCTTAATGCATCAGAAAATTCTGAGAACTTTTTTCTTTCTTTAGATAATTTTCAGTTGCTAGCTGAAGAAGTTTTTCCAAATCTAGAGAAGCTTGTACTATATGGATTTGGAGAACCTCTAACACATCCTGATTTCATAGAAATGCTAGAAATATCTAGAAAATATTTACCCCCAGAAAGTAGGGTCTCAATTACGACTAATGGGTCACTACTCAATAAGAACAAAATTGATGCTATAATTGATAGACAACTAGCAGATGAGATTGTTTTTTCCTGCGACATGTTATTGAATGACAAAATAAAACCTGAGCTTCATTCCTTAGAAGATAAGAATGTAGAAACAAATCTAAGATATCTACTTGAAAGAAACGCAAGCAAGAAAATTCGAATAGGAATCCAATCTGTTCTGATGAAATCCAATATTAATCAGATTGAGGGTATTATTTCCAAATTTGGATTAATGGGAATTGATTTCATAGCTTTAAGTCATCTTTTTCCTTTCTTTGAAAATTTACAGGAAGAAGTTCTATTTACTATGATCTCACAAGAAGCTCTATCAGTTTTGAAAGAAAATAATATTCAGTGGAAAGAGATAATTCTTGGTGTATCTAAAGAAAAATTTGCAGAGAAGATGCAAGAAACATATAAACAATTATACAAAAATAAAGAGCATATCAAACCTAAGACTAGACCTTTTTCTGAAATCTATAGAAAAGCTCAAGTAAAAGCAAAAGAAAAAAATGTCCATCTTAATGTATCATTATATCTCAAGGAAAAAGATAAACTCAAAGCCCTACATGAACTAGAGAAACTTTTCAAAAAATTTAGTGATATAGCAGAAGAAAGGAATATTGAGTTGATTTTACCTGCAATTTTTCCAAAATTTTCCGATAGAAAATGCCCATTTCAAACAGCAAATGCTTCTGTCATTAGATCAGATGGAAATGTTGTCCCTTGCTTCAATTACTTATGGGATCATGAATCATATTTAAATAGTCATGTGAGAAAAAACTCCTCATTTACATTCGGAAATATACATCAGAAGCCTTTTCTAGAAATATGGAAAAGTGATCAATATCTTAAATTTCGCTTAAAAGTAGATGAAATGAATGAAAATATCCCTTATTGTTGTGACTGTAGTTTATCAAGCAATAACTGTTTTTATGCAATAGAAGATACATCTGATTGCTGGGGAAATATACCTTTCTGTTCTGAATGTCCTTATAGCTTAAATCTCACTAAATGTATAATATAGTTCTTAATAAAATTTTGAATAAGACGGGATTCTTGCTAGAAAAATTCAAGTTATTCCTTTAAACAAGGATAAATTTTTATTGATTAATTTTCAAGTTATCTACAAGTGATTAAATGACAGAGAAAAAAGAAGACAGTAAGATCAAATATTCATATCCCAAATCTGCTTTAGTAACATTACATGTAAATGATATGGACAGAGCTATCAAGTTTTATCAAGATGTGTTTGGTTTTCAAGTAAGCTGGACAGATGCACGCCAGTTAGGTTGGGTAGAGATGACTACACATCTAGATGGATTATTCATAGGTTTAAATGAAAGTGTTCATGGGTTAGCAGAAAACCAAACAGCTTTCACAATTAATGTTTCTAACCTAGAAGAAACTAGGGAATATCTAATTAGTAAAGGAGTAGACACAACAAAAATAGAAGAATTTGCAGGGATGATCGCTATGTTTTTCTTTGTCGACTCGGAAGGAAACAGAATAGCTGTGGCAAGTTCTTCACGTAAATAAAAACAGAAGATGTTTTTAGTTGAAATATTCTAATGTCTTCTTACGTGCGTCATTTATTACCTCTTCTGGGAATTCCTCGAATACGAAATCAAGTACTTTGATGGCTTTAGAATCCAATTCAATGGCTTGATCTTTTTCTTCTTTCGTTCTGAATTGAGCCCTTGTAGTCATTTTCATAAGAGCCAAGAACATATTCTCCAAAAAACCAAAAAAAGTTGTATTTCCTTCAACAGAAGGTCTGGAAAATTCTAGAAAGAATCCTAAAACTTGAGGATTAAGATCTAAAGTATTAGGTTCATCAAAAACATGAAAAGGAAAGGCATTTCCTAGCCCCCCATCAACGATATAATTCACTGGGTGTTCTTTATTGAGGATTGACTTAAACTCTCCATCAACAATACTCATGCTAACTGGCTTGAAGATTATAGGAATGCTAATGGACATTCGAATAGCATCTGCAACACACAAATCTTGCCAACGTTCATTATTTCTGAAGTAATAGGTTTCATTCGTAGCAACATCGTATCCTGTGATTACCAAATCAATCTGAAACTCTTCTTGAAA
>DXJF01000138.1 GCA_019057375.1 Candidatus Heimdallarchaeota archaeon
TATTTTTCCCCTCCTCAATAACTGTTCTCAAAGTTTGATAACCCATAAAACCAGGTAATGCTCCTATAACAAGATCATGATCTGCAATAATTACTTTAATCATCTCTTGATTAGACAAATCTGCTGTAACTGTTTGCAGATCAATTTTGTTACCAAGTTCATTTAGAACTTCTTGATTAATATCTGCAACAGTTACCTGTATCTCAGCATTTTCTGCTAGATCTTGAGCGATTACATTACCAACTAATCCCGCGCCTAAAACTATGACCTTCAACTCTTAATCACAAGTGCATAAAAGCAATCATATAATTAAAATTTTGCACAAATCAGTATTTTTGGAATAAAACATCTCTTTTTAGTTTTATATTTGCAAAATATCATAAACAATTCTGTCTTCTTATTCACATAAATGAAAGGCAAAACAGACTAAACAAAAGAAGAAAAAGAGAACTTATTCTTCAGTAGAGCTGACAGCTGGAGATGGTTTAATCTGCTCAGCTTCAGGTAATATTTTTTCCTTAAGATCAGGCGTTTGGAAATCTTCAGTATCTTGAACATGTTTCATATTTGTGAAGAACCATGAAATTGCTAAAACAGCAAATCCTCCAGCAATTGATCCCCAAAAGACCGGTCTAATAGCATCAGCTGTTTCAGCTATTACCCCAGCTAGTATCATCCCTAAAGGCGCAGAGAATTGGGCAAGAGTCTGTCTAACTGACATAACCCTGCCCATTTTCTCACTAGGAACAACGGTCTGCCAAATGAATTGACTTGATAAATTAATCAGAGGTAAAGTTAATCCCATTATTAACGCTCCAATTCCCATGAACCAGAACAATTTAACGGGAGTTAAAGAAATCATTAGAAAACCTAGATAGCCTATGAATATTCCCCCTACAACTCCAATGACTTTTTTATCGAAACCCTTCCAAAAGATTAGTATCACTGAGGATATTATCATACCTGCTTGAAAGAAAGCCATTGTATATGCAAGATCAGTTACTTCACCTTGTAATGTAAAATCAACAAATAGATTCATCAGAGTAAACAAAGGTGTCATAAACAAGTTGGCGCCTGTGAAAACACTAAGTAAAGCTAATAATCCTTTTTTATTTTTGATAAAACTTATTCCCTCTTTGAAATCATGCCAGAACTTCGTTTCTTTAACCTTCTTTTCAACTACTTTTACAATTTCTGGAATTTTCACTAACAGAAGAGGAATTATAGCTAGAAGAAATGTACCTGCATCAATCCATAGAAGATCATCAATACTTACATTAGGAATAGCATATAATAATGCTGCAACAACAGGTCCAATTAGGAAAATTATACTATTAGTCAAGAAATTAACACTGTTAAACCGATTAAGATGCTTACGAGGTACCATTAAAGGTGTTATAGCTTGGATAGCTGGACCTTGAAATGCTTGAAATACTCCTCTAACTGCTAAAACGGCTAGTACTACCCAGACCAACTCGAAAGGACCTTTAGTAATTAGCATTGTCGCAGGGTCAGATAGTCCCAAAAGTCTATTATACAAACTTAGATTTAAAGCATGGTTTGAAAATTGAAAAATCTCAAACTCAAACATAAAGACAATAATCAATCCAACTGTAACTAAAGCTTGAAAAAAATCTACAGAGCCAATCAATTTCTTCCGTTTCCATCTATCTACAAAAACACCTGCTATTGGAGTGACAATTATCATTGGAAGAAATCCTGCAAGATTTGCATATGCCAGATATAGCGCACTTTGTGTTCTAACAGTAATCCACCAGATGATAACAAATTGAACGATAGATGAACCTAGAAGAGATCCAAGCTGTCCAGACCAGAATATTAGATATCCTTTGAGATTATATTCGCTATTGTTATCATTTTCAGCTAAACTAGTCAATTAGAACACCAATTAAGTTTCTCTTATGTTGGAGAAACATTTGGCACCATATATTTAAAAGTTTCTCTGTGCTTGGAGAAACTTTAATAAACTTGAATGGGAATTATAACTAGGAATAAGTAAAGAGTGAATCTTATGAGTTTTGAAGATAAGCTTGATCCAAATTATGTTTGTGAAACTGTGGAAATAATCAAAGATGCTGAAAAGTATCAAATGTTAGAAGAACCGAATTTAGAGCCAGTTATTGTGGCTTTACGTAAAGGTCCTAAAACCGTTAATGAATTGGAATTAGAATATAATGCTATTGTAAAAGAAAAGATACAAAAAATGAATCTTACTCGCAAGGAGGAAGAAGTTTTAGAGAAGAAGATGTTTAGACAATCTAAAACACTCTATAAATACATTAAAATTCTTAAGGAAAACGGTTTCATAGTTGAAGCTGGAAAACGATATACAGTGAATCAAAGAGCTGCAGAAACTCTTTTTGGTAGAACAGCTAAACTTTTCTTTCATATAGGAGGAAAGCATACTTGGTTAGATTCTGAAGCAATCAAACCTTCCCTTGACTTTATGTCTAAATTATTAGGTATTATGAACCAATCAAAACAACCATCAGTAAAAAAACTGCGAGAAATTCTTATTTCAATTGAAACCAAAGTAAATCAGGATCTAGAGAATCTCTTCACCACTTTCTCTAAAGAAATTGCTGATATCTCAGAGGATATTACCTATGAAGATTTAAAATTCCTCTTATTCGGTTTAAATCTTATACTTTTGATGAAGAATTATCCAGAATTTGAAGACGATTTGAAAAAAAGTAAAATTATTTAATTATCCTTGATAATCTTATTATTAATGATAACTGGTGTGGATGTTGTCTTTATTCATGTTAAAGATCCAGTAAAAATGATGAAATGGTATCGAGATGTGCTTGAGTTAGAATCGGATTTTTCAACTCCTGACTTACATTGGCAAGAATTTACATTTCTTGAGAAAACACCTTCTAGATTCGCCTTAGACAGTGTAAGTGAGAATCCTTCAGAAGTAGAGCAACAGAAGTTAATGATCTCTTTTAAAGTAAAAAATCTGAAAGCATTCGTTGAGAAATTGGAATCTAAAGGAGTAAAATTCCGCGGTTCTTATAAAATAATTGATGTAGGACCAACACTATTTGCGACTATCCAAGATATTGAGGGTAATTGGATACAAATTTCTCAAAGAAAGTAGTGTATCCTTTTTCCAATTGAGTATAATTCTTTTTTGGAAATGTTGAAAATGGCACAAGAAGTATTTTAAATGAGTAATCATAATAAACCAAAAAAAGAGAGATTAAAATGGTTGATATTATAGATTATCTACTTTCTTTTGATGTCAATATATTCTTTATTACTCTTGGAATTTACAGCGGTTTTCTAGTAGTAATGTTTCTTGGATCAAAATTTTTACCTGGAATCAAAACACAAGGAGAGCAGCTAAAAGATGGTTCAAGGAAAGACTACAAACTGACAGGTTTGATGTTATTTATGGTCTCAACTTTAACAGCTGTATTAGTTTTTGTCCTAAATGAGACTGTTTCTCCAAAATGGAATTTAACATTTATAGCTAGAGCATTTTTTCCCTTACTAATCATTGCTACTATTTTCTCATTTATATGGAGTCTTTTACTATTCTTTTTGGGAAGAAGAAAACAAGGAGAGAGCAAAAGTAAAGGTGTAAAAGGGATTTTACATGATTTTTGGTTTGGTCCTGAGTTGAATCCAACCTTGTGGGGAGTAGACCTCAAGATGTTTACTTATCAACCATCACTAATTGGTCTTTCATTTATCAATTGGAGTTTTCTCTTTCTGCAATTACAGGAATCAGGTTATATTTTACCGCAAATGTGGATGTATCAAGGATTCTGGTGGTTCTATCTGTTTACCCATTATATCCTTGAAGAATTCATGCTTACAACATGGGATATTATGGCAGAGAACTTTGGATTCATGTTAGTTTGGGGAGATTTAGTTTATGTTCCATTTTTCTATTCTATTGCAGGGTGGTTTATTATAATTCAAACTGAAGTTTTCAGTATTTACGCGATTATTGTATTATGTCTAGCTTATTTAGTCTCAATCTGGATTTTTAGAGGATCAAATATACAGAAATTTAGATTCAAAAGAAATCCTAAAGTCAAAATTTGGTTTAAACCAGCTAAAACCATAGAGGGAAAAATACTCATCTCTGGATTCTGGGGAATAGGTAGAAAACTAAACTATTCAGGAGAAATACTCACTTATCTTATTATAACTTTAACAACAGGAATATACTCACCAATTCCCTTTATTCTACCACTATCATTATTTATTCTTCTTGCTCATAGAGCATGGCGTGATGATCGGAGATGCAGGAAAAAATATGGAAAACTTTGGGATGAATATTGCTTAATTGCTAAATATAAGATGATACCTAAAATCTACTAGAAAAATTTAATAAAATTGTTAGCAATGTAAACTGATGAAAAACACTTAATGTGACTATTTCCAAGGTGATAGATTTGAGTGAAAAATCAGTAATAACACAACTACTAAATTCAAATGAACCTGCGATTAGATTGAAAACTTATTTATGTCTCTTGGAACACGATTATGATACTTCAGAGGTAAAAAAGCTAAAAGTCAATTTAAAGAAAGAATCAACACTAATATCTAGTTTATTCTCTTGTCTGCCGAAAGACGAAACTAGTAAAATTTCTCATGTATATACAAAATGGCAGGGTGTTCACTGGATTTTATCACAGTTGGCAGATATGGGTTATCCTCCTGGTGATAGTGATTTAATTCTAAGTATAAATAGAGAAATGGAATGGTTACTTAGTAGTAAGCGCTGGGAATCTAAACCATTGATTAATGGTAGAAGACGCTTTTGTGCTTCTTATTCTGGAAATGGTCTTTATGCCGCTCTTTCTCTGGGCTTTTTTGATGAAAGATGTAAGATATTAGCTAATAGGTTAATTAAAAATCAATGGAGTGATGGCGGTTGGAATTGTGATCGAAAACCAGCAGCAAGTAAGTCTTCTTATCATGAGAGTCTAATTCCTTTGAGATCTCTTAATCGTTATTTACATATAGAAAAAACCCCACAATTAACAAACACTATAGATAAAGCCGCAGAGCTATTTCATAAAAGAAATCTCTACAAACGAATCAGCGACGGAGAGGTTATTAACAAAAGATGGTTGTTACTTCATTATCCTCCTTATTGGCATTATGATATTCTCTTTGCTCTGAAGGTTCTAGCAGAAGCTAACAAGCTACAAAATAAACGATGTAACGATGCACTAGATCTACTAGAAGCTAAAAGATTAGGTGATGGAGGATTTCCAAAGGAAGAAAAATATTGTCAGTCATCAAATCCAGAAACAAGATATTTTACTCCTGGTGATTGGAAGCCAGTTAATAAGGGTAAAATGAATGAATGGGTTACAATCGATGCTCTTTTTATTTTAAAGAAAGCGAAAAGAATCGATATTGATTATTAGCTCATTCGATCTAATTCTAATCTTACTATTATTAGAATTCATTAGAAAATTATTCTATAGGGAGGATTCTTTGCCATTTCTTTCAGTTCTTCCTGTGAGGCAGTTGCCATAATATATGTCTTGATTCCTCCAATTAAGTTTCGAACATCAAAGTTCCTTTGCAGAAGATTCATTTGAGAGATATAGGCTCTAAAGCCTTCTTGACAGAACGCATAAATTGGTTTATCTTCAGGTAATTCATCTATTCTTTGTCTCATCTCAAATTCTGAAATATGAACAGCGCTTTTTATTGTGATTATTTCAAACTCATCATCTCTTCTAACATCGACTAAGAATGAGCTATTCTCAACTAAATCATCAACATCATGCCAATGATAAGGTTTCATCTTACCTTTAACCATATTTGCGGCTATATGACCAGCCATATTAACAGGATCTCTAGCAGAACCAAATGGGGGAGCATAAGTTAATTCTAACTTCTCCAAATCAAAAACTGTTCCACCAAAATGAATAACTGTGGAAATAACATCTATTCTTTTTTCTGCTCCATCTCCTCCTAGCACTTGAGCTCCTAGAATTTTACCGTTTTTCTTATCAAAAAGCAATTTAGGTGCTAATTTATTGCCTCCAGGATAGTAACTAGAATGGTTCATGGGGTGAAGGTATACTTTTTCGTATTCTATATCCATGTTTTTGAGCATCTTTTCATTTAATCCAACTTGAGCTACAGTTAGATCAAAAACCTTGACTACAGCTGCTGCAAGAACACCTTCATATTCTTCAGTTTCTCCAGCAATATTATTAGCAGCTATCCTCCCTTGTTTATTAGCTGGACCGGCTAATGGAACAGCTGTTCTCTCCTTTGTAATATAATTTGTAACTTGAACAACATCTCCAACAGCGTAAATGCTAGAATCACTTGTTTGCATTTTTTTATTGACAACTATATGTCCTCGGGAACTAATTTTTAGTCCATAATCTTTAGCTAACTCTGATTCTGGTTTAACACCAATAGCTAAAACTACCATATCAGTTTCAATTTTTTTACCACTCTGAGTGACAACTACAGCTCTGCCTTCATCATTATTCTCAAAAGAATCGACACCATCTCCAAGAACTAAATCAACCCCATGTCTATAAAGCTCATAATGTACATATTGAGCCATTTCTCTATCAAGAGAAATCATGACTTGATCCATAAGCTCTACAACAGTAACATCTAGACCTCTTTCTTTGAGATTTTCAGCCATCTCTAGACCAATAAAACCTCCTCCAATAACAACTGCATTTTTTGGTTTATTAGTTCCAATAAAATCATCCATTCGTAAAGTATCTGGAATTGTTCGTAAAGTAAAAACAGGAACTTGGTCTAAGCCTTTGAATGGTGGTTTAATGGGTTCAGCACCAGGAGAAAGAACAAGAATATCATAGTTAAGAAAATATTCTTCACTTGTGTTTAGATTCTTTATAGTAACTTTCTTTTCCTCTTTATCAATTGCAGTTGCTTCATTGTTGAGTCGAACATCGATATTAAAACGATCCAAAAAAACTTGAGGTGTAACAAGTTCTAGATTTTCTTTGTCTGTGATGATTCCACCTACATAATAGGGAAGTCCGCAATTTGCATAGGAAACATAAGCTCCTCGCTCTAAAATTATGATTTCTGCAGTTTCATCTAATCTTCTAAGTCTTGCTGCAGTCGAAGCTCCTCCTGCAACACCACCTACAATAACAACTTTCTTTGACATGGTAATTCACTATGTTCATAGATATTGAACAAAATCGTGAGGTAGATTTTATTTAAAACTCAATCGTTTGTACGATTTTTTCTTCTAGAAATAATAGAATGAAATGTTAAGATACATAGTGAAAAGATAATAATTACTGTTGAAAATGATATCTTGTTTGTTTTTGTTGGTTCAGAACCTAGGGGGTAGATATCAACTGATTGAGCAGTACCATCTATATAATAATCTCCTTCTCCTTCATAGTCCATCCACATATTTCCTTCCTTTAGAGTAGAATCAAACCAAGTGTTATTGGTTCCTGAATCATAAGCTTGGCTGTTTCCACCAAGGTTGTTATTGTAAAATTCATTGTGATGAATAACATTATTAGATGATTGTACATCAAACTGGATACCATATCCAGTATTTTCATGTATATAATTGCTGACGAAGTTGGAATCATCTACATTGTCACAGAATATTCCTATTCCTTCAGTCCTAGCAATATAATTGTGACTCATGAAAATATCTAAACATGATGCAATATATACACCTTGAAAATGAGCACCTATAATATCGTTATTCATGAAAACGATTTTTGAAACAAAATGAAGTAGAACGCTTTGATATGTGCTATCAGAGAAGTTATTGTAAATGCAAGTAAAATATTCACATGATTCAACAAATAAATTGTACTGAGAACTTGATGTACAAGTATTTTTAGAGAAAACATTATTGTTAGAATTTGATTCAAGCTTAATTCCTATATCTGTGATCGTTATGGTATTGTTGTAAATAAAATTATTAGAGCTCTCAGAAAAATAAATACTGTCTTCAGTTATAACTCCCTCAATAATGTTTGATGTTATCTCTGAATAATCAGTTTCGTAAAAACTTACACCTCTCTGAACGTCCATATAATTGTTTGATATTGTTACGTATGTACATCCAAATACGCATCTCACACCTTCAGTACTTTCAAGTATATTATCGTAGAAATCAATATAATCGGAACCTACACAAGCCAACCCAGTTAAACAAGCTTCAAGTTCATTGTCAGAAATCTCAATATCCTCACTCCACCAAATATCTATTGCAGGTTGGCAATAGCGAAGGATATTGTTTTTAATGACAATCCCGTCGGAATGTAATATTCTGATACCTCTGTTAAATTCATAATCGAAATCAATAGTAGTTTCTGTTATTTTTCCCGTTCCGCTTGCAATATCTTCCAATATTATACCATTGCTGTTATCTGAAGTTATGGTGATATTTGTAATCCTAAAATGCTTCGTAGTATTCTGAATGTAAATCGAAGCAGCTGTTGGAGATAATTCTGAAAAATTCATATCTTGTATAAGGTAAGGATTCTCAGTTGTTCCATTTCCTAGGAATCCATAATCAACAAAATCAGAATCCTCATTGATATAGATATATGAAAAAGACGAAAGATTCATTTCATATGTTAAAGCTTGAATATTATTTGGCAGGTTGGAGAAATTTTCAGAACTATGTAATAAAATTGAAAGAATCAAAACCAGAATCATAAGTTCTTTTTTCTTAAATCCCCTTGTTCTGTTCATTCTCTCATTAATAATATGATTGTTCAATTAATAAATCCTATTCACATTTTTTTAACTATTCAGAAAGAAGCTCTTCAACAATTTTTCTCTCGAATTCATAAACTGGTTCGCTCTGCCAGATCTTATGTCCCAAAATTTCATTAATTCTATGCATGTATTTGTTACTCTGAGCACTGCTTGTTCTCCAATACTTTGCTTTAGTTTCTTTCAGTAGAGTTAATAGTGATAGATATTTTATAGCCAATCCCAAACCATTTCCTCTGTGCTCAGGAATTATCCCTGTTTCATCTTGCCATGCAATTGCAGGTTGATATTTGTTTATTGCAAATGTTGTATATCCAACTGGTTTCTCTGTCTCTTCATGCACTGCTACAAACGAGATATACTTCTGTCCAGTTTTTTTATTTCTTTCCTGAATTGCTTGATAACGTTCTACAGTGATATTCATATCCTCTTCTGTTAGATCTTCTCTTGGCATGTCATTCCAAACTTGTTCAACAATTTTCACAAACCCCTCTTCATCAAAATGGGACTTGTAATCTCCATCATCAACTCGAACAATTCTATAACCATTACTTAGTGCATGTTCTCTTTGCTTCTTCGCTTCTTTTTCAACATCCTTGAGAACAGCTTCTTCCAAATCAACTATTATAATGACTTCTTCATAGCTGTGTTTTTCATTAAATTTCTGTAGGAAATGTTCCCCTGGAGAATGCTTAGGTGAATCAGCTCCAACCTTCTTGATTTCTTTGGGTAAAACTTTTACCATTTCTTTGAGAATTCTTGAGCCTACTCCCTTCCTTCTTTCTTTTGGAATAACATATAATCTGAACCATGATCTGTCTAAATTCTCATACATAGTATTCCAAAATATAACGCCAAAACCAATCACTAAGTTATTTTCATTAACCGCTATTGCTTTCATTTTAGCAGAACCCTTCTCACGAGGTATGATCCAAAAATTTCTGTAATAATCTAATGAAGGTGCGAGAAAACCATTCCATTCTTCTTCACATTGTTGCCTTAAAGCGAAATACTGCTCATGAAATTTTTCAGGAATATCTTCGTTTTGTCCAATGTAAATCTGGATAGAAGGCATAATATTTCACTTAAGAAGAAAACAGAATATTGGTATATTAAAATTTATGATTTAGAATAAAAACAATTCATTAAGACTAAAGAAAGAAATAAATTGGGATTCTTTTAGAATTTCTCTTATTTTCAATCTATTTTGAATCCATGTCTTCTTATCACATCAATCAAAGGCTCTCTTCCAAATCCTCTTCTAATCATCTTTCTAGATATATGTTCTGACCAAGAGTATTTATCATAGTCAATTTCGTCTTTATGTCCTTCAGGTAGAGGAATTTTTGCCTTGTTCTTGATGTAATAGCCTTGAGTAATATATCCTTCATCCATCTCCTTCATGCATTCTCCTAATTCAATTTCAGTAAGATCTTTGTAGGAATCCTCAAAAGCACTGTGTTTCAGCGGAAATCTTGGTCGTATTTCTGTCGCCTCTGAAGGATCTGGATATCCTAAGCATAAACCAACAACGGGAAAGACTCTTTGAGGTAAATTAAAGACTTCTGCAACTGAATCTGCTCTCTGAGGAATTACACCTAGTAAAACAGACCCCAAACCTAGTGAATCAGCCGTTAAGATGACATTTTCAATTACTAAAGTTACATCTTGCACTCCTAACCATAAAGCCATTGAATCATCAAATCCATATTCATGACCTCGAAGATTCATTATTTTTTCCATACGCTTTAAGTCAATTAAGAATATCATTAGAACTTTAGTTGTAGGATAAATTCCAACTCCCTTGATTTCCTTCATTTTAGTTTTATCCGAAGTATAAACAATACTACAAACTTGAAAAGCAAAAGGAGCTCTAAAACCTGCTTTTAGAATTCTCTCCAGTTCCTCTTTTTGAATTTCTTTATCAGAGAATTTTCTGATAGACCTTCTCCGATGCATAACTTTGAAAATATCTGATTCTATTGCCATATTACAACCACAATTAACTTTTAAACAGTATTATAGTTATCAATTAAAAGATTTATGTGAGAGTTTTCAAAAAGATAGCAAGCAAAAAGATAGCAAGCAAAAAGATAGCAAGCAAAAAGATAGCAAGCAAAAAGATAGCAAGCAAA
>DXJF01000139.1 GCA_019057375.1 Candidatus Heimdallarchaeota archaeon
CACCAAGAATAATTGCAGGATTCATTAAGAGGGCTCTTGATACAGCTACTCTTTGTTGTTCCCCTCCACTTAGCTCATTTGGAAGATGAAAAATCTTGTCACCCAGACCCATTTGTCTAAGCATCATTTTTGCTTCTTCTTCAGCTTCCAACCTAGTGATGTCAGTCAATAGTAAAGGCAGAACTGTATTGTCTAATGCTGAAAGGAATTCAAACAGATTAAACAACTGAAAAATATATCCGATATTATGAAGCCTAAATTCGGTCACTTCAATATCTGTTAATTGACTTATATCTTGATTGTTTATATAGATAATTCCTTCTGAAGGTTGGTCAATCCCACCTAGAAGATTTAGAAGAGTTGTTTTTCCACATCCTGAAGGACCCATGATAGCAACCATCTCTCCTTTTTTGATTTCTATATCAATACCTCTTAAAGCATGTACTTCCATTGATGTTCCTTCAGCATATTTTTTATGCAGGTTTTTTGTTTTTAGTATTATTTCATCACTCATGGTATCACCCTACATATCTGATTGCTTCAGCTGGAGTTATCTGACTCGCTCTTATTCCTGGAACTATTGAAGCTACAATAGCAATTCCAACCATAATTCCCGTATAAATTAATATTCTCCAACCTGGGAGAACTAAACTCCAATCATAGATGTTAGCAAAAGCCCACCCTAACATCAAGCTATTCAGGAATCCCATGACTAGACCTAGTATTGCTAGGATAAATATTTCAATCATGATTGTTCCAATAATTTGTCTTTTCTTGTAACCTATCGCTCTCATCATACCGATTTCTCTTCTCCGCTCCGCTACATTTCTAACTGCTATGATTATCATTCCAAGAGCTCCAACAATTAGACCAAATCCTACAAAGTATTGGAGGAAATCAAATGTTTTTACTTGGAAATCTACAAATTCCAACATAACTTCCCAAACATTATAAGCAGATGCTGCAACAAAATCTTCAGTTTGAACAAGCAGAGATTCGTTACCATTGAAAAATTCTTCAATATTGCTTGCTATTTCAGTGTTTCTTCCATTTTTGAAATCCTCACTTGTACTGACTAAATATCTTGTATGTTTTGGATAAAGTGCAAAGTTGGGGATTAGTTTCGGATAAAAATCTGGTGCTATTAGAATTGCAGGCAAACCTTGGGCTTGACTAAAAGGATATTGCCTTACATTTGCTAAAACAATCACTTCAACAGGCGATCCAATAAAACTTGTAATATTGAATATGTTACCTGGAAGAAGAAAGGGACTTGTAGTTAAGACAGTAGGTAAACCTTCCACATTATCAATTTCTGTTCCATTTCTGCTAAATTTCGTTCGGTTGTAGAAGAAATCCCATATCTGATGGCTATATTCTCTTTGATAATTTTCAGAACCACCTGGTTTGTAATCTTCAAAGAAATAAGGTATAGAATTATCAAGCATAAAGTCAAATCTGTAATCGTCCCCTTCCTTTAAGGTATCATTGTAAATCATGTGAACATATGTTGGAAAAATATCCGTAGGGATTTCAAGTTCACTTATTTCTTCATCTACTTGTATTATTGCAATTGTTGAATTAATCCCTTTAACATGAGTAATAGCTTCATCAATAGCATAAAGGTCTTGTTCAACGTTTACAAGCGTTTCATTGGAAATTGGAGTGTCTAACTCAATAAATATACTAGCCCCTCCACTTAGAAACTCAACAGATTCCAATGTATTGTATGAATAAGTTGATTGATAGACAGCTGCAAAAATATTCATTGTTAAAACAAGAGCAAAAATTCCAAAAGTCAAAGAACTTCTCATACTTTTAGAAGTCATATATTTGCTTGAAACTAAAGATACTCCTTTTTTCAAACGTGTTCTATACAAAACTGTTCTAATGAAATTAGTTACTGATTTTAAATTCACACCCACCCAAATAATAGATCCTAGGGCTAGAACAACTGCAAGAGTTACTAGAATCTGACTATTTTCTCGAACATCCTTTAGCTGAGGTACACTAAATATTAACATGGTTATTGCTATACCAATAAAAGTAAGACCAATACCATTCCCTAAAAACTTCTTCGAAAATAAATAACCAAGTAGTAAGCTTACACCTATTAAAACCGCAGCAGCTGCCCCCATAAACATCCATTGCTCGATCGCAGTGTCCCATCCTGCTTTTGTGAAAAATGAATCATACACAACATACTGAGCTGCAAGGATACCAATTCCACCTAGAAGAAAAGCTAATCCAAGCCCTAGAGTAATTTTTCCTGTTCTCTTTCTACCTACTTTCTTTATTCCTCTAATTACCTCTATTACATCTATTCTAGCAGCTCTTATAGCAGGAAATACACCTGCACCTACTGCCAGAATAAGTCCAAGGACAATTGAATAGACAACAGCTCCTATTGTTACTGTAGGCTTTAAATCAATTGCTCCATCAAAAAATGTTTTACCTATGCGATTTACGAGGAAAATTGACATCCCATATCCTCCTCCAACTCCCAGAAGTGAACCAATTAAACCTAAAAGTGTTGATTCTACCATAAATAATCTTACAATCTCTCTCCGTCTAGCCCCAATGGCTCTTAAGATGCCCAGTTGTTGTATTCTATCCTCTACTTGTATAAGCTGAATATTTACTAGGAGTAAAATTCCTGAAAATACAATTAATGCTCCAAAAAGATTGAAAGCTAGTAGAACATCAGCTAAAACTTCATCTGTTATATCTAAAAGTAAAGCTCTAAAAGCTACTATAATCAAGCCATTATTTTCTGCATCAAGAATCAATATCAATTGATCTTGTATATACATTGCATAGTCATTATCAACTGGATTTTCATCATGATTAGAACTTAATGCTATATTTAATTCTGTACATTGATTAGGTGCAAAGCCAACTATGGATCTAATATTATCGATACTTGTCCAAATTACTCTTCCACCTAATTCTTTTCCCTTCCCTTCATCGTTAAGAAAACCTACTACTTGCATATCGTAAGTCTTGTAATCAAATTTAAGTCCAAGAGGATCAAACTCTCCTATTCTTATTTTAATATTTGATCCAACTGTAATATTCAATTCATCTTTCAGGTCAGGACCTAGTAAAACATGTGATTCGTTTGAAAAAAGGTTTATTAAATCAAGTCTTCTCATTTCTGTGCCATTTTCATCATAAAACTTGCCAAATACTGAATCCTCATTTAATTCTACACCCGTAAAACTTACACCCTTTTCTAAATCACCTGATTCAAGATTATAAACGGCTACATCTTGCGTTATTCTAGCATTAATAGCAGCATAATCAATACCAGAATTATCAATTGTGTTGATGATTGATTCATAATTAGTAATTGGTAAACCAAAACCACTGATCACTATATCATTCTCTCCTATGGCATCTACAAAGAAGTCTACAGCTGTTGCAGTAAAACTAGTAATTGTAATCTGCACTCCCACCATTAGAGATACACCAAGAGCTATAGCTATCAAAGTTCCTATGTTCTTTCCTAATCTTCTTTTGAAGGTTTTTTGCATTAAATTGTTAATATAGCTCATAACTATTCCTTGTCTTGGATTCTAAATTTTATATCGTATAGTCTATTTCAGATATATAAATGATTTTTTACATAAAGAAAATTGACCTCTTTCTATTACTTACATTTTAACTAAACATTCTTAAAATCTTATGTTGAACAAAAATCAATGAAAGATATTTATAAGACAAAATCACCTTTTGAAGGAGAAAAAGTTAGATTAAGAACTATAGAAAAAAGTGATTTAGATGATATTATGAAATACTGGAACACCTATGAATCGCGTATTGGATTAGGAACAATTATTCCTATGTCTACTATGATGGAGGAAGAATTCATTCAAAGTGCTCATGAAAGAGCTAAATCAGGAAGAGGGCATATTTTTGCAATAGAAACACTAGAAACTAAGGAATTCTTAGGTACTTGTGGTATCGAAGAAATCATGCAAATAAACAAATCGGCTGTTATTGGTATTATAATTCACAATCCAGAAAATCATAACAAAGGTTATGGTACTGACGCAATGATTTGCTTGCTTAAGGTTGGTTTTCTGGTATTGAATTTTCATAGATTAGAATTGTTGGTAATGGATTATAATAAAAAAGCAATCCATGTTTACGAGAAGATTGGTTTCAAAGAAATAGGTTTGAAAAGAGAAGCACATTTTCTTCAAGGAAAATATCATGATGTCTATATAATGGACATCCTAGCCAAAGAATTTGAAGCTTTACATTAAATTAGTTTTTTCATCGACTTATTGCATAAGTTTTTTAATAAAGTGTGAAAACAAAAAATTGTTCGTATGAATGTTATATCTACAGAGAATAATAAGGAATCTAAGCCTCCAATTAAAATCTGGGTTCTAGTTTCAGCTACTGGTTTAGGAGCGTTTCTTGCTTCAATTGATGGAACAATTGTATTTATAGGCTTGAAAACTATTAGAGATAGTCTAGGAGTTTCACAAAACGCAGTCCAGTGGATTATCTTAAGCTACTTATTAACCATGATAGCTTTTACAACTATTGCAGGAGATTTAGGTGACAGGTTTTCCAATAAACTGATTTTTCAAATAGGAATGATTATATTTTCATTGGCTTCTCTTCTCTGTTTCTTTGCTAAAACGCTCCTTGCTTTGGTTATTTTCAGAGTATTGCAAGGAATAGGAGCTACTGGTTTAGTAGCTAATGGTATGGCCATAATTACTAGATTTACCACAAAACAGAATAGAGGGTTAGCAATTGGTTTGAATTCCTTAATTATTGCATTAGCTCTATCTATAGGACCAATTTTGGGAGGTGTTATCACTGTTTATCTTCGCTGGGGATGGATATTTATGATTAATGTTCCTATAGGTTTAGCAGGATTATTCTGGGTTCAAGTTATTATTCCTAAAACACCTCCAATTGAAGAAACAAGAAGAAAATCAGATGTTCCAGGTTCTACATTTTTAGCATTCGCTCTCTTTTTAATGGTGTTTAGTTTCAGTATCTTTGCAAGCATTTTTGACGAAGTGAGTCTTTTTGGTAATTATACTGCCACGTGGAGTGTAATATGTTTAGGAATGAGCATATTATTTCTTATAGCATTTGTTTTATGGGAAAAAAGAACGGATAATCCTTTGGTAGATCTTTCCATGTTTAAGAATAGAAGATTCACGGTAGGTATTTTCTCAGCTGTATTTGCTTATCTAGGGCTGTGTGTTATCATCTTTCAGCTGCCATTATTTGCTCAAGATATTCTAGGTTTATCTCAAATAGAAACTGGATTAATAATCTTAGGAACACCAATAGCTATGGCAACAACAGCTGTTATTTCTGGATATTTATCTGGTAGAATTAATGCGAAATATATTACTACACTTGGAATCGGTACTATGACACTTTCTCTTGTGTTCGGAGCGGTTTTTGTAAGAGCTGATGTAAAGAACTGGATTCTTGTGATTATAGCAATTATTATTGGAATTGCACTAGGAGCCTTTATTGCGCCTAATAATACTTCG
>DXJF01000140.1 GCA_019057375.1 Candidatus Heimdallarchaeota archaeon
CTGAACAAAACAATCCTCGGCTCATCCTCTTTCCGACATACCCTGGTCGGGATTGGGAAAATTCGTTGTCGAGAAAACTGCATTTAGAAGTATAGTCTTCGGGGATGAGCTCAACCTTTATTCCCCGTTCTGCTGCTTTATACTTTAGCATGTTAATGATGCGCATATAGGGGATGGTGACAAACATTTGGGTGGCCTTCTTCCAGAAATGCACCCCTTGTTTCCAGTTCTGATTGTAACCTATTATCACCTCATGAATATCTCGCTCCACCCACAATTCAACTAGATAATGGGTGAGTTGGTGGATGGCATCTTTGAGTTTCTTCCTCCACTTCTCACGTAGTTGGTAGAAGGTTGTTCCATACCGTAGTTTGTTCTTTGTTTTCAGCTGCTGTTTTTGCTGCAGGACATATTGTAATCTTAGTTTGGTTTGTTGTTTCAGATAATATTGCGTTATTGATTTTATTCCTTTCCCGTGATCCTTGACAACAATCGGTTGATTCCCAAGGTTATCCACAAAGGTCACAAGATTGGTCATCCCTAGATCGATTGCTCCTTTACGTTTGGGTCGCTTTTGCAATTTTGGAATGGTCTTGAGATAGACCAATTCTATCGTATACCCTACTTGTCGGGGGATGATGCGCACCTCTCGCAATTTGGTACTAGCTGTTAGTCTTGTCTTATAGTAATACCCTACTTTCTTGGGTAAGACTAACCAGCTATTAACAATCCGTGCTTGTTGGTTGCTGAAGATAGCCACCACCTCCCCATCTTTAGGTTTGTAACCAGGAGGACGAGGTAGAGCAAAGAACAAGTCAGGATCCTTCTTCCATTCCTTGATTGCTTGAAAGAACGCTTTCCAGTTCCTACTTAGGAGTTTCAAAGTTTGTTGAGCAGTTTGAGCTGGAAGAATTTTGTAACACTCTTCTGGTTGGAGAAGGGTGTTGAGGTCATAATAGTACAGGAGCTTGTTCTGTTGGTTGAGGGAGGTTTTGAAAAGGAAATTAGCTCGATTATAGAGATTCTTAACTTGATGACAAAGCTTGCTTAAGGCTGGATGATAGGCCACTTCTATACACTCCACTCGTAAGACCTGTGCCATCACTCATTCAGTTGTATTTCCCTATAAAAGCTCCAGTAATATCTAGTCTAACACATATGTTCAAGGTGATTTTTTGTTCATTTAACATGACTGCATGACAAAAATCTTTCATAAAAATCTTAGGTAGAAACTTATCAAAATCAGTCTAAATCCGCAATGATTTTTTCCATTTCTTTAATTCCTGCTTCAATTTCAGTGCTCGCTTCAGCTTCCTTTAGAATTTCTAAAGCCTCCCTATAATATCTTTGAGCAGTGTTTTTGTCTCCTTTATCTTTGAGCAATACAGCTAGTCTAGAAATATTTTGAAAATGTATTCCACGATGTTGTTTAGTGAAGTTCTTTCTATCGATCTTTTTGTTTTGAATAGTTTCCAAATATAGTAGATTATTTAGAATAAGAGCTTCATCAAACATAACTTCATCATGACCAGAGATGATAACTTTGGCATTTCGTGTAAGATATTCTCTCAGAGAATCGCAGTAATTTTCCAGGTTGAGGAAATTAATGTAAGGGAAGGGGGATTCAATGTTGTCAACCACAAATAATATCTTCTCCTTATGATCAAAACAAGAGGATGATTCAAGAGTATGCCCAGGAGAGTGATAGAATTCAACTCCTTCAACTTCAAAAACAATCTTCTCTTTGAACAATCTGTTCGGGGGAGTAAGTATCACTTCGCCCCTTTTATGTTCCCCATATTTTGCTAGTAATTCTTCTCCTTCCTTTTGAAAAATCTCAGGAGACAATTCATGTGCAATAATTTCTGATTCTTTGAAAACATGATTACCCCAAACATGGTCATAATCAGCATGAGAGTTAAACACAATAAAAGGTTTGGAATGAATATCTAGGGTTCTCAAGTAATCCAATATCGCATTTACAGAGTCTGAACCAAATCCCGTATCACAAATGAAGATGTGTTCTTCGCCATTGATAACATATATGTTGAGTTTGTAAGGATCCTCGAAAGTAAAAACATAACCTCTCGAACCAACTTTTTGAACTTTCATCTTTCTCAAAGAAGAACTATATTGAACATTAATAAAAGTTAACGCACGTTATGAAACTTGGTTAAACTTGCCAGAAGGCGTCTAACCGTCGTTTAAGTGGGACCCCTACACGTGCGGTGAGGGGAAGGAATCAGGAGGAAGGAGGATACCAGAAAGGGATGCAATATTTTTAGCAGCATTATCATGAGTATTGACATGCTGACCACACTTCTTACAAGGAGCAACATCATACTGACCTTTTTGTCGAGCAAGAGAACCTCCACATCCATTATGAATGGCACTGGTATGATAGGGGGTGACTGCTTCTAACTGTACGTCATACCCTAACTCTAGGGAAGCTAACCACACAGCCTTTTTGTAAATAAATAAACTATCGGGCATTGTGTAAAATGCTTTAGCTAAGGCGCTTCTGGTACCAGTGGGGTCAACAGTTAAATGCTCAATTTTGAGTATTTTTGTCTTCTTTTTCACCATCACTGCGGCAAGAAAGTGTGGAAGAAGACGAGTGATCTCACGAAGGATTCTATGACGTCGAGTATAAACGCGATTGAGTTCTCCCTTAAGTTTACAACACCCATGAGCATCATACTCTTTTCGTTTACGGAGAAATCCTCGGTTCAGCTCATCCAGCACTTTTGTACTGAGATGCTCATAGTGTGCAGCTAAGTCCAGTAAATCTGAAGAGAGAGGGACAGGGGTGTTAAACACGACCATATATTGGCCTAAGCGGTTGATATCTAGTCCAAGGATAGAGGTTTTTTTTCCAGGAATTTGAGTAAGATACTGGTGGAGAAGTTTAGATGAATGGAAACAAGTATGACCTCCTTCTAGAACTACATCCACCCGAGGTTTGTAACTAGGTGCCTGTCCACTACATATCTGAAAAACTTTGATGTGTGCACCATTTTGGATATACTCTATTACTTTCTTTGGAAAGAGAACTTGAGCTATTAGTCGCTGTTTTCCCTTTTGCGGAAAACAGAATTCTGTCCATCCTTGTTTTTTTACCTGATCAGTTAATTCTTGAGCATTCCCTTGACGGGTGATAACATGGTTTTTCTTCATTAATAGTTTGATTGGTAATCTTCCTTTCTTTTTACGTTTAAATGGTGGGGGAACAACATTTGCTATAGGGAGAGCCTTGACTAACTGAGGGACACTCTGCATGTACTGATCAAAGAGTGTGAAAACTACTATCAGCCTAACCACTGAAAAGAGTTTTCGGGAAGGTTTGCTTATGAAAGTAGCTAGTTGTTCTGCGACTTCTTTGAGACTTTTCCATCGAGAAGGTTGAGAACTATTGATCCATGAAGTGAGAAAAGGGACAACTGTTGATTGTTCTTTTTTCAACAGTTGGAGTTTTTTCAGAAATGCTTTCTGATTCTTAGTCAGTTGTGGTATGAGAGAAAATTCGTGCTGTTGGTAGACCAAGGCATCATCTAGAGCTTGGAGGACTTCACGCTGAGTAGAAGGTGGAAGAAGGGAGTTCACTTGTAAGTAATCGGAAGTATAAACCAGCTTATGCTCTTTCCTCCAATAAGAATCAGTTTGGAATCTAGAACTGGTAAGAAGATTGATGATATATCTCCTTTTCAGTCGCCAAAAGTTTTCTAAACTGCGTTCGGCATAGGGAGAACGACCGAAAATCAGCCATTCTATCAACTGTTGAGGATTTTTTAGCAGAAAGCTGAGTAAGCCTTGTACTTTCTTCTCCTTGTCTATTTTGCCTTTGATAGCGATGTACAACCAATGAAAAGCACTTTTTGCAATGTTAGGGCTCTTTCCCACTTTTTTGCAGAGTTGACTGGTGAAGAATCTTTCTTTGGGATTGGTTTTGTATAGTTTCACAGCTTGTTTAATCACTTGAGGAGTGAGTAGCTGCTTCTGTTGTTCTTCTAGTGTTCTTATCCTCTGATTAATCTCTTCTCGTTGGGTTTGGTCTGCACATTTGAGCACTACTTGATAGCTTCTCATCACTCCCTTTGAAGTAGTGGGAATGAGTGTTTGTAGTTTGTTTGCTGTTTGTGTGACCACTTTGTCTCAGTATCTAATCCGCAAAATGCTATTTAAACTCGATAAAATCCCTCTTCTCAGGTGGTGCTTTTCCTCTTCGTTGTCTATGTAATCTTCTCTTCTTTGGTAAGATTGGACAAGTTTTCACCCCTCAGTAGTCTACGGTCTAACTAGTACTGAGGTATAAAATCATCCTTAATAAATTCCCAGATTTCCCCTTCATCTAATGTTTCTTTTTCAATTATCACGTTGTAAATCTTCTTTAGTAGTGCATGATGCCTTAGTTCATCATGATAAATTGCTTGAATTACTATTTTCACTTGTTCATTTTCAACTTGTTCTAAAAGCTCTTTATATGTCTGAATTGCTTCTTGTTCAAGTTCAATATGATTTTGAATATTCTGGTGAAGTTCCTTAGAAACTGTCTCAGAGATGAAAGGTTGAGTAGATTTTTGCATTGCTAACAGAGCAGTTAGCATACTTGCATGCTTTTTTGAATCAAGTGAAATTGAGTTTATCATTTCCTTAACAAGAATATTCTTCATATCTTTAACAGAATTATCAGCTGTATTTACAATTCTTTTTTCTAATTCAATTTGTTTCTTTAAAAATTCAGATATATCCTTAACCATTAATTTCACCTTAGTGATACAAGTAAAAACATGATTGGTGATATTTAATTTTTTGGAAGAGTAAGTAAAGCAAAAAAAGAGGTGTAGCTAAGAAGCTACTATCTTACTTGCTTAATTCTTTTTCAAAACCAAACCAATCGACTAACCAACGCTTGAGTTTCGGCCATTTGTAAACGATTAGACTATCAACGCTAAGATGTTTTGACCCTACACTTAATAGAAAAATGAATCCGATAGCAATCATGATCCAATTAACTGAAAATGTAGATGCACTACTATGTCCGGCTGCAAAGAAGAAGATAAAATTCATAAAAATACTCCCAATTGCAGAAAAATTAACAAAAATGCCTAATATTAGAAAAGCTCCAAGAACTATTTCTCCTATCATTACAAAATATCCCAGAAGTTCTGCATTAGGAATAAATGCATTGTTAATTAAGTTTACAAACCAAGTATGTGGATTATCTACAGTAAATCCAGGAAGAATAAATTGCATAGCTTGGGGGAAACCAGGTACTTTGTGGATTCCAGCAAAGAGCCATTCAAAACCGATTATTAATCTCAAAGCTACTAGCCAAATGGCGAGGTCTTTCCTATTCCATAATTTCTTAAAAATTTCCGTATCCATAATGACACCTAATAGCTCCCCAGAACATTGAACATTTAAGTTTCAGCGTGTTACAAAACTACACATAGGTAAAGAAATTTTTGTTAATAAAGCGAATTTATATAACTGCCCGAATATTTTTCATGTCATGACAGATTATATAATCAAAACTTATCAAGAAGATTTTATTGAAGATCAAGTTAGAATAGGAACTGAAGTCAGTAAGAACTGGCAATTATTTGGTCAAACTCCTGTTGATAGGCTAAAGGAAGCTTATTCTCAACCAGACTTCGATCCAGAAACAAGATTATATTGCTTCAAGGGAGAAGAAATGGTAGGTTTTCTTACAACCAGAATAGTACCTGAACAAGAAGAAGGTAAAACAATTGCTACTATTAGCCCTCCAATGGTTTTAGAAGGACATGAAGAAGCCTTTGATCTATTATTATCAGAAGGAGCTCAAACGCTAAAGAATAAAGGCGCTAAGGTTCTTAGGTTTTTTTCAAATGATACATGGGGAGAAAGTGCTAAAGTCCCTGATAAGCATGGATTCGAATTTAAGCGAGATACTGCTTATCTAGTATCTCAAAAAATGAGCGAAATAAAAACTACAGAGGTCAAGGAAGAAGTTTTACTTTATAATAAAGAACGAGATCTAGATGAACTTGTGGAAATTTTTGTAAAAGAACTTGGAATGACTGAAGAACAAGCCACCCAGAACTTTGAAGTCATTGATACAACAGATACAATTCTTGGTCATTTCATTATCAGAAAAGACGATAAAATCGTTGCTCGAACTTATGCACAAATCAATCCAGAACAGAATGAAGCTTATGTGGGATATATCTATGCGATTGATGATAAATATAGACAAGAACTTGTTTCCAAGATTGTTAATCAGTGTAAAGAGAAAGATATTGCAGAGCTTAAATCATTCCTATTTGGTGGAATGATGGAAAAACTAGATGACTACAAAGCCATGGGATTCAAGCAAGAAAGCAAATCAGCAATGTATGAAAAAGAGCTCTAATTTCTCTCCTTTCTTTTTATTCTTGTTCCAAAAAATATTTTTAAGCTAATGTTATTCATGTATATTTATGCGTAAAATTGTCAAGATACTCTTAATCATATTTTTTCTAGTAATTCTTGCTGTGGGTTCAGTGTTTCTAGCATTTTTCTGGAACAATCTCACCTTTAATCCTGGGGAGCGTTATGTTTCAGATAATCTTAATTACATGGATGTGATTTATGAAAATCGTTCAGACAACTATGCCTTTAACGAAGGGTACAGTGAGTCTACCAGTTGCCCTTGGGGTTTTATTCATAATGGTTTAGATTACTTCTTCTTGAATAATTCTAAAGTAATTTCAGCTTCTCCTGGTCAAGTAGAGGAGATTAGTTGGAGAGACAATGGAGAGGGAATCGAAAACAGATTTTATGTAAGCATTAGAATACGTTTCAATAAGAGCATAACTCTAGGATATAATTTTGAACCTTGGACTCAAAATCTTGCTGATAAAGATAAACAACTTGCAATGGTATTAGTGCAAGAAGGTGATTGGGTAGAATTAGGTCAAGAAATAGCAAGATTTCTCTATGTTCAGGAAAGTGCTCATATTCATTTTGATATCGGTTTCAATAATCAACAGACTTGTCCCAAACCTTTCTTCTCAACTGAAGGATATAATGAAATAATGACTATGGTTCATATTTTCCAACCCAGTTGGGAACTTTGTTATCCCTAGTTTTTCTTTTTTAGCTTTTTTTCTACTCTTTCTTTGTTCCTTTTGTGAACTTCAACAGATGAATCCAATTCTACAGCTTTAGTATAAAATTCCAAAGCTTTATCTAATTCCTCTTTTACCTCATAAATCTCACCTAAACTATCCCAAGAATTGGCATAATTGGGGAATATCTCTATAGATTTATTGATGTTTTCCTGAGCTAATTCAATTTCACCAAGCTTCAATTGATTATACCCCAGATTATTCAAAGCGATATAATCTTGAGGGTCTATTCTTAATACTTCTAATTGACACTTCACCGCATCTTTGTATTCTTTTCTATCAAAATGTAGTTCAGCTAATCTGACCCAAATTGAATAAGCATCTGGACTTAGATTAACTATCTTATAATAGTAATTAATCGCTTTGCCATTATCTTCTAATTCCTCATAAAGATCAGCGAGCATAATAAGTAAGCCTAAATCAGATGAATCTAAGGATTCTCCTTTCTGAAAAGATTCTAGAGCTTGTTCATATTCCTTCTGTGATTTTTGTAAATTACCAAGATTGAACCACACATCGGTGTTTTTTGGAGCTATCTCAGCAGCTTGATGATAACATCTGAAAGAACTTGCTATATCCCCTAACTCATAGTGAAAATTTCCTTGAAGCAGTAAAGCAGTAACATCTGTTGGGGTAATATCCAAAGCTTTTTGGCAAGTTTCAATAGCTTTAGGTATTTTACCAAGAGCTCTGTATATATTAGCTAAAGCAAGATACGCTTCTCCATGATTAGGATCAATTTCAAGAACTGATTGAAAACAGTTAAGAGATTTCTCAAATTGATATTTGTCAAAATAATCAGTACCTTGTTTAATTAATTCTAAGATCTCTTCATTACTCATATTAATCACATTGTTTAATTGACTCTTTCCCTTAATTACAGAGAGGTTAATCTCTTGATTTTTAACTCTATTTTATGCGGTTCTTTTTACATATTCTATTCAGAGATGAGTTCAAATTGAAAAGGTTTATAAATGCCCAATACTATATGTGTTATAGTATAGTCCGATTAGTAAGTCGGCGGTACTAAAAACTCTAAGAAAGGTGTAAAAACTTGTTCAGAAACATCAAAACATATCGAGAAGGAGCTTTGATAGAAGATGAGCAAATCAAATCATATGTAGAAAGCTTTGAATCTGAGCTGCTCCGAGGGATATCAACACTATCGGCATTATCAATTATTCAAAGACATCCTGACGAGGGAATTTATGGTTATCAATTACTCAAAGAGCTTGAACAAGAGACAGGTAGAACTCTGATAATTGAAGAGGGAACATTATACCCCATTCTTCGAAAATTAGAGCGCGATGAGCTTGTAGTATCTGAGAGGAAAGACTCAGGTGGTCGTCCTAGGAAGTACTACAAATTAACAACCAAAGGAACAGAGCTATATCAGCACATGGTAGGATTCTTCTCAAAACTACTCGAAGCAATCACTCCCTTGATGGATATAGAAATCAAACTTCCTGAAAAGAAGTTCATTTACTGTCCTAATTGTACTAACAAAATTCCACAGGAAGCTGAAGTAAGATTTTGCAACATATGTGGTCTAAATATTGAAGGATTATCAAAGTGAGGTAATGAAAATGAATGAAAATAATGAATCAAGAATATTGATTGACGCTTTTAAAGTGGAAGTTAAGAAGAAATTACCAATATGGCTTAAAGCAAAAGAGGATGAACTTAAGGATTTCCTAGATGAGCTAGAAGATCATATTTGGGATAAATCTTCCGAGTTAGCTGAAGGAGTAGATCCTCAAGTTATGCATGTAAGAGAAGCTATCAGGCTAATGGGAAATCCAAGGAAAATAGCAAAGGAATTTAGAACAAGAGGAACTCCAAAGTTCTTTGTAACAGAAGAGCTATGGCCCTGGTATTATAGGTCGTTAATTTTTTCAGGAATAGTATCAATTTTAGTAACTATGATTACTATGGCATTTAAGCTAGGAAAAGGTGATCCAGCTGGAGCTATAGTAGGTGATGCCTTTTGGGAAATGTTTGTAGGCTTTGCATTTGCATTTGCTGCAATAACATTACTGTTTGTACAGTTATCTTATCATGGTTTCTTACCTGAAGATTTCAAACGTATGGCAGAGGAGGAGATAAAACCCCATGCCAAAAAGCCTAAGAAGAAAAGACCAAAGAAACCCAAAACAGTCTTACCAACTTCAGGTAGTTATCTATTTGAAGGCATAGTGGGGTTGGTTTTAGGTGGAGTGTTAATCTTTTATCCATTTGCAAACATAAACGAACCCTTCATGACAAATTTCATGGTAGGATTTCCTGAGTGGTTAAAACTAGTAGGAGGAGTATTTGTAATAGGAGGAATCATCAGATTCTCTCAAGCATTAATAGGAAAACGTCTAAGACTACAACAAATGTTTCTTGTATTACATATAATCCCAACTAGTCTTAATCTTGCATTATTCCTACGATTGCTTTTCAATCCAAACCTTATACAAGTAGCTCTACAGAACAGATTTGTAGATGCAAACATTCCTCTCATCGTTAAAACAATTGTAATTATAGGTGCAGTCTTATCAATTTTGGGAATGTTTGGGGAGTTAGCTAAAATAGCGAAATTGGAAGTGAAAGGTTTTACATATACTGAAATTAAGTATGAAAAGAGAATCGATGTAAAATAATTTTTCCTCTTTTTCTTTTTTTTATAAACTTAGCATCTTCACTAATAATGTTGAAAAGAAGGATTGAAAAGTAAAGAAACTTCTTAATTTAGTCTTCAACAACAGGAGCGATAGTTGCTGTGACTGATTTTTTACCTGCAGTGAGTGCCATAACTGGAGACATATTCCAGTAGTGTACTTCCTTTATTTTTCTGACTTTCTTAATTTCATTTGCGTATACTTTAGCAAATTCTCTGTTCAAAGCATCAGCCATAAAGAGGTTATACTCTTTCTCAGGTTCTGTTTTTGACTCTATCGCTGCAATCATTTTCTTCAAGACACTTTTGTAACTAGTACCAGCTCCATAACCGATAAAAGCATCCTCAAGTGTGATATGAGCAATAGGTTTCATTCTTAGTAAAGTAACAAGAATGCCTTTAGCTGATCCTCGTTTGACTCTTCCAGTTCTGAATAGTGTTTTAATATCTTCATTTACTCCAATAGTGTAGATTTTTTCTTTGATACCATCTAGATAGTCCATGATTTCCTCTGCGGATTTTCCTTTTTTGAGAAGTTTCATAGCATTATAAGTCATAGCCCCTTGTGAACCACAAGTTGTTTCTGTAGGATACAGGTGAATCTTTATTTCCTTCTTCATGGTTTTTGAAGCAAGTCGAACAACATTCATTTGACTAGAAACTTTTGGTGTCACACCAAGATATAAAACCTCATCATAGCCATCCTTAACAGCTTTCTTAATCACACTTAAAGCATCTTCAGGTTTTACTTGGCTAGTAGTTGGATAAGGATCTAATTCATGGAGACTATTAACAAACTCTTCGTAATCCAATTCAGATAATTCTCTAAATTCCTTATCGTCCATAAGTAAAAGAGATTCATAATACCCGATGTTCTCTTTTTCCATCATTTCCAAGGGCATTAAAGCTGAAGCATCAGTAACAAGTTTGATTTTCATGTCTTTTTCAGTTTCACAACTTCTATATAAACAATTGCTAGATTCTCTGTTCTCTGAAAAAACAACATTTAATGTCAAAATTCTTTTAATAAAGTAATATGAGAAAGATAATCTTCCTCAAATCATTTCTTTTTAAGTTTCAAAATAGTTTCTTTTGCAAATGGATCAGGTTTCAGAATCATCCTAATACCTAGTAATATTGGAACAAGCAGATAGGGCAGGTAAGCTGCTAAATAAACACCAGGAGTTGGAGTTTTATTTGGACCAAAGAAAGCTTCTGTGAAGATAATAATCAGATTTTCTGTTATAAGAGCAGCATATAATATGGTAGGAATTCTTATCCACTTCTTCTTCTTTATGAAGGCATAAGATGCTACGATATAGAAAGGACCAAATAGAATAATATCAACCCAAACAGTAGCCATATACCAAACTGGGCGCGCCATCAGAATGGGATCAAAATTGTTCCCCCACCAATGAATCGCATTTACCATAAAAGCTGGTGGCCAGAATGGTTGCGTAAAACTTGACGGATCTTTAATCACCAATTGTTCCAAGTCTATGACATATACAATGAATATCACATTTATTAGGAACCATATAATGAATAAAATATCGTACCATCTTTTCTTTAATGGGAGAGATTGATTTTCTGTTGCTTTTTTACTCATAGGAGTGCTTTCAGCATCTTGTTCTTTTGGTTGTTTTTTGTTAAAGGGATATGGATTCCACAATCTTGCAGTGACTATGAATGGGAACGTCCACCAAGGTAAATTCAACAGAACTACCAACCACATAACTTTTGCCGGAGTTGGTCCCCAAAATTCTTCACTCATGATAACAGTTACATTGATGAACATAGCCCCACTCCAAATGAAGCTGGGGATTCGTATCCACCTCTTACCTTTAATGAAAGCGTACATTCCCACCAGATAAAATGGGCCAAAATATAGTACATCTACCCAAATTGTTGCTTTCCACCAAGTAGGACGAGCAAATTGTAAAGGATCGATATTGCTTCCATAGTTGTGTATAATTTGAATAAAGAAATCAGGAGGCCAACCCGGACCTGATATCCATGTTGCAGGATCTTTTACAACTAATTGTTCAATATCAACTATATATGTGATAAATATGAAATTGATAAAGAAGAATAGAACTATTACCCAGTCAAGATAGCGTTTCTTGGATGGTTTTTTCTCTTCACTTCTCAGATTTACTACTGAATTCATGGAGTTTGTTTTGGACTACTTAAATTTAAGAATTTGCTCCAGAACAATTCAAGGGCTTTGGAAATGCATTTTAGAATTTGTGTAAATGTGAGGTTTTAAAAAAATTTCATTCAGATTAGAAATTTAGTTCTCTTTCCATCTCTGAATGTATACAGTTCATTTATGTTAAGTTCTCGCCAGTCTACATCAGGTATTATTGGTTCCGAAGCTATAATACTTATATTAACATCTAGATCTTTAGTAAAGAGAGTGAACCAGAGCTGATTATCCTCACCTACTATGTTCTTATCAAAGGGTGGACGAAGTTCAGTAAAATAGAGAGATTTGTAACCAGAATAATATGCAAATAAAAATTCACCATCAGAGAGCAAGAAATTTAATCCTCCCTCTTTTGCAAGTTCTTTAGATGTTTTTGCAATATTTAGAGCAATTTCCTTGTCTTTTGCTAAATACCCTAAATTTTTTATTTCAGTTAATATTGTACAAAACACCTCTTCAGAATCGGTTTCGCCTTTAGGAGCAATTCCTTCAGAATATCTTAACACATGTCTGTAAATTCGCAAATGGCCTGAATGAGCAAAGGCCCAGTTTCTCTCATGGTATTCTAACTCAAATGGGTGAGTATTTTCAATGGTTTTTTTTCCTTTGGATGCAAAACGAATATGAGATATTAAATTATTACTAAAAAAATTCGTTGGAAAATTCAACTGGAAATCCTTCAGCTCAAATATATCTTCCTCAAAAGGTTCCTTAAAGTTCATCCATTTCTCATTCTTAAAATATGCATAACCCCAGCCGTCTGGATTTCTGCCTGAAACTCCTGCAGAACCTTTAAACGCGAAGTCAATTTCAAGTTCTTTTTCACAGTTAATCCCCAGAAGTTGAACCAACAAATCACCTTAGTATATGATATTATTTCATATCTTAAATGAGTTGTGCAAAAAACGATTTTTTCAATAAGTTATTCTGTTTTCTCTTTCTTCGAAAAGAGTAAATCTTTTTTCGGCCAAATCTTAGTTATTTGACAAACCCCAAAGATATGGGAACATATACCTCTATGCTTGAAAAAAGGACAAGAACATTCATAAAGACCTTCATTATATCGAACCCAATATTTGCCATACTTGGTTGAAATAATCATATATTTGAAAGAGATAATATTTCCTTGTTCATCTCTTTTCTCATCCATCTTCTGAATTCTCTTAGGGTGACTAACATATTTATGACTAATTTTATATTTATTTCTCACAAGTCTGTCTTTTTGCATCCATTCAATAATCCAGTCAGGGAGTTTGCTTGTCATTAATATCCATAAAACATAGTTACTGATTAAGTAGTTTTCTAAGTATTATATTTGCATTAAATAAAGCTTTAAAAATAAGCTGTCATGCATAACGGATAACCGCAAATGACTTTAATGAACGGTGTTAAGTATGGCATATAAATTTCCCAGTAAAGAATGGATAAATGAGTACATGAAAGTTGTAAATAATTCCCCATCATATAAGGAGGCTGCTAAAACATGGGAAGGTGATTTTCTTTTCGTCATCGAACCTGATGACATATTAGATACAAAAAAGATCTTTTATTTGGATCTATGGCATGGTGATTGCAGAGGCGTAGAAGCCTTTGAAGATGGAGATTCACTACCTGAAACTGAGTTCCAATATATAGGAACCTATTCAAATTGGCTTAAAGTTATCAGTGGAGAAATAGATCCAATTAAGGGTATACTTACACGAAAATTTAAACTGGTTGGAGACAAAGGCAAGGTTATGAGAGCAGCTAAAGCCGCCAAAGAGCTTGTCGTTTCAGCACAAAAAGTAGAAACTGAGTTTCTCTAAAACTTTTTTTAGTACTGTTTTTGTTTCTTATTACTATGTGGTTTTATTGTGCCCCACGTAAAATCGTTTTTGGTGAAGATTCTATAGAAGAGCTGAACGAGATTCAAGGTCAAAGTGCTCTCATAGTAACTGACAAAGTTCTTCTAGATTTAAAGATACCTCAAAAAGCAATAGAGATTCTGGAGAATAACGGATTCAAGACAACAATTTTCGATCAAGTATCTTATGAACCATCAATTCCTATGGCGAAAGCTGGTGCAGAAATTGCTACACAAGAACAAGTTGACTGGATTGTAGCGATAGGAGGAGGATCGGTCATAGATTGTGCTAAAGCTATCTGGGTTTATTATGAAAATCCTGATATGAGTATTGATAGTGTTTTTCCTGAAGATCCTTTACCTTTGAGAGAAAAAGCTCGGTTGATTACAATTCCAACAACAAGTGGAACAGGTTCTGATGCAAACTGGGCAATTGTCATAACAGACCCAGAAACTAAACAAAAACTAAGTGTAGGACACAGAGACTTAATCCCAGATATTGACATAGTTGATCCTTCCCTAACTCTCAAGTTACCGCCTAAACTAACTGCATCTACAGGAATAGATGTACTAGCTCACGCAATAGAAGCTTATACAATTGAATGGAAGAATGATTTTGCAGATGCCATGGCACTTCAAGCAATAAAACTAGTTTTTGAATATCTTCCTAAAGCTGTAGAAGATGGACAGAATATTGAATATAGAGAAAAAATGCACAATGCAGCTACTATGGCAGGAATAGCTATAGGCAATAGTCAGATAGGAGGAACACATGCACTTGCACATTCAGCAGGTGCTGTTCTGAAAATTCCTCATGGCGAGATTATAGCGGTATCCTTACCTCATATGATGAAATATTGCTCAGAGAAAGAGAAAACTGAAAAACACTATTCAGAGATAGCTCATGCCATAGGAATCAAATTTGATTCTGAACAAGAGGGATCAGAAAAACTAATCCATAAAGTGGAAGAACTTATAGACGAAATCGGTCTTAAAACCAACTTAAGAGGTTTTGGAGTAACAAAGAAAATTCTAGAGGAGAATATGCAGTTACTTAGTGATTTTGCTTTAAATGATACGGGTTCAATTGTCAACCCAAGAGAGATAACAAGTGAAGCTCTCAAAAGTATGTTTTATGACATGTTAGGTGAATTAACTGGAGGATATAGAGAGGTAATTCTACGAGTGAATCTAACAACTAAACAAGTCTCTCAAGAACCTCTTGATTTAGAAGGAGCTAAGATGTTCATAGGTGGCAGTGGTTTAGGGGCACATTACTATTTTAAATTTTTAAATACGAAAAATGTAGATGCGCTATCACCAGAAAACATCTTAATTTTCATGACTGGTCCTTTAACTGGCTTACCTACATCTTGTGCGGGGAGATTTAGTGTATGTTCAAGGTCACCTTTGACAGGATTCTGGGGTGAAGCTAACTCAGGAGGACAATTTGGTCCAGAACTGAAATTTGCAGGATATGACGGCATAATTATAGAAGGAGTTTCTGAAAAACCTGTTTATATTCTAATCGAAGATGACAAAATAGAGATAAGAGACGCATCTGAACTGTGGGGAATGGGAACATATGCTGCTCATGAGAAGATTCTAAATGAGCTTGGAGATAAGTCCTTCAAGATTGCATGCATAGGCAAAGGAGGAGAAAATCTTGTAAAATATGCATCGATCATGAATGATGAAGGAAGGGCAGCAGGAAGAACCGGACTAGGAGCTGTAATGGGTTCAAAGAAGCTAAAGGCAATAGCAGTAAAGGGAACAAACAAAGAATTTCCATTACCTAAAGAATTTGACGAAAAGTCTAAAGAAGCATACGAGACAATTAAAGAGGATTTCTTTGTTGAACTTACTGGAGAACTTGGTACTGCTGCATATGTCGACGTAGCAATGGATATGTATGGAGATATGCCTATACGTAACTGGTCAGAATCTAAATTTGAAGAATCTTCTAAAATTTCAGGAGCAGCAATGAAAGAAACTATATTGGTAGGAAGATATTCTTGTTATCGTTGTCCGATTGGATGCGGTAGAATAATAGAAATTCCTGAAGGGAAATATAAGCTTCCTAGAACTAAAGGACCTGAATATGAAACTATTGCTGCTTTTGGGACAAATTTGAAAATAGGAGATTTAGAAGCTTTATCATTCGCTAACTACAAAGCAAACGATTATGGTTTAGATACTATTTCAGCAGGTACAACAATTGGAGTACTACTTGATCTTGTATCAAAGAATTTCATTCCTAAAGAAGCTTTGCCTGAAGGGATTGATTTGAGTTTTGGGAACATTGAAACATTGTTTGCACTATTAGATCTGATTGTTGAAAGAAAGGGGATAGGGAAGTTACTTGCAGAAGGTAGTAAGGTTTTAGCAGAAAACTTTCTTTATTCAGCTTTAGCCCCTCAAGTTGCAGGATTAGAAGTACCTTTCCATGATCCAAGAGCATTTAGTGGCTGGGCGATTCAATATCTTACAAGTCCAAGAGGAGCATGCCATAACAATGGTGATGCATATATGGTACAACAAGGATTAACTTTTCCTGAACTAGAAATAGATGATCTACCAGACAGTAGATTTGAAGATAGTGGAATAGCAAAACAAATGGCTAGACTTCAGAGTTACAGACAACTTTATAATGCAATGACTATTTGCGTTTTTTATAATCCTCCAGCACCTATAGTTGCAGATCTATTAGGAATGGCAGTTAATCGTAGATATACTTCAGAAGATTTAATTCTTCTAGGAGATAGAATTTATGCGCTTAAAAGATTAGTTAATCTAAGATTAGGCTGGAAACCAGAGCTTCAAGTTCTACCTAATGTTATGAGACAGAGACTAGATGGACCAACAGAAGGAAATATACCCAATTTCACAATTCAACTAAAAGAATGGTATGAATATAGGAACTATGATATTGAAACAGGATACCCTAAAAAAGAGCTTTTAGAACAACTGGAAATGAATAATTTTATCAGAGATAATTAAGCATTTGGTATTTGAAAACATCTAAATAATATGAACGCAAAATGGATGTTGATTAAAAATGTCTGTGGATTCTAAAGAAGATGTTATTGATTTCAAAGCTTTATCGAATCCGACCAGACGTAGTATTCTTGAATACATTGCTGATATGGAATGGGTTACCTACACACAGCTTACAGAAAAATTTGAGCTTAAGTCGGGTCCTCTTTACTACCATTTGAGACAAATCAAACTATTTGTTTACCAAGATGAACATAAGAAATATTATCTAACTGAAGAAGGAAAAAAAGCTATTGAAATTATTCAAGGAAGTAATGATCAAAAAGTAGAGATCGTATATCGAGAAAAAGAAGAAGAACACAAAGTCTTCAGTATAGGTAAATTTTCTCTTGCCAAATTCATTAGATTCTTTGCAAAAAATCCAATTCACACCTTGATAGAGTTTATTATTTTAGCTGGTGTGAGTGTATTTATCGGTTCAGGAAACAAAATTCTGATAGTAGGTAATTTTGTCGTTCCTCTAGAAGTACCCATTTGGCTAGCTTATGTAAGTCTAATTGGAAGTTGGTTATTTATTGGAGGTTTCGCTGAACTTCTGAGTAGATTTGGATACAAGAAAAAGCAAAAACCCTTCACCTTACTGAATGTTAGTAATCTGGTTTTTCTACCATCATTTCTTTTTATTCTTATAGTGGCATTAGTGGGAGCAGCTAGTGGAGCAACAGTCTTAGTTCCTTCAATAGTTTTGTTAATTCTTCACGGAGTATTTCAGATTTGGAGCTTTCTAGTACTAATTACAGCTTTGGGTGAAATCAAAGAACTCTCAATTAATAAATCTGCATTAATTGCAATGTTTGTTAGCTACGCCCAGATTATCGCATTAATTTTTATCCTTTTGTAGAAGACCTTAGAAGTTAGCTAGGGATAGTAAAAACAAATTCCTACATAAAACTATAGGAAAAAACTACAATTTGGTATAAACTCACTTATTTAACAAACAATCATCATAAAAAGTTTAACCAAAAAACGGTGTTCAAAAATGAAGGCACAAATTAAAACACAAAAACTGGTTCTGGGTGGCTTTTTAGCCTTGCTAGTCATTTCATCTTTTATCTATATGCCTATTTATGCAGATAGTCATGAAGATGATGAAGATGAAGATGGCATAGATGATGAATACGAAAATGAGAATGAGAGAGAAGTCAAAATTGAGATTTCTGCTAATGAAGTAAAAATAGAATCATCTCTGGAAAGAGATGGAGGCTTCGAGAATGAATTTGAAGTAACAGTTAAAACTGGTCCTGAAGGCTTGGAATTAGAGTTGGAATTTGAAGAAGAGAATGACACTCTTGAAACAGAGATTGAATTCGAAGTAAAGTTCACAGAAATAGTAGAATACAGAGACACAGTGGTTGATGGATTATATTATGGTTCTGACGATGAAACAATTCAAGTTTTAAAGCTAGATGATTTTAAACCAATTAATTATACAGTTGAAATTACTGGAACTGATACAGTACATGTATTTTATGTGGAAACAGTCGATGAAGTATTCTCTGCTACTTTATATGTTTCAGGCGAATTCGCAAATATCAGCGATGTAATAGTTGCCCCTACTCAAGTAAAAATAGATGTCGGTATTCACAATTTCAATTACACTGAGGATGATTCTGTCTTAGCCCTAAAAGTCAAACTAGAATCTGAACTAGAAGTTGATTATGAAGAAGATGATGACACAGAAGATGAAGAACAAGGTCGTTCAAATGACTTCGAAGAATCTGAAGTTGATATAAGTTTAGGAGATTATGCAGGTTTCTTCTCATGGATTGAAACAGCAATGGTCGATGGTGTTGAACAAGAAGTGAAAGCAACTCCTCTTGACATAAGTACTGAAGAAACTAAATTATATCTTAATTACCCACGAGGATCTGAAATTATTCATGATCCTAAAATTGGACTGTCTGATTTATTACCAACAACTGGATTTTTAGGAAGCAACAATATGGCTTTCATTGCTCTAGCTGCATTGTTAGCCATACCTGGATTAGCTTTACTTTTCAGAAAGAAAAATAGGAGATAATACTCCTTCATTATTTTTTTTATAAAGTTTAAGGGAAGGGAGCTACACAAGTTTATAGCTGAAAACTACAAAAAAATGTAAGTGAAAGTATAAATCAAAAAAAAACAAGTTAAGTATAGAAAAAAAGGTTACAAAATGAGATCTAATCTAATACATAAAAGAAAACTGCTTCTGGGAGGACTTTTCGTTATGCTAGTTTTCTCAACATTTCTTTATTTACCAATTCAAGCAAGTGATGACGACGAAACTGATGATGACGACGACGACGATGATGGTATACACGACGATGAAGAATTAATCAATGAACGAGAACTTCAGATAGATGTTGATGATTACGAAGCACAAATTCGATCTCGGTTGAAAACTGGTGAAGTTAAGAACGAAATTGAAATAGATATTGAAACTGAACATGAAGATGAAGATGATGAGGATTATGGACTTGAAATCAAATTCAAATTCAAACATGATAGTGATGATCTTGATGCTAAGCTCAAGTTCAAAATCATAATACAAGATATTATTGAATTCATTGATCAAGATGCTGATGGCATCTATACTGAATCAGAGGATCTATTAGTTCAACTTTATAAGTTAGATTCTTTTAAGCCATTTGAATATCAACTTCTCAATGATGCTGGAACAGATATCCATATGCTTGTTGCTGAAACAACTGATGGTGTTTTCAACGCAAGTATCTATATGGTAGGTGAATTTGCCCTAGTTGATGGAAATTTAATTTCACCAACACAAGTAAAATTTGATCTGGGAATCTATAATTTCGGTTATCTTGAACCTACTTCCCAATTAGCTATGAAAATCATGTTAAAAGATAAAATAGAAGATGAAGACGAAGACGAAGATGATGATGATACTGATTTGGAAGAAGAAGAAGAAGTTGAAGAAGATGTTGAAACTGAAGACGAAGAACTTGGACGATCTTTAGATGAGATTGGTGTTCAATTTCTGGATACAGATATAACTGGTTTCTTCACATGGTTCCAATATGCTAACATTGATGGTGTTAACACAGCAATAGAAGCTTCTCCTGTAAGACATGATGATGACGATAAATGGATGTTCCTGAATTACCCCAGAGGAGATATAATCGTTCACGACCCCAAAGTAGGTGTAGAAGGAGTACTCGAAACTACAGGTTGGCTCTTAGGCTCAAGATTTTGGGTAGATTTACCCAGTCTGTCTAGAAATGAGCTCCTTATTGTTTCAGCAATCACTCTGTTTGCCTTAACAGGTTTAGTTTTGGTCTTTAGAAGAAAAAGAACTGCTTAATTGTATGAGAGTTAGCCATTCTCTCATACCCTCCTTTACTTATTCTTTTTTACAACATACATTCAAAATTGTGTGGGAGTGACCACCTTTTACTGGATATTCTTCCCATTGATGTGTAGATTTTTTATCTATGACTAAACCAGCAGATTTGATATGGTCTTCTATGGAATTTAACCAAAATAATGATTTTTTACACGCCTCCCCTTCAGGTAAACGTTCAATTGGTGTAGAGATTATCAATTGCCCATTTTTATTGAGCATTTGTCGTAGAACTTGAATAGAAATTCCAGCAGCTTCATCATTCAACTTTTGCATTAGCTCAAAGAATGAATCATACTGTTTATTGAATCTAGGACAGTATTTAGTGAAAATTGGCATCAAATAATAGTCCATTATTCCTAAATGGGTGACGAGATCATATCTTTCACCTTGATATGTGATATCAGGCAGTTCAAAATTAGTAAATGAATCAAGTATCTTCTTCTCTGGTATTTCCCCTTGTTCAAATTTTTCAAAAATTTCACATATTGAAGTTACGAACCCCATAGTATTATCAAATCTATGAACTTCTACAGTTTTGAAATCATATACTGAAGCGAGGTGAATCCTAGCTCTTTTTAAAGCTTCACGATTGATATCTAGAAGAGAGATATTCGCAACACGATTAAGAATTTTATCATCTATTTCAGGAACTCTGTTTGTAACTCCAATAAATCCCCAATGATTAGTCTTCATTGGTAAACAAGATAAAATAAACTCTTTTACTTGATTGTAGTGAAAATCCCATTCTTTCTTGTAGAGAGAATAGTTCTTTTCGAACTCATCCATCCATTCTTTATTCATTTTTTCTTGCATTAATTCCTCATAAAATTGGTATATTAAGAGTTTTATGGATGAAAGTTACCTTGAGAAAAATTCAATAAGTCTAATACTTTTCCTCAAAATATAAAGAAGAAGTGACACAATGGACATTTACATCATTCGACATGGAGAAACTGCATTTAATGTGGGTGAAGAAAGGATAAGAGGGAGAAAAGATATCCCCTTGTCTGATTTTGGAATACAACATGCTGAGGAAGTAGGCAAAAAACTTACGAAAATTCCTATAGAAAAAATATATCACAGTAAACTATCCAGAACAAAGGTTACAGCTGAAAAAATACTTCAAAACCAAAATAATGCGGAAATCGTAGAAGAACCATTATTACTAGATATCTCATTTGGAGAGTGGGAAGGAAAAAAAGGTAAAGATGTTTTTACTGAAGAACTACAAAAGCAGTGGAAAACCAATCCAAATGATGTTTTAATACCAGGAGGAGAAACATTTTATCAAGTACTAGACAGACTCCACAGATTATTTTTGAGATTAAGAAAACAAACAGAAAAAACTATAGCATTAGTTACTCATGGAGCAGTCATCAATTTAATTTTTGTTTATTTAACTGAAACACATCCTTCACATTATTGGGATTTTTATGTTAAACCATGTTCCATTAGTCACATAAAACTATATGAAAATGGAAAAATCTCTATAGTCAAATTCAATGATACTCAGCATTTAACTGAATAATAGCATTACAAAAAATCGATTGACCATTCTTCAAATTGTTCAATAGAAATTCTTATAGATAAAATTAGAAAAACTTGCATGACATGTCGGATATTGTAAATGAAACAAAGAAATATTGGGAAAACGATTTTAATTGCTCAATTGCAGCTGCTTGTGGAATTCTCAATTACTATGGATACAAGAATCATTCAAAAACTATGAAGAAAGCACTACTTCCATTTGGTGGAGGTATAGGTGAAAGATCTGTTTGTGGGGCAGTAACTGGTGCTTTAGCTGGTTTAAGTTCAGTATTACATGAGAAAGTGCTAGATAAAGATTCAATTTATGATTTGTCTAAAAGGTTTAAAGAAAGATTCAAGGAAGAAATAGGAACTCTCTACTGTAGAGAAATAATACATGATTTCATTTCACAAGATGGTTCAGTTGACATGGAAGATCCTAAAAGAAGAAACTCTTGTGATAAGTCCGTATATAAAGCAGTTACTATTATAAAAGAAATAATAGATGCTTTGTAGCATCTAAAATAATTTCTAAATTTCTTAAATTGCTGTTACGATTACATTTCCGGTATCAGTAGTTAGTGTGAATCTGTATATGTTTTCAGCAGTAGAATAAGCGGAATTTTCATAGTAGTCTCCAGAACCAGGTAGGTCAATATTTCCAGTTGCTGTATCTGCATTGATATTATAACCTATAGTTGAATTGAAATTGAAAACACCACTAATACTACCTGTATCAGTATCTACATTAAACACTGCTGCATATTCATAAGGAAGAATAAGATTCTGGGTAATTGATAATGTTATACTTCCAGTTTCTGTCTGAATGTCCCAAACAATGTCACCAGGAACAATTAAATCCTCATAAGTTAAGGAGATACCGCCTGTATCAGTTTCAACTATAACTTCATTTGTATTTAGATAGGTTTGTTCGCCTAAGTTTAAATCTACTCTTCCAGTATCTGTATGTAACTCCAAATCCTGAATGGATGTATTGGCGGAACCTACAAGGTTCATGAAAATTTTACCGGTATTAGTTATCATATTAATATTCGAGAAGTTTAACATATCAATTCCATTTGTGGAAACTGTAATAGTTCCTGTATCTGTATCTATTGTATAATTTGCATATACTGAGGGATGTAATCTTATATTTATATCATAATCAAACACTTTTTTATCCCAAAACCAAAAACTACGCTGTCCTGAGTTAAAACTTACAGTAATATGATCTGAACCATCCGCCGTACTAACAAAATTCTTCGCATCTGCTAAATCTGCTCCAGGTCGTCCTCTCACTTCTAATGTAGCTACCATCAATTTAGTCAATGTAGCATCATAGGTTATATCAAGAGAACCTACATCATTATCAATTTCTAAATCCATATTAGGAAAAGCTAATGAGTTAACTTCAAAGTCTAAAGTTCCTATATCTGCAAAATTAATTACACCAAAAATACCCATGATGATAATTGGAACTACCATTAATGCAATCATTCCAAACACAAATCCTAGTAGTTTAGGTCTTTGTCTGATAGGCCTGTAAGGGCGAGCTGGGCCGTATTTCTTAACTGATCCAGGATGAGGATCTGTCTTAACGGGCATAGCTGTAGGAACTCCTTGAACATCTTGTATACTTGCTCCACACATATGGCAAAAAACAGCCTCATCTGTTAAGTTAGTGCCACAATTAGTACAAAATCTTTCACTCATAATTTATCACTTGTACGATAATTCTAAAATCAATTCAATCAAAGAAGATAATAAACATATCCAATTATCAAAAATCATGAATCTTGAAGTTTTAGAACTATTTCCCTAAGTTCAAATATTCTTTCCATACACTTAGCTCTTTTTCTATTAACTTCATTGACAGCTGTTACTTGCCCTTCTCTCAACAGTTTCTCTGCTAGTCTTTGGTATTCTCTAGATTGAACTTCTAATTCCCTAAGTTCAAGAGAATGTCTTGTAAAATGTCCTTTGACGTTAAGATTCAAATCATCATCGTAAGACATGTCGCGTCTGTAGTCAGTCTTATCATTCTTTTTGAACAGCATATCCGACACTAAATAAACAACGAACATTTAATTATCTTTCTAATACCCAGAAATTTCATATCTAGACTTACTTCATTAGTATTTTCAAATTATTCTTATTTGTTTTCTTTAATTTTCATTGAAAACCAAGGAATAAATCTGCTTGTTTGTTTCTTATACGCAGCATATTCCAGATTATCTGACCACTTTTTCTCTAACATCGTTACACCAAAAACTCTTAACAAAAGATAAGTAATCATTATGGGACTAATAATTGCAAACAAGGTATATGGATGAACAAGCGCAACTGGTATGAACATTATGAAAATACCTAACCAGAGTGTCATTTCTCCAAAATAATTAGGATGACGAGTATATTTCCATAATCCTGTATTCATAATTTTACCTTTATTCTTAGGATTTTTCTTGAATAGAGACATTTGTAAATCTCCAATAGATTCAAATAAGAAACCTACAATCCAAATTCCAATGATAGATAGGGATTTAATAGCTTTAAAATAACTCTTTTGGAAGGGTTAAAAGATTGATGAGTATTATGGGCGAAGTTGTTTTATCATTCTTTCCAAAGTATCTTCCTGCAAACCACAACTTACAAGATATTTCTTTATTCCACCTTCTTCTTCCACTTTGTCAAAAATATATTCCATATCTTCACTTAAAGTGTATTCATCAGTTTCGAGATAATCTTGAATAATATTTGGTTCAGGAGCATTAAGTAATAATAATATCAAGCATGAAGTTATACCAGTCCTGTCTCTTCCTGCAAAACAATGAATGATAGTCGAATAATTTTCTTCTTGGGATAAAATATTGAAAATTCTTCGAATTTGTGCTTTGTTGTAGTACAGAGTATACCAACAGAATTGCTTGTAGAATGATAATTCAGTTTTTTCTTCCCTTAGAAGTACATCTGGGGGCATAGATATATCGATATGAACCCAATAATAATTGAAGCTATTAACAAAGTCATCATTATATGAAGAATACCCAATCTCAACAGCAGATCTTAAATCAATTATGCTTCTAATTCCCAAATCTTTGAAATCTTGAAGTAGTTCTGGTGATTGATGATCAATCGGTGAAGCAGATCTGTAGATAACGTGAGGTTTGATGTAACTCTGGTTAAAAATAACTAAATCTCGAAAATTCTTTATTTGACTTTGAATTTTAGCTAATAGTTCAGCTTTCTCCAAATGAGGTTCCTCATCAATTCTGTATTATACTTATTATATTTATCAAAAAAACATCATATAAATTATTTGATAGAATTTTTAAAAAAAACGAAAAAAAAGAATTAATTTTATATTTCTTCTTTTTTAGCTAAAGGTTGAGTACTTATTGACAACAAAGGCATTGATAGTAGCATCCATTCAGGCAAAGAAGGAGGGTCAGCATCCAGCATACTTTGCCACTCCTCATCAGTTAGTCTACTAGTCATAGGATGCTCAAATTCATAGTAGGAAAAGGTTCCTCCTCTTGCCAGTCTAAGATTTCCTCGATGATCTTGAACGATTACATAGATAACAAAAGGATTTCCAGTACCGCGTGGAGGTGCGATCGGAGGCTCATCGGACAGTCGTAGC
>DXJF01000141.1 GCA_019057375.1 Candidatus Heimdallarchaeota archaeon
GTTTGAGGGCGAACTAAAATAATTTCTTTTTGCCCTTCATTTGCTAATTCTTCAGCAGTGTCCGCGTCAAAGATTGCAATTCCAGAGACAGCGCCGGGTGATGCACTAATTCCTTTAGCCAAAACACGAATTATTGCATTTTCATCAATACTTTTAAACATTAATTTAGAAATTTTGTTGGGATCATTTCTCATTATTGCCTCTTCTTTAGAAATTAAACCCTCATGGTACATATCAACAGCAATTTTAACTCCCGCTGAGGGTGTTCTTTTACCATTTCTTGTTTGGAGAATAAATAATATACCATTTTCAATTGTAAATTCGATATAAACAGTTTCACCTGCTTCAAAATACCCATCCATATCTGTTTCATACCCTACAGCAGATATTATTGAAAAATCTGGTTTTGGAACGTAAACAGGGATAGCAAAATCCAATGGGTCAATGTATCCATAAGTATCGTCTTCATAATATACATCGAGATAGAGATAAATTAACCCATCATCATGCGCAGTTGGAGCATCAACACTAATATTACCTAAAATAACTGACTCTCCAGGAGATAACATTGAACTTGAAGCATTTGTGATCGAACTTGTTAAGGTTGCTGTGTTAATCATATCTGTATCAGTACCTGCAAAGACCGAAACATCTGCGTAATAAATATCTCTCGCTCCACGGTTTGTCAATTCAAAAGCTATATCGATTTCATCACCAGAATACCAGTAGTCACTATCATGTTCAAAGAAAATATTTGAAACTTCTAGATAGGTATCAGTAGAATCAACTACTCTGAAATACATGTCATATGTATCAACAAAATATGAACCATTCACACTAAAATACTCAAAAGAAGCTGTTATAATCACTATATCCTCTGTGTATCCAGCAGGGACTGTAAATTGAAAACCTGTCATAACTTCAAAAGAGCCTATGTTGCGAATTAAAACGTTTGTCGAATCTGTTCCTGTCACTGTTACATTATCAGAGCTTACAGTTGTATTAACTGATAATGCTGAACCTTCTCCAAGGTTTGTTATGTAGAAGTTGAAATCAATTATCTCGTCTGGTTCTATTATCCAATCATTATCACCTAGACTGTCAGAATAATCATACCACACTCCATAAACGAATGGTAACTTCTCAGATGGAGTGATTGCTGTGTCAAGGTTAATAGTTTCAATATTTTCACATTCCAAATCTATTTTACCAATCGGGAAACTGAATAATTTTAGTCGAAGAGGGAAGTTTCTTAGAATTAGTACATCCAATTTTGCAGTTAGAAAGAAGTCAAGATTGAGAGTAATCACCATGTTGAAATCAAATAGATCAATTATTGCAGTAGGTTCTGCATAGAATTCAGGGATGTAAGCAGAAAATGATTGGATACTATTTGACTTATCCCAGTTTAGTTTATTCTGTGATAGGTTTATGTGAGAATCATTTGCTCGAAGTTGAGCACTGAAATCTGAATCTATTCTAGGTTCTATAGAAGCTCCAAGTTTCAGAAATGGAAATTGAGGAATTACTGGGAAAAGAAAATCTTTCTTTCCTAATGATAGATCACCATCTAATGGTGTATCATATGTCCAACTTTTTTCATGAGACAAAGGTATATTTCCTGGACCTATTGTTGGTTTAAATCCTAATATGTTTGCAGAAAAAACAAACTCAAAATTGAATTCAAATAAAATTCCCGCTTTTCCTTCAAATCTTGGATCTACTATAGCTTCAGTGATGATTTGAATATGACTATCCGATGTACTAGTGTCATTCCTATAAATAGCTAATACTACAGGAAAGAAAGCAAATAATGTTATTGTAAAAGTTTCATTGAGGTTATATTGAAAAACTGTACCTTCTTTATTTTGATTAAAGGTCCAGCTATAGACTTGGTTATAGGTAAAATTAAGTAGCCAATATTCTTCTGTATCAAAGGATTGAATCTGCTTGATTGGAAGGTAGTTATTTATTTTAGTTACCTCTAAATCCTCTGTAGAGGATATTTTCTCAAGTTTTGACCATTGTTTGACTTCTTGAGTTTCTTCAGCTAATAGATTTTGCATTTCTTCTTTGTTTAAATCTGAAACTGATTCAGATAAAGGTCTATCACTATCTTTCAATTCTGCTTGAGAAATTATAGTAGAAGAGGAAATTGAAGAAAAAGTGATAATTAGTATGATTATTATAGTTTTATGTTTCATATTAATCTCTCTCCGTTAATATGCTACGAATTTATTCAATCTATTTATGTTTTTTGGACAAAATAGCAAAAATACTTTAAATAGTGAATTATTACAAAAACAAGCAATAAATGCTTATAGTTTTTATGAATGAGCTTGGTTATATTATACGGAGATAGCTATCTACTAGACCAACTTCACCTATCATTAGTGCTTCTTCAGCTAGTTTTCTCACTTCATCAAATCTGTCAACATATTCATAAGCATACCAAAGAAGAACACCAAAAGAAGGAAAAATATATTCAGACTGTTCTGCTACCTTTTCGACTCTCTCATGACTATCTATATCTGTAGATTGAGCCCAAACCATTGTCTTGTTAGCATTAATATCTTCAATGGCTTTTCTTTGATTTTCATCGGATTTTAACCATAGTTCATCGAGGTGAAGATGGTATCAATTAACATTTGTTAAATTTTAATAATTTATGAAACAATCTAGAAAGATATTGTGAATATCTTTGGCACTAAGAAGATTTAAAACTGACAGTTATAAGATTTTATGCTATGTTCAATGGTGATAAAGATAAGGAAGTCTATATTTCTGGGATGTCTGATGAAGAACAACTGAAATTTATTCATAATCTAGGATTAGAGAAATATCTATCTCAATTAAATAAGATGTCTGACGAAGAAGTCGTAAAACTTAGAGAAAAGTATAGGAAAAACGCTGGAAGAATGGAAGAGGGATACAAGAAATTTCTTCTATATCAAGGAATAAATGAAACTCTAGCAGAGATGATAGTTCTAGAAAAAAGAGATCAGACTTACTTTGAACTCAAAATGAAATCAAGAGATGGAGAATGGTATGGTATCAAATTTAAACTAGGAACAAAAGAAACTGTACTTGAGAAATATAGAATAATCTTAAAAGAATTAGAA
>DXJF01000142.1 GCA_019057375.1 Candidatus Heimdallarchaeota archaeon
AATTGTTTTTTGTTAAAATTCCCTGAAGCAACAATATTTTGGATAACAATTTCAGGTTCCTCTGTAATTACTACACCCACTTTTTTCAATATTTCAGATATTGTTTTCACACCAATTCTTACATCTTCGGTAGTTTTTGCCCCTGTCAATACGAGTTTTCCTGAATTAAAAATAAGACTTGAAACTTTGGGGTTCTTGATTTTTAAAATAACTCCTGGAAATTTATCGGGATTATAGTCTATATATATTGACTCATTATCTATCAGTCTCTGATAAATTTCTACTAAGTCTATTGATGTAAACAAGTCTATAGATGAAACAATATTTTGAATCGTTATATTAAATTCAGGTTTTTTCACTTTAAATCCATGTCCTTTTAAAGCAAGTTTATTTTTTTTTTTAGCATGTAAGTATTTTGATATGTATTGAAATAATTCACTTTTCAAAAAGCTGAAATTGAGCGTGTTTTACTTTAAATATGTGTTTAAAGGAAAAAAATAGAAAAAGTGAATAAGATGGGAAGAATCAATTTAGATTCTTTTAAACATCAGATTTTTGTCTAGAGTTGTATCTCTTACAAAATTAGATTTTTGAAAATCAATCATTTTATCAGCTTGGTGCAAGAATACTCTAAATTCAAGTTTTTCAAAATCTTCGCTATCTTTGATCCTATCTTTTAATTTCTTTGCTAGATTAGACAAGAGTTCGATAGTTAGAATTGTTTTTGATTGTAAATATACTGAGCAACTCAGTCTTGTTTTTTTATCACGGCAAGAGAGGAAACCAATATGTTCATCGTTATCTAATACCTGAAGAAATTTATATTTAGCTTTGGAAATACTCTTAGATATACTTTTGTGATAAGCATCTATTCTATTTTCTTGCATATAGTCCTCCCCATCATTCTGTGAAACAGTTTCTATCTCACCCAGAACTGTATCTGAATAAAGATTCTTGACTTCATCGGTGTAAACCAGTATTCTTTCAAGTTTGATAGAATTACTCTCAGACTTGGTTATTTTATCAAGGGTAATAGAGATAGTTGTAACTCCTAAACCAACAAATTTGTAATCTGTTTTCTTATACAAATTGATAGCAGACTCGTTTGAACTCAAAACAGCTAAAGCCACGAATTTCTTCTGGGTTTCTTTAGCTCTTTTCTCAGAAAAATCCATCATAAACTTTCCTAGACCCTTTTTCCTGAATTCAGGCAAAACAGCTATTCCATAGATAAAGGCATCAGTTCCTTTTTTGTTTCTTAGAGCGAGTACACCAGCTCTCTTACCATTATAATAGCAGAAATAATTCTCGGCAGTTATTCTAAAAAATATGAACATGAAGAAACGCATGATTGAAGAGAAACTAGCAATTTCGGGATCACTAGGAATAAGCAGTTTCAAGTAGTTTTTCTTATATGACCTCCATTGGAAAAGATTAACACTTCTCATCTCAATTTGATTGTTCTCTACTACCATGAGATTGGATTTGAATTTGGTAATATTAAGATACTTATCGGTAGACTATGTGTCAGCTTGGGTTATTTATTTGATACTTGAATTTGATTATGTAATATTTTAATTCTCTTGTTCTAAATAAACAAAACAAGTAAAATCTGCAGAGAAATAGACCCAGAAATCAATTTTACTACGTAATCTATTTATTTGTATTTTAATTCTAGCAACTAGATTCATATTCTAAAAAATCTCTTACATTATTACTCATTCTTATACCTCTTAAACATCAAAAATGCAGAGAAGAAATCAATATATAAAAAATTTTTATAAGTGTTCATGAGACATTTTCTATTGGATGGATAATAACAAAAAAATGAATATAATCAAAGGTATTGCTGGTGTATTAATTCTTTTATTAGGGTTGGGAGTAATTTTCGGCTTTACTAGTGGTTTTTTTGATGAATCCTTTCCTTGGGTATTAATATCAATTGTTTGTAGTACTGTAGTTCTGCTTATATCTGGATTATTATTTCTACCGAGAGCTAGAATACAAAAACCTTCTAGAACACATGAATTTAGAACTGATCAGCACAATAGAGAATATCACAAAACAGTTCAAAAGAGAGAATCTAAGGATTTTATCCCTACACAAAAACACAATCAAAAAAATAAGTAATAAAAATAGATCTTGTAATCATTGTGGCATTAAACTTAAAGTAAAAACACGAATTTGCACAAATTGTGGTCAGAATTTAGATTAAAAAAAGGAAAAAAAGAAAAATGAACTTATCATTTTCTTCTACGTTTTCTGAAAACTAGAAATAAGATAACTATTGTACCTAAAATTAAGCTCGCTGTGATGGTAAATTCTCTTACGTGAGGGACTTGATAAAGTACATATTCACAGTTCGATATTGTACTATTATAGATTCCATTATCAGCTACTATTGCATAGTAATAATAACCATCTGAAGGTAGATTGTCAGTTAGGTCATCAGTGAAAGATGATGAGAGTGGTGTTAGACTTTCCAAATCAGTTATGAACGATGAAGACTTATAGATGTGGTATGTAGTTGCACCTGATACCTCAGTCCAGTCTAAATTGATGACATCGCTCTCTGTAGGATTGGGAACGATAGGTGAAAGAATAGGACTGTTTATTGGACCATTATAACATCTGTAAAGAATGTCAGAGTCAGAACCAGCGTTAACTATTTTAGATTCGTCTTTCCAAACGATGTGTATGTAGCCTGAATCATCAATACAAATGTCTGCTCTTTCTGATGTAGAGTTTGAAGTAGATGAAATAACCTCAACGGAAGCAATTAAATCTGATCCAACTTTTCTATAGAAAATATCGTCATCAGTACCAATGTTACCAATATCAGTATTATCATCCCAAACAATATGAGCTACATTATTGCTATCAACAGCAAGTTGTGGGTTGAAAGAACTTGCAGAACTAGTCCACGATATTATTTCTGATACAGTCCACGTATCTGTTTGGAGGTTTCTATATTTATAGAAAATATCTGTATCGACTCCGCTACCATCATATTCGGTATGATCAGACCAAGCTAAATGAGCATTCCCTAAAGAATCGACGTCTATGATAGGATTGTATGAAAGTGCAGTACTTTCTGTACTTACTAATTCTAAAGCAGACCAACTACTAGTTGTGAAATCCCATTTCTTGTAATATAAATCAAAGTCTGTTCCTGAACTGAAAATATCTGTGTTATCAAGATATGCGATATGTAGATTATTCCATAAATCAATTTTCATCGTAGGTTGCTGCGCTTCAGCAGAGCTTTCCACCGACACAATTTCAGTAGGAAGCCAGCTTTGAGTAATATTGTTCCACCTCCTATGGTGAATGTCTTGTTTAGATGTATATTCCTTCCAAGCAACATGAACATTTCCCAGAGTATCTACAGCAACAACTGGAGAAATAGAAAAGTCTGTACTATCCACTGAAATATACTGTGTTGTTTCCCAATTTTTTAGATAAACATTCCATTTTTTGTAAAATATGTCATAAGTAGGGCTACTAGTTCCTGTATAATCATGGCCGTCTCTCCATACTACATGTACATTACCAGCACTATCTATAGCAATATCAGGTTCAATAGAATCTAAAGAACTTTCAGGTGTTAGAACTTCAGTATTACTCCAACTGTGTTTCTTAACATTCCATTTCTTATAAAAAAGGTCCTGATCAATTCCGGAAGAGGAATAATCTGTTTGATCAACCCACACAACATGTACATTTCCCTCTTTATCAACTGCAGCAGAAGGTTTGTCAGAAACTGATGTACTTTCAGAAGAGACAAGCTCTACCGGTTTCCAATTCCATGAAGTAAGTTCAGAATAAGTGTTTGAAGGGTTAAGAATTTTAGAATCTTGAAGAGCAAAAGAGTTGGTGTCATTTAAAGCAAAAACACTGAAAGAGAGGAAAAGAAGTAAAATAAAAACTATAGAGAAATTATTTTTTTTCATATTAGTCACATTTTAAGTGTTTATTCAACTGACTAGTTAACAAAAAGATAGCAATAAACTTTTCTAGATATCCTTCTGTCCAGCAAGTAAGTTCCATAAAATGAAGAATTACAAGGTTACTGTAAGTAAGAAAAAGAAATCATTATTAAATGCTTAATCTCTTGAAAAGCTATGGAAGTACTCTCAACCACTCTAGCTTATTCAGGTGCAGATAAAATAGTAAAAAAGCTTAAAGAGATTTCAGGTGGAAAAATATTAGATATAGGAACAGGGTATGGAGAATTTATTGGTTTTCTCAAACAAGCTTTGAGAAGTTTTGATTCTTTTGTAGGTGTAGATCTTAATGAAGAGGAACTAAAGAAAGCAGAGAAGGAACATGGAACAATTGCAAAATTCAAGAAAATGAACGCTGAAAAGCTAGATTTTCCAGATAAAACCTTTGATATAGTAAGCGTGGCTAGTTCTCTTCATCACCTGGAAAAACCAGAAAGAGTATTGAAAGAGATGTTCAGGGTAGTCAAACCTCAAGGCTATCTGATTATTCAAGAAATGTATTCAGATCTTACTCAAACAGAAGCACAACTAGCTACTTTACAGGTTCATCACTTTGGAGCGAAAATAGATACTCTATTAGGAGAATATCATAGAGAAACTTACACAAAAGAGGAAATAAAAGAAATGGTGAGTATACTAAATGCAGAAGAACTAGGAATATTTGATTCTACTAGATATCCTAAATGTTTATTCTGTGAGGATAAAGACCAGTGTGATAACCCAAAGGATAAAGCGTTGATTCAGAGTCAAATAGAAGACTTAAAGTCTTCACTGGAAAAGATAAGTGATTATCCAGAATATGAACAACTAGAAAAGGAAGCAAAGAAGCTAGAACAAGATATAAGGAAAAACGGGATTACCGATGCTTCAATATTATTCATTTTAGCTAAAAAAAAGTAGTTTTTCTCTATATGATATTCTTCAACTTTGATAATTATTATTGAAATTTTCTGGAAAAAATTTTCTTCTTGCAAAGTTTTGCGTTTGAAGAAATTTCTAGGAAAAAAAAATAGATTTAGAAAGAATTAATACAAAGTATCTTTTTACTATTAGAATACTAAATGATTATCAAAGGTGAAAAAATGCCAGTAGTACAAGTCCATTTGTGGGAAGGTCGAACAGAAGAACAAATTAAAGAAATTATAGAAGGAATAACAGATGTTTTTGTGAAAATGGGATCTAAACCTGAATCTGTTAGGGTTCTTGTTCAAGATTATCCCAAAACACATTGGGGGATGAATGGAAAACCAGCTTCAGAAAAGAATTAAAGCTCATTCCTTCAAAGTATCCTTCGAATTTTTCTTCATTTTTCATTTTACTTACAACAGTTCTAATGGTTTTTCAAAGAAAAAAAGAGAAAAGTTAGATATTATTTCTTTTTAAAATTTAGGGGAACAGCTATTGACATATCAATAGAAATTGAATCTGTAGTTATTGGAATATTATCAGTGATCCACAGAGGTAAAGCAGGAGGAGATGAATCTAGAATTGTTTGCCATTCTTCATCAGTTAAACGCTGATCATATGGCTGTAAGAATTCATAGTAAGAAAATGTTACTCCTCTAGTAAGAAAGAGCGAACCTGTATGATCTTGTACAATAACATAAATCAGAAACGGATTCCCGACAGCTACCTCTAATACTTGCCCTGAATTCGGATCAGTGTGCACATCAGCAATTAAAGCAGTTCTTTTATCCGCTTCGTTTTGATACAATTCGGTTGCACCATAATTGAAAGAAACTATGGTTTGAAACTTCTTACCTAGATGATGAATGAAACTCATTTCGTTCTCGCTTAATTCCTCATTTTGTAGTTCCTTAATACTTAGTTCAGTTAATATATCGAAAGCTTTTGCTAACTCATCGAATTTCAAGGTAAAATTACTAAAGATTTGTTCAGAGTAATATGTACTGCTGCTGCTGTTTTCATACAAAACTCCCCTTGTTTGCAAACCTTCCTTCAGCATTCTTAGGGTCGCAGCTATCCTTGAATAGACTTTAGGGTAAGGTTCAACATAATGAACTACTTGATCACCTAAACCAAGCACAGTATATGATTGCTTTGCATAAAGTATAGTGTCATGCTTGAGTTCAACCCAACTCCCTAAAGATGTAACAAGAGACTTATCTGTCCAAGTATCGGATTGCATATACCTTGGATAGCCTGCTTCTTTTTCTTCCAATAGTGGTAAGAGAGTATAAAGCCACTGCCAGTAGATATTTTGTGTCCAATTAGACATACCGAGATTACCAAATTCGTCTCTTAATTCAATTATTTTCTCTTCATATCCTGTATATGATTTTTCAGAATCAAGATGAAATTCAGCTCTTTCACTTCCAAAAACAGAGAAAATATCTAGCGCTTTTGGGATATAACGGTCAGGTAGATTATCATACACTAACTCTTGAAAGATATAAGCATCAGGCGTATAGCTTTGCCCAAAGAGTCTGAAGCCTTTTACTATACTTTCAGCTCCTTCAAATGCTGCAGTATATCGTGAATTTATCTTAGGAGCTCTCAACTCTTTTAAGCTTATAATTATTTCTTCTACAAAGGTATCATTATTCAAATCAGCAAAGTTAATACTTCCTGCTTGTTCCCAGATTGTGAAATAATCAACAGGGGTAAGATCATCACTTCCACCAACAAGAAAATTGGTTGTTCTACAGATGTTATCCCAATAATTCCATACTGTTTCATCATTTATTTCTAATGAAAACGAATAAACAAGTGCTAAAGCCATCCTAGTTTGATGGATTCCTATACTGTTATCTAGCGATAAATCATCAAGTATGAAACCCATCCTTCCAGCATACATCATTGCCTTGAAGTAGCGTTCAAATTGCTCATTTCTTGTGTAATGTCCCCTTGGTGTATATTGAGAATAATCCTCCTCATAACCAAAAATTGGAGATGCAGCTCTTACACTTTGATCTATATTGCCCAGTTCAGAAGAAACTAGTGTATTAACATAAGATGGAATAGTTACTAGATTATCCAATTGGTACATTAAAACAGTAAGGTAAGCAACATTGTATTTCAGAGAATCCTTAACACCTGGATCTGTAGTTATTAAATATAAATCCATTTGTTCTTCTCGAAGTGTATTTAGCATTAAACTAAAATTACTATAAAAATACTCCAGTTCCATAATTCTTAAACAATTATCGAAAATTGAATGTAAGACATGAAGACAAAAATCTGTCGAAATATACATTGGTGTATCTAAAAAATCATCATAGTACATAGGATGAAATATATCCTCGATTCCCCTATCAACTATCGCAAAACCATAATCTTCGAGTTGTTGAATCATCTCAGAAGTTAATTCCCCTTCTAGTTCTTGCAAATCAACATTTGACAAACCAGACTTGATAGGCGTAGGTATTATCGAAGGTGTGTAATTATAAGATTGAAGATCATAAGCTCCAAAATCGTTCATAACACTCTTTGGAAGCTGAATTTCCTCCCGAAACTCTGGATTGATTCCTAAGCGTAATAAGTATGGATAAAGATAGATTCCACCGACTACTAAGGAACTGATTATAAGTGCTGAAATAATTCCTGCTTGAACAGGTTTTTTTGGATTAGTAATTCTCATACTTTATCACTGAACTTAAGTAAAAGACCTTTATATGTCTAGAACTCGAACAGTTCTAAAGCCATTCTAGTGAGGTTTAACAGAGTGTGTTTCACTCCTAGAACAGTTAAGAAAATAGCTGTTTCAATCAATTTTTTCTTTATCCCAAGAATAGTATCTAAGTTGTTTCTTAATTGTCAAGTAATTTAGAAGATACAAAACACAGTTTACTCCCAATAGAACAATACCATTAATAGCAGCAATTAAAGGATTTATGAAAACTAGAATGAAGGTCACAACAAAAGCAGTAATGAGAAATGAGATTAAGAAAATTCTTCTAGGAATTAACTCCCCCTTAATTATTTGTGCAGAGAATTTCACAGGTACATTGATTTCCTTAATGTCAAGACCCTTTTGAAGAAGCTTATATCTGTTAGAGGGGAGTTTTTCGAGAAGATTAGCTTCTACAAGTTTATCCAGATGCCATAAAACTGTACTTGGACTATTAAATTCCAATTTGCGTTTAGCTTCACGAACACCAAAATCCTCTGGATAAACTGATTTAGAAAACAGAAAAAGCTTTAAAGTTGCAGGATGATTAAGAGCTTCAATTTCTGAAGTATCTTGAGTGTCCATGCTAAGGTTAAAGGGATAAACAGTTAAATGTTTTACCTAGATTTTATAATGAAATTAGTTTAAATTTCTAGAAGATATTGTTATAGAAAAAATTAAAACAAGTCATACTTCTGTTATCTCAATCTAATAATCATTAAAGGTGATATAATGCCAGTAGTACAAGTACATTTATGGGAAGGTAGAACAGAAGAACAAATCAAAGAAATTATTGAAGGAATAACTGATGTTTTTGTTAAGATGGGTTCTAAACCTGCATCTGTTAGAGTTCTTGTTCAAGATTATCCTAAAACACATTGGGGAATGAATGGAAAACCAGCTTCAGAAAAAAACTAGAATTCCTTCTGTTTTTTTTTCCTTTAGTCTAATTGAATGCAGTACTGAAATCGATTTTCAGTTGAATTTCACCATAATTGAATTATCTCCAACCCATCACCTGAAACATCTATAATGTAGGCAAGATTATCAACTACTTGAACTGCTCTAATATAATCTCCATCTTCGTGAAATTTTCCTATCTCAACCATTTTCTTTGGATTACTAACATCTATGATCTCTAACCCATCATCAAAGTCTGCTATATAGGCATAATCTTCTATAACATAAATATAACTGGGTCTTCCACCATCATGAAAACGACCCAGTAATTTAGGATTATTCACATCACTAATATCATAGATTTCTAAACCGGCGTCCGAATTTGCTGCATAAAGCAAACTACCAGCTATTTGGAAGTGTCGAATATATCCCTCTGATCCAACAGCTCCAATTCTACTGATAGTATTGAGATTGCTAATATCTAATATTTCTAATCCTTCAAAACAAGTTATAAAAGCATAATTTCCATGTACTTCTAGATAAGTATATGATTTAGAGCTTGAATAAGAACTGCATAAGATGGGTAAAGATGGATTACTAATGTTAAAAACATACAATCCCTTATTGATGGCAGAAAGATAAGCTAGGTCATTAACAATATCCAAACCATAGGCATCATCAGCTTGAGCGATGTTTCTAATTTTGTGAATATCTGTATAATTACTGATATCTACGATTTCCAAACCATCATGAGCATCAGCAAAATAGATTAGATTATTATCTACATGAAGCTGATGGGCGGCACCACCGTCAAAGAATCGACCTAACAAAGAAGGGTGAAGAGGGTCCGTAATATTTAGGATTGATACACCAAGCTCAGAGATATATGCAACATTGTCAATAACAACAATGCCTTCACAATAAAGTTCTAGTTGATTAAAAGAGGAAAGCTTAACGGGACTAAGGATATGATTAACACTATTCGAGGTTCTAAAAGGTTGAAAAACGACCAAAATTGAAATTACAATAACTAAGCTTAAGAAAATAGGAATAATTATTTTCCATTTCAACAAGAACTTAATTCTATGCATAAGAGACAAACTCTACAGACACTTATATACTTTAGAATTCCTTCTCTTATTTTTTATTTTTTTCCCAAAAATTGATTTTTCTGAGCAATGTTTTTATTTGAATCTCACTTACAGTATCTGATTCACATGAAAAGAAAATCAGTGTTAATTACCTCATTCTTGTTGATACTTCTGAGTTTTTCATTATTTGTTCAATCTAATAGCGTTAGTTCTGAAGTTTCCTTCAATGAATCAATAGCAATAGGGGCAACCTTTGAATGGGTTGTAACGAAATATGAGATTATAGAAAGACCAGTTCCAGAAGCATATACATTCTTCAATAAGGATGACACGATTAAAATCGAGATTATAGCCAACCCACCTACATTAGCAGAGTATTGGGGATATATTCCAGATGTTAATTATACAGATTGGATGAAATTCTATGTTAATGATGTTCTATACAACACTAGTGAGGATGTTTTCAAACCCTTAATCTTCATGTTTGGCTTTATTTATCCCATCTCTATAACAGAAGATAACACAACAACAGGATTCTTTGAACATTATACTGCTGTAGTTGAAGAAAAATATGCTTATGATTTGACTGTTGATATAATAACTAAACTAGATAAAAATTATTTCGAAGAGATATTCGATCAAACAGCAGACGAATATATCCAGAGTAAATATTTCTCGAGAAAATACAACATTCATACAGGACTTTTGAGTGAGTACAAGGATGAATTTAACAATTATGAGAACTCACATTACGCAATAGAGATTGTAAATCCAGATGATTCAAGAGCTTCAATAGCTGTGATAGTACCAATAGTAACCCTAGCAATAGCGAGTATTCTATTTAGGAGAAAGAGAAGAAAATCAAGTTGAAGAATAAGAATACTCTTAGAGTAGAGATAGAATGTGATCTCAATTTCTCTCTTTCTTTATTTTATTTCAACTAAAATGAACCAGTTTCTCACAAGAGTTTTAAGTGCGTAAAATCATCTTTCCAAAAGCAATTGGAAAGTAGAAGAATATGATTAATACTGTTTTAGGACCTATTTCAGGAGATGATTTAGGAGTTACATTAATGCACGAACATATTGTAGTAAATATAATCGGAGCAGATAGTGGGGAAAGATCCTATACTATTGAGGAAGTATTGGAGTATGTTTTACCTTACTTGATTGAAGCAAAAGACAAAGGTTGTCAAACTATTGTAGAAGCCACACCTCTCGGTCTTGGAAGAGATTTAGAAGTTCTAGTCGAATGTTCTAAGAAATCTGGTCTCAACATTGTCACTTGTACTGGTGCTTGGGATGGAAGTGATGTGAAGGGATTAAGCGTTCCTGATGCCATCAAAAAAATTACCATTGATGAAATAGCTAATGTCTGGACAAAAGAATTCGAAGAAGGTATTGATGAAACTGGGATTAAGCCTGGTTATATTAAACTAGCATTAGGCGATGAAGGAAAAATCTTTCCTTTACAAGAGAAACTACTTCGAGCTGCAGCGAGAACCAGTAAGAAGACCGGCATGCGTATTCAATGTCACATCTATACCTCAGCATCTGTGCCTAGTGCTATCAAAATTATTGAAGAAGAAAAACTACCTTATGATCGTTTCATTTGGGTTCATGCCGATGGTCAAATGGATATGGAAAAAATTCTTGAATTTGGGAAGAAAGGAATATGGTTACAGTTTGATGGAATAGGTGTTGTTAAAGAATTCACAAAATATCCTCCTACAATAGGAAAATTGGTTGAAGAAAATCTAATTCCTCAATTGCTTTTTGGACAAGATTCTGGTTCTTTCTGGATTAAAGAGGAGGAAGAAGAATGGCCAATGAGACCTTATGCTAGGTTTTTCAACGAATTTGTGCCTTATTGTATTAAAGAAGGAGTAGAAAAAGAATTAATCAACAAAGTTATCACAGAAAACTCAAGACGTGCACTATCGCTTAAGTAGTTTTATTAAAACAGAAAGAATTACTGGATTCTAGAGGAAAATTGAACAAGAGTAAATTTATTCAATTCTACTCCGATATAGCGTTAAATTCTTTTTCCTCGTCGTGACACAACAGCTGAATAACATGTTTTCCAGAGTAAATTACTGGCTGTACACCTCCCATCGACATTGACCATTGTCCTGACATATAGAAATTACTTAAACCAGGTAATCTCTTTTCAACACTAGAAGTAAAAGCATCAGCTGTTGGTAAGAAACCCATATAGGACCCTCTTTCATTGAGTGTATATCTCCAATATGTATAGGGTGTTGCTACATCAATTATTTCAATCTTATTTTTTACCTCAGGATACCTACTCTCTAACCATTCTATTGTTCTTTCAGCTAGTTCTTTCTTTGCTTGGTTGTACTCTTTCTTGTCTTTCCTTAAAACAAACCAATATTCCCATTCGGTTTCAAAATCAACTTGGATAACTGTTTTTCCTTTTGGAGCAAAATGAGGACTATGATGAGTTGTTGTCATCTTGTCATAATAGACAAGAGTTGTTGAACTTCTTTTGTAGAGGTCATTGTGGGTCTACACTCACTCTACGTGGATACATCACGTATCCTCCTACCCCGTTCACACACCTTTTAGGCAGTGCTTTCGGATCGCTTTTAACTAAGATATTATATGCAGCATTGACATCAGCATTGATTAGATGGCCTTGAGCTGAACGAAATAACCCTCGTTCTATTCTTCGTCCAACATACTTTATTCGTTTCTTGGGAAACTCATTATCCAGAAAACTACTTTTAGAAGTATATTGTTCAGGGATGAGCTCAACTTTAATTCCATGTTCAGCTGCTTTGTATTTCAACTGGTTGATAATTCTCATGAAGGGAATAGCTACAAACATCTGAGTAATTTTCTTCCAGAAATGAACATTTTGCTTCCATTTCGCATTATATCCAATGATGACTTCATGTAAGTTTCTTTCCACCCACAAGTCTACCAAATATTTTGTGAGTTTGTGAATGGCATCTTTGAGTTTCTTCCGCCATTTCTCGCGAAGTTCATAGTACGCTGGACCATAAGTTAATTTATTTTTCTTTTTCAATTGCTTTTTTTGCTGGCTAACATATTGTAATCTTAACTTTGTCTGTTGTTTTAAATAATACTGAATAATACTTTTTATCCCTTTCCCGTGATCCTTGATAACAATTGGTTGAGTGCCAAGGTTATCCACAAAGGTCACAAGATTGATTGACCCTAAATCTATTGCACCTTTCCTGGTAAAACGTCTTCGTTGTTTAGGTAAGAATCTCTCATAGACTAGTTCGAGAGTGTAACCCACTCGTCTAGGGACAATTCTTACTTCTTTCAGTTTTGTTCGTGAAGTCAGTCGAGTTTTGTAGTAAAAGCCTACTTTCTTAGGAAGGACTAACCAGCCATTTTGTATTTTCGCTTGCTGGTTGGTGAAGATAGCTACGACTTCCCCATTTTTTGCTTTATAGTTGGGCGGATGGGGTATAGCAAAAAACTTGCTAGGATTGCTTTTCCACTCCTTTAATGCTCGGAAATAAGCTGTCCAATTTCTGCAAAGGAACTTGAGTGTATGTTGTGCAGTGTGAGCTGGAAGCTCTCGATAACAGTCTTCTTCCTTGAGTAAGGTGTTTAAATCGTAGTACACTAGTAACTTACTCTTTTTGCTTAGATATTGCTTTATAAGATAATTTGCTCGATTATAGAGGTTTTTCACTCGATGACAAAGTGTACTCAAAGCTTGGTGATAGGAGAGTTCTATGCATTCTACTCGTAGTACTTTCGTCATCATCTTTTCCCCTAGAATTCCCTATAAAAGCTCCTGTAATAATTGTTCTAAAAGTGTCTTCCAAAGTGATTCATTGTACCTTTAATATGACTACGTGACGATAGATAATCATAGTTGAAGAAGCGAATCATAATATTCTCTTTTTCTTCCTCAGCAACTATAACTGGATTAGTTGTCTTAAAAAAAGTCATCCAAACTTCATCTTTGAATTCCATATTTACTCCTAAACTAACACTTACGAATGGATCAACTGTCTTCCATTTAAATCATGTTGCACCAGTTTGTCGTAATTCATCAGCAATATTCATTTTCTTTATTCTTCTTAGTAATCTCATTGTTGCAAGCCATAATGCAAGTAGAGATAAGATCAAAACAATTGGCCAAGCGAACCATGGAATGGATTTAGGCATGTAGAATTGGTCTTCAAGCATATAGTCGATAGTCCACCAGTAGGTTAAATATCCAAATGGTATTGTAAGAATTAAACTAAAGAAGCTAAGTATAGCATTTTCCCAGAAAACTATCCTCCGTATATGTCGTTTTCTAGTTCCCATTGCTTTAAATGATAAGAAATCTTGGTGTCTGTCCATGAAAGCTACATACATAGACTGAAAACTGAACAAAACTCCAATTAGAAGACCAACTCCAAGTACAATAATCATTATTCCTAACATTGCTTGCATCAAAGATAGTACTGTTTCTCTAGCTGTTTCTGATTCAATCCAGAAAGCAACATTAAACTGCTTTTCGAATTCATCTCTAATCTTATTCACATCTGCTTCTCCAGTTACAGTGAATTGAACCCCATTTACCCAGTTATTTGGTAACCCAAAGTAAGCATTTGCTCCACTTTCTTGCAAAGCTTCGTAGGTCCAGAGCACTGAATAATCTATGAATTCTCCCACTAAACCGCCTATTTTCACTGAATAGTTACCTAAAATTCCTACTTCTATTTCATCATTTACTTCTAAATCATACTTTCCAGCTATTGCCATTCCAAGGAGAACTGTATTATTATTTAAATCAGATTTACTGTCTAGATTACCTTCAATAATATTGAAAGAACGTAAAGTGGAATTTTCTTGATAACAAACTAACTCCGTCCAACTAAGTAACTCTCCATTATGAATAATTTTCGTGTAAATATCAATGAAGATTTCATAATGATTGATTTCATTTAGAACCTCTATTGTGTCGTTTTTCAAAAATTGGTTAATGGCACCAAAATGAACTGGATTTTCCAGGATTATTTGTACATCATAAGTATTGTATTCTTCAAAATTTGCTGTCATTAGATCAAAGATATTGTAAACCATTGCAAGTGAGTTAACCAAGAATATCATAGAAGTGATAAGTGCTAGAATCGTTATCAAACTTTTTTTCTTCTTAAGAAACACTTCTCTGAGTGGAATTATCATATGGATAGATCTAAACATTGGAATCCATCCAAACATCTTTTCAGCCAAAGTTTTGCTGCCTTTCTTGATTCTTGAAAAGGAAGCTACCATTGCTTCACGAGGAGTTACAGTAGTTATTGTCCATGCACTAAGGATTGAACAAACTATACATACACTGAACGTAATAATCCCCGCATATACGAATTCCATGGTTGGGACTGAAAGGTCAATTTGGTGAAGACCATAGATACGCCCCACAACCATTTGAGCCATAATAATTGCTAAACCATATGCTAGTGGAATTCCAATAATAATCCCAGTTATACTAAGAATTAGAGTTAAACCTGCATAATGAAATAAGATCTTCCTCTTTGATGAGTCCATTGCTAGAAATATTCCAATGTTTTTCCGCTGAGCATATACCATTTTATTTAATGTGTTGAAAATAATTACAATACTAATGATTAGTCCAATAATTCCAAAAATTGTTCCTGCTTTATCAATTGCGCCAGCATCACCAACAAACATGTTGTATTCATCGGTCTCATCGAAAACAACAAACTTCATCGAATTGGCAGATATATTCTGGTTTCCAAAGAAATAGGATAATGCATCTGCAGCATGAAGGGTTTGATCCTTGTTTAGCCTTTCTTCTACAGTAAACAATACTTGATTAACTACTGAATTTCCTTCAAACCTTAGTTCTTGTGCAATCTGGGTGTTTATCCAAATGACAGCAAGATTACCCATTAATGGCATTTTAGAAATTTCATCAACCATGTAAGAATAATAAGAATCTTGTGCAATCCCTTTGACAGTGAAATTAACTTCAATATCAGGAAATCTTGTTTCGATTTGATCATCAAGTGCTACGTCTTGCCCTAAAAATCCACCAGCAAAATGAGTATCTACTAAACAACTAGTATTAGATTGAAGAATATCTTTTACATCAACAATATCTGATGCTTTTTCCTCAATAACAAGTTGGTTAACTTGGTTGGGAAAATCTATACCAAGAATTACTGCTGGAAACTTCTCTCCCTGAAACTCAATCTCAGTTAAGTATTTGATTCTTCCTTCGATATTCGATATGTTATTTTGATTCATAAATCCAATGTCATCTCTAATCAGAGTAACATTATCTGAATCTATCGGTTCAGAGAAAGTGAATGTGCCATCGGCTACATTATAGTACTCCAGATTTAGGTCATAAGTATTGAATAGAACAGGATGACCAGCTCTTAATCCTGCTAGAAGCATAACAGTCAGTGCAATAATAATTACAATAGAAAGTGATCTGAATTTGCTATCCCAAATATCTCGAAAAATCTTTTTGGTTAGAATTTTCATTAAGTCACTCTCTTACTTTCTTATAGCCAATGGAATCTGGTTGTTCCTCTATTTTCTCTATTTTTCCCATCTTAAGATGAAGGACTCTGTCTGCGTATTGAGTAATACTAATATCATGAGAAACCGCAATAAGAGTAGTTCCTTCTTGTTTGTTCAAATCTCTGATTAGTTCAGCAATTTTTTGACCAGTAACAAAATCAAGATTACCAGTAGGTTCATCAGCTACGATGATTTTAGGTTTTTTTACTAAAGCTCTAGCAATAGCGACTCTTTGCTGCTCTCCTCCCGAAAGTTGACTTGGAAACCTGAGTTCTTTACCTTCTAAACCCACTTTTTTCAGTAGATCAAATGATCTAGATTTAATCTCACTTTTGTCTTTAAGACCTTGAAATTCAAGAGCTAACCCAACATTCTCCCATGCACGTAAGCTAGCAACGATATTGAAGAATTGGAAGACCCAACCAACACTATCACGTCGATAATCATTCAATTCATCTTTGTTATATTCACTAATGTTGTCACCATCAACAATAACCTCACCCTTCGAAGGATAGTCAATTCCACCTATCATATTCAATAAGGTTGTTTTTCCTGCACCTGAGGGACCTAGAATACATGCAAATTCTCCTCTGTAAATGTCAATATCAACACCATTTAATGCAAAAACTTCTGTTTCACCGAATTCAAAAGAACGCACCAAATCTTTAGTTTGAACAATAATATCATCATTCATTGAATCACTATTTGAAAAACAGTATAATATCTGATAAATAAATCCTACTCCTTTAATCTTTAATAATCAAAACTTTACTTTCCTATAAGGTGGAATAAATGGAAGATATACTATTTTTGGATATTTGTAGGGAAAACTATCTCGCTTTGATACAGATGATTGAACAAGTGATAACTCTTTGTCCAGATAAGTTATGGGCTGAAAGCACTCATCAACCTCAATTTTGGCAGGAAGTTTATCACACGGTGTACTATCTAGATTTCTATTTTGGAAATAACTGGAGAAAAAAACCAGA
>DXJF01000018.1 GCA_019057375.1 Candidatus Heimdallarchaeota archaeon
CGATGGAGACGGAGTTAAAGACTTTGAGGAGATGAATAGTAATCTAAAGCATCAGGGTAGTGATAGTGATGGGGATGGGCTTCCTGATAATTTTGATAACTCACCATTTGCCTTCTTAAAATTAGATAATAACAAAATCAATCGTTTTGTAATCCCTAATGATCCTCAGAAAAACTCGATAGTATCAATACAGATCAAGAAACCTAATAATGATTATTCAACAAAGGGAAATCCTCGACTTTGGAGAGAAACTCTAAATGTATCGATTACTCCAGCGCTAAGGTTATTTGGTAATAGATATCAGCTCTATGAAAATCACACGATAAAAGAACTTAATCAAACAGCAATAGATTTCCTTTGGGGTAAATCAATTAATACTTATAATTTAGTAAGTGATTATAATAGTGAGGAAATCATTGCAGGGGATCCCCTTCCAAATACTAATAACCCAGACAATGAAACATGGTTTGTATTTCCTAATTTTGCTGAAGAAACTTGGGAATTTGAAGTTAGTTTTTTAAGAGATAATCCTGCTAAAAGTGATGACGTCTTAGATCTTAGATTTGATTTTATTTGGTTTCTAACTCAATACGATTCAGAAACTAATAGCACTGAATTATTGCATTATTATAACATTGAAGAAGAGATAATTCTACAAGCACTAACTATGAGAGAGATAGGTGAAATTGATTATTTACTAGCTACTCCCGATAATTTTGTTGAAAATCAGATATTATGGACGCTATTACAAAATCCAACTATAGGAACCTTTGAGGATTTTGGGGTAGATGATGATTTAATTGGTAATGGGACAGTAGATTATTCTAAAATGGCAGAACAACTAAGCTTAGATATTGAAGCCTATTATAGTATTCAAACAGAAAGAAATACTGAGGCTGAGGTTTCATACTTTTCGGGATTTCAAGATAGTTATGATCTCCTGAATAAATATAAACTATCATTGAACAATAGCTTAGATTCACCATTACTCAACAGAAGAGATTTTCGCTCAAAATATAGCTATTATTCAATCAATAATGTATATCAGGATGAGGATATACAAATGGGTGATCCAGAAGTAGCGGGAGATCAGAAAACTAATTATTACATAACTCAAAACATCTTCAACGAAAGTCAGCAGGTAGCAACACTTTCAGATTTACCCATTGCAATGGAAATGAAAAACTTTCCTAATTCCGCTTCAAACATCTTGGAAATTACTTCAGCTATAAGTGAGCCAATTCCTCTAAATGAAATTCCAGTACGTATTCCATCAACATTGATGCATCCTAAAATTAAACTTATGAAATCAACTTTCATAGAAAAAAACGATTTTAATGAGCCAATCCCTGAAGTAAACTTTGACATTAATACAGATATAGAGAAACGTTATTTAGAAAACCGCGCTCATGAATTTGAGCGAGGAGAAATATTCTTTGAAGGCGATAGTGCAACTCCATCAGAAGCAGCATTATTTGCTAGCTATATTGATTCATTCTTTCGAATTGACCTGAAAAACTTACACGATTTATATAGTTATTTTAACACAACGGAAGGTTTAGATTATTGTTCTGCAGACATATTTAATCCTTTTCGTGAGTTCGATAACTTTTTAGATAATTATATTGATGAAAATGGTCAGTTTCAGGTTGAATTTCTCAGAAAGGAACCGACCATAAAACTACGAGATTTATCGGATCTTGATGATGGATTGGTTTCAACGCTAGGACTACATACAGATAAGCTCAAATTGAAAATGCTAAAATCAGTTCACGATTTATTTACTGCTATATTAGATATAAAATTGGATCAGACAACAGCAGGCATGATACGCACACGAGCTGAATGTGGGGCCTTAAGAGTATGGATTAACGCCAAGAAAGGGGGTGAGATTTATGCTTCTATGGGTAGTTCCAGGGGCAAACTTGCTTACCATTGGGACAAATTGAAAAGTAATTTTAAAGTAAGGGGTGTCATAGAAGGAGTCAAAGTTTTCATAGCCGGAGTATTTTTATATATGCAAATAGCTAGTTTAGTGAAAGCATGGACTGAAGGACCAGCAGGACAAGATCCCCACAATACAACATTATGGAAATGTGCATTGGCTGCTGGTATTTGTGGTATTGTATTGAGTTCGATAGGCGTTGCTTCTGGAATCATCAGCGTTGTCAAAGCTGTTGCTAAAATTAGTAAGGTAACAGTTAAAACCTTGGAAACTGCAGGAAAATGTTGTACTTACGCAGCAGCAGCTGTAGCAATTTTATTAATAGCGATTGATATAACCCAATTTTTTGTAAGAGCATTAAGTGGAGAATTTAAGGGAAGTGAATTATTGTTCCAAGCTATTACTCTAATTGCCAATGTTGTAGTCGCCGGTATTGGTTTGGCGCTTGCACTTGCAAGCATTTCATCAGGTTATGGTGCTGCTTTTGGAATATTTATCGCTGCAATGACATTTTTAGGCATGTGGCTTTCTGCAGAGCTAAATAATCCATCAATTGATGTGCAGAGATGTTTTCCAGTATTACCTGCTGCCACAAAACTAAATATGAGAAGACATGGAGGTTTAGAAGTGGGTGATAATGTAGAGTATGATCTAAAAGTAAAAAATAATTCTACTACTTCTCATGGCTGGATAAGAGCAAATTTTATGTTACAGGAGACAGAAGATCCAGATCAGGGTTGGACTACAGATGGTAGTTGGCATAGTTATGGAAATTGGGGTGCTCTGTGGTACGCGCCACCATTCGGTATAGGAGCAAACTTTTGGACGACATTTAGTCAAACTATTCCAGGCCCAACTACTAATTTACATTATCGTTTTGACCTTCAATATGATTGGCAAAGATTTGAATTAATTATTATCTTTCCTACTTGGTGGAGGACAACGGCAACAAGGCATACTTCTACTCAAGAAATGGAAATGCCTGTATTAGATAACAATATTGCAGATTTTTATAACGACACCAGCGAATTGATGTCAACAACTCTTTTAAAAGATGAATTTAAACGCGCAGTTAACGAATATCAATGGAAAGACGCTTCGGATATTGCTAAAGAAATAATTTCCCGAACAGAAAGTAAAGCTAAAACTCCTTCGGATGAATTTAATCGCCTTAATGCGAGTAAAGAAGAATATAACGATACCTATTATTTATATCAGACAACTTCTGGCGAAGAATTTTATTCATTAATAGAAACCCATTATGAATCAGGTATCATAGCTAAAGTTCCTGTTCCAGAAGAGATTTGGCATCCAAATCGAGCACTTGGTCCCAAAATGCGAAACATGTTATCTTATAATTATTCAGAAGGAGATGTGTTAATCCCTAGAGATGAAGTAGAATGGAAAAATGATTGGTTTTACAATAAAACACAAGAATTAGGAGACTCCGTTTTTTATTCTCGACTGCTTCAAGAGTTACCACTTAGAACAAATATCAGGACAGACTTAAGAGAGAATCCATTAGATATCGATCTAGAGACCAAAACATGCCACGCTAATTTTCAATTATACTTAGAAGGACCAGATAATCCAGAGGTAGATTTCATTATAACGCCGCCTGAAGATTTTTCAATAACACAAACTAGTTTTACACAAAGGCTTCAAGAAACTATATCACTCACTATTATTCAAGAAAATCCGTATAAAATAATGGGATTATACTATTTTGAATTGAACATAACTCTCAATGACCAAATAATTTATAGCACATTTGTTCCGATTCGAATTAATGATTTTAGTCTTATTGATTACATTGCTTATATAC
>DXJF01000143.1 GCA_019057375.1 Candidatus Heimdallarchaeota archaeon
TTAGTATTTAATTATATTGCCTTTATAGTGTACATGTCCTAGTAGAAAGGACATATATATTCCTTTTTCTATATTTAAATTAGGAACTCAGAGGTTAAAAAAATGTGTCTTGAACTATGTTTTGAAAAATTCTCATTTTTAACATCTTTTCCAGTCTATATTGATGGAAATAATGTGGCCTATTCTCGTCAGAATAAAAGTGAAAAACCTTCTCTTTCTGATATACTTTTATTAATTAAATATTTGAGAGAAAAACTTGGATTTCCTATTGATAAAATATATTGTATATGTGATCCCACTCTCAAATACTATATTGATAAGCCTACTGAATATGAAGCATTAATAAAAGAAGGATTAATTATTGAAGCGCCAAAAGTTGCAGATGAATTTATCCTTAGTTTTGCATTAAAACTTGATTTCTGTTTTATAATTTCTAATGATAGATTTCGAGAATATTTAGATCAATTACCTAGTAGGCAGTGGTTGAAAGATAGAACTATTTCTTTTATCATCATTTGCGAAAAAATCTGTCTAAGTCCAAATATTAGTTATGAAAGAATTAATGAAATGGCTATTAATGAACGAATACACAAGAACAAATACAAAAAAACAAATACACAAGAAAAAGAAAACCAAATTTCTACTCTTGCTATTTTAAAAGAGATTGAAAATACAAAGGGAGAACTTGATTTATTTTAAATTATAATATGGATGTGTTAAAAAAAGTTGGAAAAAGATTATAAACCTGTTAGTAATTTGTTAGATAAAGCTTACGGTAAAATCAAACTATTCCAAGAAGGAAAACGTGGAAAAGTTCTACATGAAACCTATTCAAGATATTTTAAGCAAATTTTCAAGACAGCTGATTGGAATAGAAAATTAAGCTATCGAGTGTTTAGTCAAAGATTAACCAAAGCAAAAGTGGATATTTTAACAGATATCAAAAGGAATCCAGATTATGAAGTCTATTATGAAGATGCTAAGGTACTTCTAGAAGTCTTACACCAAGAAATAAGAAGAGTCTCAAAAACTCTTGCCCAAGAACATAATCAAATTGCTATTCCCCAAGAGGTTGAAATTAAATATTTCGGTGGGGAAGCTTCATTTGAAGTAGAAACTATCGGAAAAATTGGTGGAATAAACATACCTGCACGGGTAGACTGCTTGATTGAACTTGATGCAAATAATTTGATAATCCGAGATTTTAAATCCTATGAAAGAAATGTTGAAGATGATCCTATTAACCCAGAGTCGCAACACAACAGAGCTTTTATGCAAGTTTGTATATATGCGCTAATTTTCGAAAAAGTACGACATCAGAAATGTAAGACCATTCAATTAGAATACTTTCCAAATAAAATTATATCCTATGAGTTCACTCAAGAATTAAAGGAAATAGCTAAAAGATTTGCTATGGATACTGCGTTCGAAGGATTTGAAGGTATAAGCTTTCAATTTCATTCAGAAGATAATGAATATATAGGTGAGCATGTAAATATTCTTGATGATCAGGGTCAAGCACCTATTGAAAGTAAAGGATCTGATGAATTCTTCGATGAAGAGATCTTAGGATGGATTAATACAATCAAAGGAAAACCACTTCAACTTATCATGGGACAAGATAACAAGATGGAAGGGTTCTTATATCCGAATAAAGCTTATCGAGTAAAAGATGGATATTGTGTTATCGTGGAAAAAGAAGAAGACGGAATAAGAATAATGTGTATTGTGAAAAAGATCGAATGTTCTGAAGATCATTATCCAGGTGAAACTGCAAGCCATAAGGAAGAAAATTATAAGATCATCGTAATTCCTGTAGGGCAATTCACACCTGAAGGCTATCAAGAATTAAGACCACAAACCATTATCAAAGGAAAAATCAAAATACCAACTAATGATGAATTTTGTGAATACAAAAAGATTCCTCAAAACGGAATGCATATAGGAAGTATTCAAGGATTAAATACTGGAATTTCCTATCCTATAGAACTAAAGACATTGTATCAAAGTACTTTCATGAGTGGTCAACAAGGAACAGGAAAAACAACAGCACTAAAAGTCATGACTCTTCAAATGGCTCAAGAGAAGTATTCTCCAGCAGTAATTATACTCGATAATGAAGGAGAATATGGGGATCTAAAAAATATTCCTTCAAACGAGAGATCTGAGAAATTGATGGAAAATTGTGGTATTAAACCGCTTAAAGATGAGACTTTCAATTATATCAATATTGGCAATAAGAATGGATGCTGTTTAACTCTGAAAGCAATAGATCCTGTTGACTTACCTTATTTCTTGCATGAATTAACTCCTATATCTCATGATACTTTACAAACCATTATTTTCGATATCGTAGAAGATTATGAAGGAAAAGATTTTGCTTTACCAGAATTGAGAAAATTCATCCTAAAATACATGGACAAAGAAAAATATGGAGCTGCCTCTTCTACTAAAGATGCTATTCGAAGAGCGATGACTTCCATTTCATTAAGAATTTTTGATGTTCCTGATGGAAAAACAATCGATTTCGAGACAATGCTTACACCTGGGAAAATAACAGTTATCAATTCATACAATTTACGTGATATTCATCAAAGAATTGTTGGATTATACTTATTAGCCATTCTTCATAAACGAGCTTTGAAAGGGAAAGAAAAGCTCCGTGTTATCTTTATTTTAGATGAAGTACAAAGATTACTTCCAAACTCAAAATCTCAAACAGATTCAGATTATAGCAAAAGAATCATTAAATTCTTGGATGAGGTTGTACATAGGGGTAGAAAAAGAGATTATGGAGTTATTTTTGCCACTCAAAGTGTCAAGGATGTGAAGAAAGAAATTATTGACTTATGTAATACTAAGTTTTTCTTTCAATCTCAAGGAAGCGGACTCAATTATATTAAAGAATATTTTACCAACAAAGAAGATTTAGAGCGATTAAAAAGGCTTCCTATTGGACATGCTTTCATTACAAGCAAAGGAAAACACGAACCTGTAGAAATTAAATTCCCTTACATAAATTAATTTTTTTTTTTTATTTTTTCGAGGTCAATATAGATGAAAGACGAACATATGAATAACGTAGTTAAAATCCGAATAATCGAACTCGAAGATAAACTTATGGATTTAATTGAACTTTCAAGTAAATATGAAA
>DXJF01000144.1 GCA_019057375.1 Candidatus Heimdallarchaeota archaeon
GAAGTAAGAATAATTCCTCGAGGAATGGGATATACGGTAGAGATTATTTATCATAAACATCTTCCAAAACAAGTGCTGAAAAACCAGAAAAGAAAAGGTGCACTAGATTTAGGATTAACCAACCTCGTGACCTTTGTGGATAATATCGGCTCAAGACCGATTATTGTCAAGGACGAGGGAAAAGGAGTAAAATCAATAACACAATATTATTTGAAGAAAATTAGTCAGTTACAGGAACAATATGCACAACAGCAAAGAGTAAATTTGAAGCAAGTCAACAAACTTCGTTATGGACCAGCGTATTATCGAGCAAAAGAAAGATGGAGAAGAAAAGTTAAAGATTGTTTCCATAAGCTTAGTCATTTCTTAGCTGAGTTATGGGAGAAAAGAGGATTACATACAATCTATATTGGATACAATCCCCGGTGGAAACAGCAAGTAAGATTGAGGAAAAAAACACTCAGCTGTTTGTGATGGTGCCATTTCACAAATTAATCTCTCTTCTTCAGTACAAAGCCAAGGAAAGAGGTATTACGATCGAGTTGATAGATGAGAGTTATACCTCCAAATGTAGCTTCTTAGATAATGAACCAACAACCAAACAAACTAACTATGCTGGGCAAAGAATCCATCGTGGAATGTATCGTTCAGCTCAAAAGATTCTCATAAATGCTGATGTGAATGCAGCTTACAATATTTTACTCAAAAGCGATCCGCAAGCACTTCCTCCGCGAAGTGTGGGCGGGGTAGGAGGGTACGTGGTTTACCCACTTAGAGTGAGTTATCCAGCCATGAATCTCTAGGAAAGACAATGTTAATATGCAAATATGACAGAATCAAATCATAGCTTTTCAATCACTTTTTCAATATAGATCTTTATACCGATTCTATATTTTGGATTGTTTACATATCTGGTAGAAATAGATTGATTACATCTAGCACAGAGTCTTGATGTCTTAAACCAATTCATAAATTCGTCTTCATGTGCAGGATAACGACAGTGAGGGCATAAAATGATTCTTCTGCGGTCTTTCTTATCAAAATCCATATAGCATATTATACATTGCATCTCTTCTTTCTTGGGTGTACCAATTGGAAAGATTTTTTTAGAGACTGTTGTAGTTTTGGATGTTTTCTTAGATGTAGTAGAACGAGTTGCTCTTACTTCTATTCCAGGATCAATTCTTGCACTTGAAGACCTAGAAGATCTACTAGCAGATGATGCAGAAGCTGTCGACCTTCTTGATCTAGTGGAAACAGATCTTTGGCTACTTCGAGTTGCTGAAGCTGTTGTTCTGCTTCTTCTGGTTGATGATGTAGTTCTAGATGAAGTAACCTGAGCTTGTTGGTTAAATCTCACTGCAAATGCAATAATGAAGTATCTAAAGATAAAAATGAAGTAAAAAATAACAAAAATGAAACTTACAAAATCGATTTGCCAATTGATAAAGAATCCAATTAATAAAATTGCAACATATGTTGTATGTATCAAAAAGGGTATTTTTCTTCCTCTTCTTACTTTTCTGTTTACAGCAATAGCAGGCCATTTACCAGAGTAAAAGTTTCGAAAATAAAGAGAAAGAACAATCACAGGAAAAATCAAAGATATAGATATGAGATTAAAAGAAGAATAAATTGAACTCCCACCAGATAAACCGATATCTATCCTGAAAATCTCATAAGTAGCAGCTATGGGAGAGATATAATTTCCCATTAACATAATGCAAAATGGAAGTATTAGGAATTGAGTACTCGCTAGAATAGTTTTATGTTTTTTATAATGTCTTCTTTCAAGAAAGAATCTCAGAGCAACAACAACATACAGAGTAATAAAGAATATTGTGAGGGTTTTTGGCAAATCATTTTGAATTGCCATATATAGTACTCCGACGGTTAATCCAACAATTCCAATTGCTAAATAGGTTTTGATGTTGTTTAGTTCCAATTAAAGCCCAACTTTCATTTTTTACGAATCATTTTCATATTTGTTTTTCATGAATAGATTTATTGATTCATAACTTGCTTCACTACTCAAACCATGTACTTCACTTGAGAGTTCATAGTATGATTCTTTATCTTTGTGTATTCTGAAAACTCCAACTCCAAAACTCTCAGGAGATATCATTAAAGGATCTAAAACAATAGCAACAGATTTATTCCAAAAGGTTTGATAACGGAGATGTGTTCTAAAGTCATCATCACTTAGAAAGGGAGTATAGCTGGGATGTGAATGTGCCCATCCGATTATAAAATGTTCATTGTCCTTCTTGTGAAATATCTCTGTGAAAATCTTTTGATCAACAATTTCTACACTGACTGCATCACCTTGATCTACTGGCCAATAATCTTCAACAAAAATCTGTTCTAAAGGAGTGTTTTCCTGTTTAATTCTCCCTGTTAATAAACCAATAATTTCTACCCAATCTTTCTTAGGTATGTTTTCGTTTGCATAAGTTAAAGCATGTTTAGCTAATTTTAGATAAGCTTTGGGGGAGATAACTATTTCATTTCTCACTTTGATTTGTAAATCATCTTCAGTGATTGTATCCTCACTTATTTCTTGTTTCACATCTATTTTTTCCTTAATAATGTCATCAACTTCATGAAGTCCTAGGGCTTTCTCAAGCGCTTCTATTTTTTTTAGAAGTTTTCTGTATTGTTCGGGAAATTCAGTTTCATTTTCCATTATAGGCTCACCTTCTTCAGATTTACTCAATTCTACCAGTAGGATTTTGCATATTTCTTACTAATAGAATTTGCTTTTTTAATGAATTTCTTTTTATTATTCAAGAATTCCAGAGCTGCTTCTTTATTGAATACATCTTTGGGATTTACATAAGCTCCTTCAATATTAAACATTGCAAGGATAGAATAAATAACAGTCGTGATATTCTTAGCAGGAGACCAGCCATCATGCTTTCCTACTAATTCATTATCAACTAAAGCTAAACAAATATTTCTTTTATTAGGATATTCTTTAGGATTTGGCCAGAAATTGGGATGCCAAATTGGTGTATGTAGTCTTACATATGGTGGTTTATATGGATAGTTTGACCCAAAGAGAATTTCAAGTTTATACTTACCACCAGCATAAGGTGTCTTCTCAGGTCCAACAAAACCTATAGCTAGATGTCCCATAGATTTCTTCTTACTTGGAAATGCTTTTACTTGAGCTAAAACACCTTCTTTATGGAGTTTTCTCAGTGCATCAAAATCTTTGATAATTCGTTGCTTTCTAATTTTTGTCACCTTTTATCAAGTGATATTTATGTATGGTTTGAACCACTTTCTAACAAGTAAGATAGCTGAATAATTGTTTAAAAAAGTTGTTTTGAAGGATATTCAAGCAGAGAAGCTTTGGATACTCTTTCTAAGAATTCTAAAGAAAAAATTAAGACACTAGAAACATCCTTCACTAGTTTCTGGATCTGTTTACTCAGACAGTGATTCTGTGAATTTATCAGAATATTCTGTTTTAATCTGAGCTTCGGTTTTTTCCATTTCAGCTCTAATTTTCTGGAATTCTAATTTCTTCTTTTCAATTTTCATTGAAATGCTTTGAATTTTAGATTTATTTTCTGCTATAAGTACTTCTTTTTTCTTAAATTTGGCTTCTTCCTTGAGAACTTTGTCTCCTATTCCACTCTCTTTCAGCTTATTTATCTTCACTAATCGTTCTTGTAAATCTTGATTGACTTCAGCATTCTCCTTCTTAAAATAAACTTTCTTTCCTTCCAACTCATCTAAATCCTCTTTAACATCAAAAAATTTCTCTTTAGTACCATAAAATTTAGCTAATAGTTTGTAATACTTAATCTCTCTTTCACTCATGATAATTAGAAATAGATTTGAGTATTTAAAACTCTTATCAAAGTGTAATCTAACTACCGGATTATAGAAACTTTAAGATTATTGATGTTCTTTCAAACTCCACATATTATCGAAAAACTCCTTAGATGGATGAATTAAATCATTGTTAATCCTGATATCATGAAGAACACAATCACAATAAGGATACCCTTCTACTATTGTATGTTCCATGGTTAAAATGAAGTTCTCATTATTATTATTGTAACCCTGAAAATCTCCATAACATGCAGCTAGATATTTCAGTTCAATATCTGTTAAGTTAGTTATAGCATCTTTCCACATGCACGTATCTTTCCTCTGAGGAAACTTACCATCCTCAATCACTCCTTGAACAATTACCCAGCCTATACTTGGAGAATCATCATCCTTTGGAATTCTAGCATTTCTAAACTCTTCAAGAGTTTCATATTCGCTCCTTTCTGAGGATATTGATTTGACATAAGCGTCTAAATATCCTTTGAATAAGTCTATCGCTGTATTCCTTTGAATAATCTCTGTTAAAATCTGGACATTGTAATATCTGTGATAGAGAAATGACTGAACATAATTCCTATTAGGAATCTTAATTTTATCTTGAATCCAGCTCTTATTACTACTGAAGTCAAGTAATTGGAGATAATAATCAAAACAAGCACTCAATAATTCTGGAAAGACTTTCAAGTGAAAAAAATCCTTACTTAACTCTGCAAAATCTATATTCTGCTCTTTTGAAAAAGAAGTTTTGAGAAACTGATTGATTTGATTTGTTAATCTAGTAACAAAACTATGCAAGATTTCTGGTTTTTCTTTCTTTATGTATCCAAGCAGATAATTCAATCTTTTCAGTACAGTTCTTTTAGCAAATTCTAGTGGTTGAATTTCCTGTAATCTTTCTAAATCACTAATATCATATTGACCTGTTCTAAAAACTTCCATATTTCATTCCTCCAAATCAAAGAGTTGCCAAAGAATATATTGCTCTTCTTCTAACTTAAGCAAAAATATTTCTTGTAAATATACTTGTTCTATTTCTTGAATCTCTTCTTTAGAAGGTCTCATCCCTAGATAGTATAGTTTCTCATATGGCCATTCTTTCTTGAACCATTTAATTAGTTCTCTTAGAATTTTGCTAAATAGGCCTTGTTGCCAACCTGATGGCGTTATCCAAAAAGAGATAGCAGGATCATTATCTTTGAGTTCCAGATGATCACACATTCTTTCATTAAAGAAAGCAAATTTCAAGAAAGGAGATATTGGTTTAACAAATAAACACCCATAACATACTGTCTCATCTTTGTCTAGTATAGTGAAAGCAAATTCTATCTTATTATTATGATCCATTTCATGTTTAGCTATTTGTTCTAGATTTACTTCTTTAGGAAACCCTTCAGATCTAAAACCACTATCAATTGCAGCTTGATAATCAAGATCGTTATCTGTACTTAGTAACTGTCTAATCTTGATCTTATCAAATGTTAATTCCCTTGGAACTTCTTTATCTTTTGGAAAAAATGCTATCATGAAGAAAGGAAATTAGAAGCATTAATGAATTCTTTCATATAGTCTTGAGCAATTTTCCGTATTTCTAATTACAAATCTTGCACCCATTTAATTCAAGTAGTTGATAGAGATTTTGCTCTTTATCAGCTTCTAAAAAGTGCACTTGTAATCCCTAATCAGCTTTCCCAATGTTTCTAGTGAATTCCAAAGATGGCTGCTCTGCATCTGGGTGAACATAATTATTCCAATATAACTCATCACAGAATTTAGCATGATGAAGTGTCTGAGTTCTTCGAAGACGAATTATTTTACCTTTATTAAATTCAGGATGGTCTGTTAAGTAGCAAGAACTCAAGTAGGCTATATCCGGATCATTAAATTCTTTCAGAGCTTCTGGTGTTAAACAACTATCAAAGCGATAAACCACTTTATAATCATCAAATATACAATTAGCGAAATCTGCAAGACCGCATTCACACCATGCCTCTATCTGTCTCTTGTTGAAATCCAGAATATTAACTGTTTTGGGATCTAGTGGTTTTTCTGTTTTATCTTTAGACCTCATTTCTTTTATTAAATAGGGGACTATTTGTTTATAGATTCTTGTTCCTTCCTCTTTTCCGTAGGTATCAGCTAAAGCTTTTACCAAGTAATATGAGGTTCTTTCGAGAGCCTTGATGCGATCGAAATGAAATAATTCAATTTCTCCTTTATCTGATGTATAGTTATTAGGTAACTTGATTGTCTTACATACAAAAAGAAAGACCGATTTCTCTAAGTCAGGGAAATTTGGTATCAATTCCAACCTTTCTCTAATTATTTTCCAATTAAAAGCATTATAATTAAAATCATAATCACCTACAGCTTCACTAAACTTCTCTTTCAATTTTGAAATATAGAAACTAAGATCTTCTGGTAGAATCAATCTGAAAAACTTTGTAACAGAATCTACTCGTTCTAGTCTAGCTTTTATTACATCTTCAGGCTTAGATTTTCCTTTCTTAGTTAAACTAAAACACTTATGGTTCTCAATTTGCATTAAATTACATCTCTTGTTATTAGAAGCTTATTTGTAAACATTCACTTTAGTTTTCAAACCATTATTAATCTTTTGAGTGAATTTCTTTTTTAAACTCAGATATTTTCTCTGTTCTTATATGCAATTCTAATTTCACATATGAGATGAAAAGTGAATTATTTACTAACTTATATGATACCGCAAAATGTAGTATTGATGGAAAAAATTGGTATGAGATTTCTGAGATAGCTGCATTATGTTGCATAAATAATCATTATGCTCCAAAAGATTTAGATTCAGTTCTTCAGCATTACAATAAGGGGCACATTGTTCCTGTAGAATATGTTCTCTATAAGAAAGTCTAGTTAGAAATGTGTAAAATTATAACTTGACATTAAGAGTAAAGATAGATTTAATTAAATGGATAATAAATTTATACTAATGGATGTCATTGATTCTCATTCCCACATCTCTTCAACACCAGACCACGTTTTAGAACTTTTAACTGAAATGAATAGGTTAGATATCTCAAAGGCGTGCATCAGTGGATTAGGGTCAATGTTTAACTCAGTATCTAATAAAGAAATACTTGAAATTGTTGAGAATTTTAAACCTCGTTTCATAGGTACGTATTTTGTTCGACCAGGAGTTACCAATACTCTAGATATTCAAGATGCATATGAGCAGGGCTTCAGAATGCTTAAAACCATAATCCCAAAAAAACCCTATAGTGATCAATCATTTTATCCACTTTGGGGTGCAGCTCAGAGATTAGGAATGCCTATCCTATTTCATACTGGTCTAGTAACTGTTTCAGAATCCTCTCCTAAAGACATCATTCTCTCTTTAGATATGCATCCATTACAAATAGAACCAATTGCCAATTCCTTCCCTGATTTGAATATCATTTTAGCTCATTTTGGAGGACATTGGAATAAAGATGCTGCAGAACTTGCTCGAATGCGTCATAATGTTTATGTTGATTTAACAGATGTTTCAGAGGGATGGAGATCTAAACTGGATGAAGAAGGCTTTGAGAAATATCTGTGGTGGAAAAACGCTTTCCAAAATGTCGTTTTTGGTACCCATGTTTATCCTGATCAAATAAGTGAAGTTCTTAAAGAAGACAAGGAAAGATATTCAAAACTTAACCTTGATGAACAAACAAGAGAAATGATTTTCTCTGGTAACATTAAAGGAATGCTCAAATTACTTTAGAAATCATTCATCAAATTTGTACCCACTCTTTTTCCAAGCTTCATACATTTCAGGATTCTTTTTGAGAAATTCATCTCTGATTTCTTTGGGTACTCTGTTAAGGACACAAGAGAAATTGATACAATCTGTACAGACTTTCAATTGAATTACTAAATACCATAAAACTACTCCAAAAACAGTTAGTCCTAGAAAAACCCACTTCCCCTCGATTGCTAGAAACACAATAGGTATTGCAAATATTATGTTTGCCCCAATTAAGAACTGTATTTTCTCCCATGAATTTATAGGTCCAGGTTTGAATTTAGCAGTTTTAAAGAATCCATAATTAATTGAACAGTGTAATATTTTAGATTCTCCCTCTGCATAGTAAGGGCAATGAGCACAGAGTATTGGAGGTTCCCAGACTAAGAAAAAGAAGATTATATAACCAATCCAAACAAGAGTAGAGATCAGATTCAGTGGATAGTTTAAAAGAATAAGACCTACAAATGCTGGAATAAAACCAATAAAGAATGGAATTCCAAAAATAATTGAATATTTTTTATCAAGATGACAATGGAGTTTACCTTCTAGATTACAATCCTCACAACTCTCTTCATCTTCCCATACGCAAATGCAATGAGGATTTTTCGAGCTCATCATACTAAATTAATTACCTTAACTATAAATTTTCTGTAGAATCTTCAATAGGTTTTCTTAAATGATTAAGTGTTCAATATTTTCCTATTAGTTATAACTTTCTTCTAATCAAAGAAGGCAATTTTATTCCAATTAATAATGTTTTTAAATGATTACTTGTTTCGTACATGTTTAGTCAATAATCAAACAAAGAGTGTGGAGTGAATGAAATGTCGAAAGACGTAGAATCAAAAGAAGAAAAACCCAAGACTTGTAAACTCTGTATAATTTTTGGAAGTTTAATAATTTCTTTGGCAATAATAGGAGTTGCAGCAATTATTCAATGGATAGTAATTGCGGTGAAGTAATAAAGAAAATAGGTGAAAATTATGTCAATAGAAACACCATTTGAACGCTGTAGAAATACAAGAGAAGTACATAGATTAGAATGTATAGATGAGAGAGAAGGTAGACGGAGAGTTTGTGAAGATGAGAGAGAAGGAAGCTATGAAGCATGTGATAATTGGGCGAAAAAATATGAGTGCTGTGATTGGTGGCCTTGTAGCACGGTATGTGCTATTCTCGTCTGGTTTGGAAAATGGATCTGCAAAGCTTGGAGAACTGTTACTTATACCTTTTGTGTTTTATTTGCGTGGATTACCTATACCTTCTGTGTTGCTTGGGCTTGGGTGAAACATATTATTTGTGTCGTTATTGCAATATTAATTTGTTTCCCCTCCTTATTCTCAGCAAACGAGAAATCATATGATATGGAAGAATGTATTTATGGATGGAACGTAGCTTACAGAATAGAAGGAACCAAATGTAATTTAGAGATTACAGTAAGAATCAGACTAAATCCAGATGCAGGAGTAACTAATACTAATCTAAATGCTCAGAGTCAAATATGGGAAACAGCGATAGAATCAACTTGGTCTAATCAATTTCAACTACAAAGATCAGATGGAGAATGCAATTGTGTAAACTATACTGTATCTTTTAATGTCGAGTTTGTTAATTCTAATGAACATCACGTTGTACGAATTCGAACTGGTTCAGGAAGAGAAAATATGACAAATTGGTATATAACAACAACTGGTGGAACAGCATCCCATGAATTTGGACATATGATTGGTTTTCCTGATGAATATACTGCACCAGAGTGTCCTGACAGAAATGTAACTTCAGACAATAGTATTATGCAGACTACAATTGGTGCCCCACGTGAAAGACACTATGAACCTTTTGCTGAATGGATATCAAACAGAACTTGTTGTAAATACGAGGTAACATAATGAAGGTGAAGATAAATGAATAAAGAAAACATTTCGGAATTAAATTTAGGAAATATAGAGAAATACAGAATTGTCATCAAAACAGGCTACGAAGCATTTGATTATGGACTTACTCAAATTACTCTAAACGGAAGTGGAATTGCAGCAATTGAAAATACATTACATGGAAAGAAAAGTACGTTTTCAAGTAAGCTTTCAGAAAAAGAAGTAATTGAGTTATTTACTCAGAAAATTCTAATTGATATTTGGGAAATCAAATTCATAAAACGAAAAGGTATACCTGATGAGTCGCTTATAAAAATGTCATTATTCTATGATGAAAAAGAGATCAAACATCTTGAAATATGGGAAGGTATTCTGGAAGAACATCCTGAAACAGGTTGGTTTATAATCTTACTAAGAGAAATTCTTGAACGCACTACTGAAAAATCTGAAAGACCAATTTATCTGTGAATTTTGATTTATCAAAAAGAAACACAAAAAAATATTACTTTGATAAAAATAAATTCACAAATTATCCTTTTTCTATTTTTGCATTTGGATAATTTGTTTTCTTAGATTATTATACTAATATTATCCCACACATAACCTACTAATGAAAACTCCTCTTCTCCAAATTTGTCTATTTTCCTTTCTTTAGCAACTCCTCCAAGCTTTTCATAGAATTTACAAGCAGGATTTTCTTCTAAGATCCAAATAATCATCGATTTAAAACCAAAGGATAACAGAAATTTGACAAGTTCCTTCAGAAGTAGTGTTCCAATTCCCTTTTGTTGATATTCCTTTATAATGTAAAAAGCATATCCTTCTGCATCATATGGATAATCCCCCTGAAATATATCTCCCCCGGCAGCAAAGCCAACAATTTCATCTGATTCAGTTTCTGCGACAATAACTATTCTAGAAATAATGTCTCCATGAAATCCTTTCCAATTTGTTTTCATAGACTCAATTCTGTTCTCTACTGTTCGACTATCAATGAGCTCATCCGGTAAGATTCCTCTATAGGTTGTATTCCATGAGCTAACTTGAACTTTGGCAATCTGCTCTATATCTGATCGTTTTGCTTGTCGGATAATCATTAAATAAAGAAATTAGGAAAATAATTTAAGAATTGTCAGTATACCGAAATCCCTACTAATAAACTTTTAAGAGTATTCAAGATTCTAAAAATATGGATTATGATGTTTTCATTGCGGGAGGAGGAATTGCTGGATCTACAGCTGCTAGATTTGCAGCAAAAGCAGGTCTGAAGACTCTTTTTATTGAAAGACACAAAACTCCCAGAAATAAACCTTGTTCAGGTATACAATTTGGATATTTCGAAAAAATGTTAGGTGTTGAAGTTCCTAGGGAAAGATTGTGCAACTATGAATTGAAAAAAATCAAAATGTACTTACCAAATGGCAAATCCTTTGGTTCTCCATTCAAAATGTTGAATTTTATGAGAAAGCCTTTTGATGATTGGTTAAATATAATTGCTCAAGAAGAGGGTGCGGAATTTCAAGATGAATGTGTTTGTCAAAAAGTTGAAGAAAAAGAGGACCATAATATTGTCACTCTAGTTAGACCTAATGAGAAGAAAACGTTCGAAATCAAAGCAAAATATGTTTTAGATGCTACAGGTCTTAGACCTCGAATTAGGTCACAAATCAGACCACACAACACTTCTTCAGGGTTTGAAGGAGCTACTCTAAACTACTACATAGATGGTGACTCTGATCTAGATCCTGAAACTCTTTACCAATTCTGGAA
>DXJF01000145.1 GCA_019057375.1 Candidatus Heimdallarchaeota archaeon
AGAACCAGAAATTTGAAATATTTTGATAATATATTTTCCTCTTTTAAAGGATATGTTTTTTATCTTTTTTTTTTCAATTTTCAAAGATAAATAGGTTGAGAGGATATACAGCATCTAGCCACTCTTTATCCGTTTTATATAGAGATTTTATTATGGAGTAACTTCCTAATATCTCTCTCCATTCCTTTTTCATAATATCTCTCATTATTATTCCACCTGTCTTATATTTTGATCCATAAATTAAATAATATAATGGACTTCTAGTTGTAACACTTCTTATTAGAATAGCCCCTTTATAGTCAAATTGTTTAAATCTTTCTTCAATGTATAATTTAAGGAAACTTTTATAATCACCAGGATCTATTTTTTTCCAATCTTCGGTTCTATAAAAAATTGTGATATGTTTCTCCATTTTCTGTGAACTTGGAGCCTCCGGATAACTACGAATAACGCCTGCTAATCTCATTATTGATATTAAAGGTAAATTCAAGAGAATTTCACTTCTAGGGAAGTTAGCAATTTTTTCAATTGTTTCATATTTTAATTGTGGAATACCATCATATACTAGTGAATCTGGATCTACAAAACAAAATACGAATTTCTTATATTTTGGTATTCGTTCCAAAATCTCATCTATTTTTTCGTTGCAATCCCCATAAAATAAATGTACATTGGCAAGCTTGTCTGTTGACTTTTTTAGCAATTTAAAACGAGAATCATTTATTTCCACAATATAACAGGGAAAACTTGGTTGAAGTTTTGCAGCTGTCAAGACAGAACCCTTAGTTATTTTATTTCTTTCAAGATCTAAAACCCTACCAGTTCCTCCATGGGTATCGATGTAAACAAAGTTTTTATATTTATCACTAAATCTTTTACATGCCTCTAAGTATTTTCTGAGTATTGAATGTTTTCTGCGTGAATGAGGCTTTATTTGTATGATTTCGCTATTTATTATCATATACAATTACACATATCTTTTTTAAAGTTTTTAGCATCCTTTTCCAATTCTTTCCAAATCATGACTGTTTCTTTACATAATCCTATTCTATTAAATCCTAAATCATTTAATTTATCATTGAAAAAAATGTAAATCTCTTTTCTAAGAGAACTAGACAATTTCTTTCCCCAACCAGAATCTTCAGATAAATATTTTGTCCATGAATTATCTTTAGAAAATAATAAAGTCTTCCTTAGTCCTCTTGGTGTCCCTAATGTAATACGATCTGGTTTTAATTTTTTAAATATCATATTTAATAAGTTTTCATAATACTCACGCCAATTATCAATTGGGAAAATTGGATCTATTCTAATTCGAGTTTCATAACCAACTTCTTTAACTTTTCTTGCAGCTTCAATTCTTTTTTCTGGATGTGGTGTTCTCTTCTCCCAAAGCTTCCAAACTTCAGGAACATTTATGCTAAAACTAACAATTGTTTGTCTTCTAGGTTTCTCAATAAGAAATCTTACATTACTTGATTTAGTTAAGAGTAAAAGTTTATGCTTTCTTTGTTCTTCAAATTTATCGGCTATTTTTTCCATTATTGAAGGAAACATTAAAGAATCTGCCAATTCACCACTATTAAATAACCAACTGTTTGGCTCTTCACTAAAGAAGATTTCAAGGGTTTTTAGAATATGTTCTAGAGGATGAGATAAGCTTGCTTCTTTGCGTCCTCTAAATGTTCCTTGAAGATAACAATATGCACAATTATAAGGGCAACCATAAGCCCACCTCAATTCCCAAAAGTGGGGACAGTAAATAGAAGTTGGGGTTTTAGCAAAATAATGTAATATGTTTCGATGTTCTTTAGTGCCATACGACCTACGAAGTGGTTGTGGATGAATTATAACTTCAGAAGTACGAGTAAATGATATTTGTTTTCCTCCTCGGAATATTGGCATTATTCAATAACCTCCTCAAACCTATGAGTTCCAATTGGTTCAACATGAAGTAAACGGTATTTCTTGTTGCAGATAGGACATATCCAGATATCTCCAGTATCTGTTAACCTCACTACTTCTATCGCTTCTCTGTCTTCTTCTATTCTTCTCATTATATGAATTAATCTTTTTACTCTATTTGATGATCTTTCTGTTTCTATTTCTTTTATTGCTCTAATTTTTTCTTCTGGAGTTGATAATTCAGTATCTAAAATTAAGGCTTCTTCTGATGTAAGTTTAGAATCTTCTCTAAGTAAAGCTCTTTTTATTGGTTCTGATACTTTCTCAATAACTCCCGCTCGTTCTTTTAGTTGTTCTTGAGTAATTTTTCCTTTCTCTCTCAACATTAACAATTGTTTCCTTAATTCTGGTTCATTTTTTAGAGCTCTAGATACCTTCATATCTGAATATGTTATATGACCGCTAGCGGTCATTTCTAATTCCTCTTTTTCTTTAATTGAAAGAATGATTTGGCGTAGTGTTTGCTGTGGGATTCCCGTCTTTCTTGACATATCTCCTATAGATTCATATCTTTTACTTTCTTTTCCATCATTCCATAATCTATACATAAATCTCTCAGCTTCAATTGGATCTAAAGCTAATCTATGCCAGTTTTCAATCAAGCTTAATTCTCTTGCTTCTATATCATCTACATCTCTTATTATTGCTAAAATTTCTTGAAGTCCAGCAAAATGAAAAGCTCTCCATCTTCGTTCTCCAGCTATAATTTCGTATGTATTCCCTTTTTTTCTCACCAAAATTGGCTCGACTAAATCACTTCCTTTAATAGATTCTGCAAGTTCCTCTAGTTTTTCTTTATCAAATGTCTCTCTTGGTTGAAAGGGACTTGGTCTTATATTATCAATGGGAATCAATTTTACTTCCATTTTATTCACCTCTAATTAATTGTAAGGCTATTCTTGCCCACGGTATCTCTTTAATCTCCCATTTCTTCTCCTTTACATCTACTTCAAGAATGCTTATGTCTTCTGGCTTTAGTTCTTTATTCTCAGAAGTAATCTCTTTCATCGATTTTATTGCCTCATTTTCTTTATTAAATACCCATTTTTCGTCCTTTGTTTCTAAAACAAAAAATTTGTTATTTTCTATTTTCATTATTTTTCTCCTTATTAGTTTGCTTTTATTTTTTACCAAACTTAAATTTATTTTCTTCTAATATGTAGTATTCTCTACCTTTTTCTGTCTCCTGAAC
>DXJF01000146.1 GCA_019057375.1 Candidatus Heimdallarchaeota archaeon
GTATAGGAAGAAGACTTTTATCTGTATTCTCTTCAGGGGGTCTGGAAACCTCAATACACATTAATACAAGAATATGGGCTCAAGAAGAGTTAGAAGGATGTATTGAACATGAATGGCAAAATGTGTATGACGGAGGTTTGATTTCTGAAGAAGAATTCAATGCTAAAGTAGAGGAAGAGAAGAAAATAATTACAGAGAAACTCAGAGTCATTGCTCTACCGATTTTCAGTGCAATAGGAAAGAAAGTGATTCTTCCAGATGAAGTAATTGATCCCTACGATTAAGTTAATCTTTTTGTAAAATGATTAATAGATCATTACTCTCTTTTTCCTTAAAATCATTCTTTTTATAATCTCCAAAAATGTTCAAGTTTATTTTATTAGAAGTAAATTCTATGAAATCAGTTTCTGATATAATAAAGAATTCAGTTCTTTTCTTATGTAAATCAAATTCTTCCGATTCATAATCATTTTGATGGATTTTTTGAACATACATTGTTATTTTATCGTATTTATTTTTCCACTCCATCATTCTTACATGAAAGAGTAGAGCTCCGTTGGAATCTCGTTTTAAACTTGGATTATAGAACCAATGCTCCTCATCTTTATGAGATAAATAATTAACTACCTGAACAAGTATAACTCCCTTATCCCTAAGAAGATTGATCATCTGATTTATGATGTTTCTACGCTCAGTTGTATTAAAAATGGATAGAGTGTTACCAATACAAAAAATGAAGTCGAATTTCTCATCAGGAATTTTACTCTCTAATTCGAGAATATCACCAAGTATGAAGTCTACTTTGTCATTACAATTGTTTCTTTGAGCTAATATTCTCGCTTGTTCTATATTCTGCTCTGAGATGTCAATTCCTGTTCCTGTAAAACCCCATTTAGCAAACATAACTAAATGGTCACCAGTCCCACAGGATACATCTAGAATTCTAATATTTTCTTTCTGTATATTTTGGAGAATTTCTTGAAAGAAGGGAGCTTCACGTTTTAGTCTTGGACCCCACATCACTAGGTCCTTGTACAGAATTTCATCTTTCCAATCTATTTCCATTTTTAACAAAAATCTTATCTCAAAGTTATTCTTAATCTTATTCATCAAACAAAACTAATTTTTGGACAACCTAAACAAATTCTAGCATTTTTACAGATATTTCTTCTTTAGTCATTTGATCTGCTTCTTCAACAAACCTATCAATTTCCTTCAAGAAATCTTCAGATATTTCATCATTATCGATATTGCAGATATAAATTCGGTTATGTTGAGATAATTCAGGTTCTTCAAAATCATGAAAGAGTTCCTCTGTAAGTTTTTCACCAGGACGAATTCCAATGTTTTCAATTTTGATATCATCTTTGTCGTAATCATAAATTTGGAATAATTTATGAATGATGTCTAGCATTTTGTAGGACTCACCCATATCTAAAACAAATAACTCTCCACCTTTGCCAAGTATGGAAGCTTGAACTACTAGCTGAGCTGCTTCAGTGATAGTCATAAAGAATCTTTCCATCCTTTTATCTGTTAAGAGTACAGGACCACCATTTTCAATTTGCTTTTTGAATATCGGGATTGCACTGCCGCTGCTTTCTAAAACATTTCCAAATCTTACTATCATAAATTTTGTATCTTTAGAATTTTGAGCAAGAATATATTTCTCAATGATTCTTTTTGAAATCCCCATAACATTAATGGGATTTACAGCTTTATCTGTTGATACAAACACAAGCCTCTCTATTCTTTCTTCTAAAGCTATCTTGATTAGGTTGATTGAGCCTTGAATGTTATTTTTGACACATTCATGAGGGAATTGCTCCATCATTCCAACATGTTTGAAAGCTGCACAATGGTAGATGATGTCTGGCTTATATTTATTGATAATTTTGCTTAATCTTTTCTCATCTCTAATATTGGTAAGAGCTGGGATAAAAGTAATCTTGTCATGATTCTGATCCATCTGATTTGCCAATTCAAAAAGAGGAGTTTCAGCTACATCTAAACCAATAATTTGCTTTGGAAAGCATCCAGCTAATTGAATGCAAATCTCTGAACCAATTGATCCAGCTGCACCTGTTATTAATATGGTATAATTCTCAATTTCTTTCATTGATGCTTCTGTAAGAACATTTTCAATAGGGGCTCGAATCAGATCATTAACACTTATTTTTCTTGGTGCAGAAATGGTATCTATCTTCAAATTCTGGAATATTGGAGGAACTATCATAAAACTAGATGATGTTTGATGAATTATGTCAACAATTCTAGTAATTGTTTTTCCTGTAGCTGATGGAATAGCTATAATTGATAATCCAATATCAAATTTTTCAACAATTTCAGGAATTTGCTCTGTATTCCCTAGAATAAATAAATTTTCAACCTTTTTGCTTAGTTTTTCAGGATCATCATCAATAAACCCCACAACTTGATAATTCTTATATTTTGGTTGATTTAATTCTGCTAGAAGTAATAATCCAGCTTTTCCAGCACCAACTATTAGAACATTCGAGGATTGACTCATCGTATTTGAGATTACTTTAGTTGTTTTTTAAAGTTTTGAAACACCTTCAAAATTCAGCTCAAATTCCACATTACAGAATCTTCTATGAAAAATTTAGGTCGAAAACTACTGCATTTAGCTAATTTCGAATTATCTAACCAGACTTTGGTAGAAACTTTATCAGGAAGTGAATAGGTTATGAGGGCCCGTTTTTCTGATATCTTCTCATAGATTTTTATCAGTTCCAAATTTGAGAGAGGTTGATTGGCGGAGATATTAAAAACATCACCAGTTATGCCAGTCATTTCTTGTAGAAGCAATAAAGCAGAACAGGTATCTCTAACATCTATGTAGTCCCTAACATCTGAAGAATTAGAAATTTCAACTTTGATAGTTTTCTCTTTTTCTTTGAATTTCTCTGTAAGAAATCCTGATAATAATTGATTTGATACGCCCTTACCAACAAGAGAAGCTGGTCTAGAACATACTACATCTATACCATACTTTTCGTAGAAATTTAAAGCGATTTTCTCTTGTTTATCTTTTGTTTCACCATAAAAACTCAATGGTTTAGTTTGTTGATCTTCTTTTAGCGGTTTGGTAATAGTGCTGTCCTCTCCATACTGTGCAGCTGAACCTAAAACTAATAATCTACTCTCTAATTCCGAATCACGTAGTCCTTCAATAAAACTTTGAAAAGAAGAAACATTGGCAGAATACAGCTCTTCTTTTGTACCTCGAAATAAGCCTACTAAATGGAATATCATATCCGGTTCAATTTCTTTTAGTTTTTCTTTCCAGTTAACGTCCGAATTGAAATTTAAAGTTTCATAGTTGTAATTGATGTTTTTACTCGATTTAAGATCAAATCCAAAAATTTCCCAGCCTGGCCTTTCTGATTGAATATGTTTAACTAAGTTGACACCAAGAAAACCTCTTGAACCTGTGATTAATATCCTCATCAGTAATGCAAAGGATACATCCTTTAATAATTTTATCTGATTGGTTTATTTATTAAAAAGACTCAAACAAATTTGCTCTAATTTCTCCAGAAATTTATCATAACGAAATTGTTCGTTAAATAACTCAATTCCCTTCTTATTTGCAGTTTTGGAAATTTGTAGCTTCTTTAATTCACTGACAACTTCTTTATTTGATTTACATAATATTACTCCTGGTAAGGGATAATTGTGAATTACATACCTCCCCTTAGAATAAGCTTCTACAATAATTTTAGGAAAACCATCATGCTCAGTCATCCGAACAATAACGCTAATCTTTGACCAAATCTCACTAATATTGATATATCCTAGAAAATGAAGGTTACTTTGATTGTATTTTTCCTTATAGTTTGTAGAATCAAAGTGACCAACAAAATAAAAATCCACATCTTGAACTTCTTTTGAAATTTCGATCACTCTATCAACACCATAGAGTTTTTCTCTTCCTTCTATGAAATAAACTAAAACACCCAGTTTTTCTGGCATAGAAATTTCTTCTGTTTCTATATCTGAACCATGAAAGAGAACAGTACTTTCTATTCCTATTTTATCGAGTTCCTCCTTTATTCTAGTCGATACTGAGATATGTGAATCAACAAATTTTGTGAATATTTTTGTTTGTAGTTTTCTTTTCCAATTTTGAACAGAAAGAACTGAATCAGATCCAACCCAATGACATATAGTTTTCTTTCTACAAAGTTTTCCAATTACAAACCAAGGCCAAGCAGATTGAAAATATGTTCCTATAATAATGTCTGAATCCTTTATTTGTTTTTTCTTGGGAAAATGAGTTGTTGGTAATAAATTAGTGCTATACCCTCTCTTTTCTAGAGCTTGATTGAGGGATTCTGAATGTGCACCAACTAAGCTAAGTTTCAGATCTTTAAGGGTTTTCTGAATAGGCATTTGATTCAACCTTATCTGCAGCTTCGAGATATATGTTAATGATTTGTTAGCTTTATTAATTATTGGTTCAGCTGATAGCAAAGATTATATTTTTCTTAATGAATTGAATGTGGTAATAACAGTGAATGAGTTTGAGAATTTTAGGAAACATAGAGAAGAGATGAATGAGAAAATATTTGCTTTACAGAATAAACAGATTAATAGATTTTACGCTTTGGATACGGGAGCATATTTAGAAGGTGCTCTGTCTACCAAGTTTAAGGAATTATTAGGCCTTTCAACTTCATTAGTATTAAGATGTGAGGATTGTATACGCTATCATATGATTAGAGCTGTTCAAGAAGGATGTAGCGATGATGAAATAGCAGAAACATTAGCAGTATCTCTTATTGTTGGAGGATCTATAGTCATTCCTGAAATGAGAAGAGCCGTAAATGTTTTGTCTCAATTAAGAGAAAAACAAGCAAGTGATAAATCTATAGAAGATTTACTCTAGCATAATTTTCACAAGGAGTAACTCTTCAGTTTGGTCATTTCAGCATTCATCAATGTTTTAGCTTCTGATAAACCTTTATTCATCTTTAGAGCATTTTTGTAACAATTTATTGCTTCTTCACCCGTATGAAGTTTACCCAGATTTAACCAATCCTCACAGGATTGAGGTTGTTTATCATCTAGAACATACTTCATACACTCACATGGTTCACCAAACTCAACAAAAATCATCTCTTGATCAATGAATTGAGTAGAACCAGGAGGTAAAATTGAAGTGAAAAATTCTTTTTTATAATGAGGATTTTGATGTTTTCTAGATACTAACCATATCCATCTAGGTGGATCCATATATGTAAGTAAGACATGCGTTTTATGTTCTATTTTCGTTTTGCATTTTGGACAATATGAAAAATTTACCTTACCTTCGATAACATCTTTGATGCTTTTAGGATTTTCAGATAAATTAATTGCTTCCCCTACTCTCTTCTTTATTTTGGTCCCACAACCGTGGCACTCAATCTCTTTTAACGGCAATTTGAACCCCTTAAACTATTTTATTATCAATAACCACATAAGTTAACATCATTTATATAATTTGTCATTCACAGTAAGGAGAATGGAAGAAAACAAACTTGTTAAAACACTTTTGCAAACCTCTGTGTTGGTTTCTTTACTCGCTTTTCTTGTTGCACTCTATCTTTTGTATATGGAACTTTCTGGAAATTTTCAGTGTTTAATTAATCAAGGTATTTTCCAGTGTGAAACAGTAAATTCCAGTCCTTATGCAAAATTCTTGGGTGTTCATGTAAGTCTTTGGGGAGTGATTTTTTATCTAATTTTTATTACATTATTATTTCTAGCGTTGTTCAGCAAAAATGAATACTGGTTAAGTTTCTTCCTCCCTATTGCGAGTTTATGGGGATTAGGTTTTTCCATCTATCTAACTTCAGTAGAGATTTTTATAATTGAATTCTTCTGTGAATTTTGTCTACTTTCTGCTATTTGCTCAGTAATCTTGTTTGTCTTAGTACTAATCTCAAAAAAGAAATATTTCACTTCATTTCTTGCAAAAATAGACTTTTGGAATATGTTTAAGAGAACTGCCTGAAAATTCGCGTTTAGACATATATATAAGTGGCTGAGAATTAAACATGGTAATTAGGAAGATGTCTCAGTTGAAAAAAAGATTCGTGTTTAAATTTATTGTTTTATTTTCACTTCTAAGTATTAGTATAATGTTCAACCAATCAGCTGCAATTACAAGCGAAGTTCTTCCAAAAACTGAGGATAATTTTTCAAACCAAATTTCGTTGTTGACAACTTCTTTCCCAATCAATATTTACTCTGACACCGATTTTGTAACCATGGGGTTGCCTGGAAATGGATCAATTGATAACCCTTATCGTATAGAAGATTATCTCATTCAAGATTCTGTAGGATATGGAATATATATTAGCGGTGTATCACAATATTTTGTTGTTCAGAATTGTGTAATTAGAAACGCTCTCCTTCATGGAATTCTTATCCAAAATGTTAAATTTGGAAACGGGAATGTAAGCAATAATATTATTGAAAATAATGGTGATATAGGTATTTTTATTTTACAATCAGTAGGAATCACTGCAGAAAATAATTTTTGTAATGGTAATGAATTTGGATTTGAAGTACGTTATTCATCTGATTGTTATATATTCAACAATACTTGTGAATCTAATCTTCTTAGTGGAATGTATTTAAGACACGAATTACAAGGTAGTGTATTCGCAAATAATTCTCTCATTAACAACAACTACTTTGGGATGGACTTCTTCTTAGCTAATGGTTCTTTTGTTTATAATAACACCTTTGAAAATAACGGAGTGAGAATTTATGAGGAAAATCTAGAGACATACTTACATTATGAACTTCTTGGAAATATAGTAAATAACCAAAAAATAGGCTATTTCAAAAACTTTGAATCTCTTTATCTAACAGATACAGAGTACGGTCAAATTTTCCTAATCAACTGTTCCAATGTTTTCATTGAAAATCAAAACTTTGTTAGAACATTTTTCGGAATCTTCACTTATGAGAGTTCAAATTGTACCTTTCAAAAAAACATCTTCGATACAAACTTAGGTTATGGAATTGATGTTTTTAATTCAAACAAAATAATTATTGATTCAAACACTTTTAACAACAATTCAAACGGTCTGAACTTCTACAATTCTCCTAATATGACAATAAGTAATAATGTATTTTATAGCGATGGTCTAATCATAGAGAATGCAGATGTAGAAATTCTAGCTACTTATATCGTTGAAAATAATACTGTAAATGACAAACCTTTAGGATTCTTCTTTAATGATCAAAGCATAGTTTTATCTGGGGCAATACAGTATGGAGAGATTCTAGTTATAAACTCTTCAAATATAGAAATTCATAATCAAGCTATTAGTGATACTCTTGTAGGAATAATTTTCGCGTTTTCCAATTCTTGTGGTATTTTTAGCTCGGTAATCACAGATGTTATCACAAGTATGGTTGTTTTCGAATGCAATGATGTAACAATATCAGATAATAGAATCGAAGATAATGTAAATGGTATTGTTGCACATCTTACCAGTTCATTAGAAATCAACAATAACATTATCTCTTATAATTCGGATAACGGAATGGAGATTAGTTACTGCAATAATGTTAGTATTGATAATAATATCTGTGAATTTAATGTGTGGGGTTTGGATTTACGATATAATGAAAACGTGAATGTATCCAGTTCTATATTTCAGCAAAGTACTTTTCTTAATCTATTTGGTTACTATACTTCTGATATTATTATATACAACACTACTTGTGCTTTCGCTGATTGGGGAATGTATTTTGCATTTGTTAATGACATCTATGTCTATGAATCAAAGATGTTAAACAATAATATAGATGGTGTCTTCATGATCAATGTTTTAAGAGCGGAATTACATTCAAACAATATAAGCTACAATTTCTTTGGAATCAAAGCTAAGATAACAGATTATAGCACTTTTACTCATAATACTTTAAGAGAAAATTTTGAATATGGAATATCTCTAGATTCTGTTTGTGATCATAACTTAATCCACCATAATTATTTCATAGGAAACCAACAAAATGATGTTACAGGTCTAAAGTCTCAAGGCTGGGATGACGGTACTAATAACACCTGGTATGATATTACACTACAGGAAGGTAATTGGTGGTCGAATATAGAAAGCTACGCTTACATAATTGGAGGTTATGGTTATTCAGCGGATATATATCCTTTAAATCCAAAAGACCCTGTCACACCGACACCCACACCCACACCAACAAAAACTGATTTTCTATTCATAGCACCTATTCTATTTACATTAAGTATTATGGTAATTTTTAGAATAAGAAAGCGATTGAAAAGATAATTAAATTCTCTTTTACTTTTCTTTTTTCTCAAACACATTTAAAAAACATAAAATCATATTTTTATTGAATGACAGCAGACAATTATGATTTTTCCGATTTAATCCGTAAGAACAGGCTCTCTGGAACAGCTAGTGAATTATCTCCAGAAAGAGCTGCAACTCTAGGTGCATTGTTAGGAAGTTATCTGGGGGGTGAAGAAGCAGTTGTTGTTTCTGCAAGAGATTTTAGAAAAGATACTAGAATGATTAGTAGAGCATTTAGCGCTGGTCTGATTAGTGTAGGTACAACTGTTTTCGAACTACATGCTTGTTCTCTACCTGTCGTTCAATTTGCTCTTAAACGTTTTAGTGCTCATGCTGGAATTCATCTAGCTGCTGCTCATAGAACTTCTAATAAGATCAATGTAAGAATTTTTGATCAAACCGGTGTCGAAATTCCTTTTTCCGATATTTTTTCAAAAAACAAAGTTTCTCAAATAACTATTAATAGATCTCAACCTCAAAAAATAGCTGCTATTTTATCTGTAAAACAAGCTAATGATCTCTATCGAGCAGCTATCAGTTCAGCTGTAGGAACAGAAATTTTGAAACAGCAGAATTATTCAGTTGTTGCAGATTGTGCCTTTGGACCAGTATCAGAAGTTTTCCCCAATATTTTAGCCGAGCAAGGATGCAATGTACTTACACTAAATGCGTTCAAACCCGAAGGAATACCTGAATCCTTACCTAGCCCAGTGTCACTATCAATTTTATCTAGGACAATCGTAGCAGCAAATGGTGATTTAGGTATAGCATTTGATCCTAGCGGTTCAAGAGCTCTTTACCTAGACGAACATGGTAGAATGATAGATCCTTGCATAATTGTAACAATTCTTCTCCAGAACAAGTTAATTGGAAGACAGAAAGGGAAAGTAGTTCTATCTCATACATTATGGCCTCTTGAAACATGGCTTAAAGATAATGGAATAGAGGTCATTTTTTCGAATGAATATCCTGGAGAGATTGCTAAAACGATACAATTTCACCGAGCAATGTTTGGAGCTAACGAACAAGGTAATTATATTCATCCAACTATTTCTAATGAATCTGAACCCTTTATATCAACAATCTTGCTTTTATCATCTTTTGCAAGAGATGAGAAACACAAGTATATTTCCACCTTTGTTGAAGCACGAGATATATGCAATAAAGAGATATTCGAAGAGAAATCTTATTCTCTTGTCTCGAACCCAGAATTGTTCTTAAAAAAGATATATGAGAAGGATAGTCAAAACATGATAATAAATACATTAAACGGTATTAAGATCATTCATGGTGACAGACAATGGAGCCATATCTTCAGCACTATTATTCCTAGTAGAATTGCAATAAAAGTCTGTGCTGAGAATAGTGAAGATAGAGAAAGAATAATGAATGAAACCTATCAAATGGTCGAAACGCTTGATGGTGAGCTATCTTGAAAAAAGTGATTAAAAAGGTAAAGAATGAGGAAGAGAAGATTAATGTGTGTTTGAAATGTGGGAGACCCATAGCTAAAAGAGAAAAGTTCTGTATGAGTTGTGGGATTATAATCAACATTCGACAACATTATCCGCATAACCTCTTATGAATCCTTAAAAAATCCTCATTATTCAACAAAATTAAAGAATGAGTACTTTTAGTATTTCTTAATGACCAAAGGATATCTCAATTTTGTTCTGCATGGCCACTTACCTTTTGTCCTAGAACAAGGCGTGTGGCCCCATGGTGAAGTTTGGCTCTATGAAGCAGCAGCTGAAACTTATACCCCCACACTTTCTATGTTATCAAATCTAAGTGAAAATGAAGGATTCTCAAATCTGTTAACTATTGGTTTAACTCCTGTATTAAGTGAACAATTAGCGCATCCTCGATTCAAAGCGGGTTTTGAGAATTATCTTGATGATAGGATTAACACTAGTTATAAAGATAAAGATCATTTCAACTGGATAGGTGAAAGTGATTTAGCACATCTTGCAGAAAGATGGGCAAACTACTACTCTTCTGTAAGGCAGCAATTCGTTGAAAGATTCAATCGAAACTTAACTGATGGTTATAGAGATCTTCAAGATAAAGGAGTTATTGAAATTATCACTAGTGGTCTAACTCATGGATATCTTCCTCTTCTTGGAAAAGAAGAATCTGTTAATGCACAAATCAAAGCAGGGCAAAGTATTTACAAGCATCGATTTGGAGGTAATGATTCTCAAGGTTTTTGGCTTCCTGAATTAGCTTATAGACCTGGTTATAAATGGAAAAATCCTGTTACAGGAGAAGTTATAGATCGAAAGGGTGTAGACTATTATCTACAGAAAAACAATGTCAAATACTTCCTCGTTGATACCCCTCTGCTGAAAGGTGGAAAGGGAATTGGAGCTTATCTTGATAGATTTGATGCATTGAAATTCCTTTGGAATCAATTTGAAAAAGAAAAACCAGAGATTAAAGGATATGATCTAACACCTTACAGACCGTATATTGTAGAAGATTCTAAAGAATATGATAATAAAATCAATTTCTTTACAAGAGATACAAAGACTGGAGTAATGGTTTGGTCTGGAGATATTGGTTTCCCAGGTGATGAATATTACTTAGAATTTCACAAGAAGCATTTTCCAAGTGGAAATAGATATTGGAGAACAACTGGAAAGGATGTAGATTTAGGGAACAAGGAAATCTATAATGACCTAAAAACAGTTGAGAGATTGGATGAAAATTCCGAGCATTTCTTCAAAATAACTAAAGAAACTCTTTTAGAAAATTACAATAATACATCAGAACCAGGAATTCTTGTCAGCCCTTATGATTTTGAGCTATTTGGACATTGGTGGATGGAAGGAATCGGGTTTCTAGAGAGAGTACTCAAACATGTTTACAATGATGATGAAATAGAGACTACAACTAGTAAAAATTATCTAAAATTGTATCCACCTGATGAAGAAACCTTTGTCTCCCTTCCTGAAGGATCATGGGGTGAAGGTAATTTCCATTGGATATGGTTGAATGATAACACTAAGTGGTGCTGGAAATATATATACGAAGTAGAAGATCTTTATCTGGAAGCACTTAAGGAATTCAAAAACACTAACTACCCCCTATTTGATGTTGCTAAAAGGCTTATTAATCAATTAGGTAGAGAGTTATTCTTGCTATCCTCTTCAGACTGGGAGTTTCTTATATCGACTTGGGCAGCTCGTGACTATGCAGAACATAGAATTACAACACACTATGAGCATTTCAAAAAATTATTAGTTCTTTTTAAGAAATGTAAAACTGATAGTTTGTCTACTACTGAATATCAATTGCTAGAAAAAATAGAGAAGGAAGATAGTATTGCTTGGGAACAGGATGTCTATAAATGGTTTGAGCTTCCTTAGATAATCTTTTTAATTTTTCTTAATTTTGCTTTTAAATAGACTTTTTGCCATTGTTTAGCTGCATTCTTCCAAGAGAAATCTTTATTCATTATGTTCTTCTGCAATTTTACAAACTTTGGTCTATTCTGTTTATAGAGATTAACAGCTCTTTCAACAGCTTCAAAGAATTTATCAGCGTTTATTCTTTCAAACACAAAACCTGATCCTCCCCCTGTTTCTTCATTATAATCTTGAACTGTATCAGCTAACCCTCCAGTTTTCCTGACTATTGGAACAGTACCATAAAGCATGGAGTACAATTGATTCAACCCGCATGGCTCGTATTTACTTGGCATAAGAAAGAAATCTGACCCTGCTTCGATTTGATGAGCTAACCTGTTGTCAAATTCAATGTTAATTGAGCAATCTTGAGGATATTTCTTTTCTTTATTTTTGAAGCTCTTCTCTAATTTTGGATCTCCTGTTCCTAGTAGAACAAACTGAACACCAAGATCCATAATTTTTGTAAATTTCTTTAAGATTAAATCCAAACCTTTCTGAGTTGCTAATCTTGTAATAATTCCTAATAAGGGTTTATCAGATACATCTAGATTGAGCTTATCTTGGAGATAATTCTTGCAATCTTCTTTACCTTTCAGACTCCTAGAATCATAATTTTTTGGAATAAGTTCATCTGTTTTTGGATTCCACACAGTAAGATCAATTCCATGAACAATTCCATAAAGATCATCTTTTCTTGTTTTAATTATCTTCTCCAACCCATATCCAAATTGCTTTGTTTGAATTTCTTCAGCATATTTTGAGCTTACAGTGGTGAGAACATCAGTGTACACTATTCCAGCTTTCATGAAATTTATATGGCCATGAAAACCTGAAAGATTATCATCAAGATATATTTCAGGGATGTTTGCATCTTCTATTGACTCAAAACCATATACTCCTTGGTAACCAATATTATGGATGGTAAAAACAGATTTAGCATTTTTGAATAAATTATGTTCTCCATACTCAGTTTTCAAGAAGAAAGGTAATAACCCGGAGTGCCAGTCATTTACATGGAAAATATCAACAGGTGCTTCTAGTAGCTCTAAAGCTGTAAAAATTGATTTCATAAAGCTGATGAATCTAATGGGACTGTCTGGATAATCTTCACCATCCTCACCAACGTAAATACCCTCTCGATAAAGATAAGTGTTTTTTATGAAATAGACAGGTATTTCACTATCAGGATGAGTTGTTTCATATAAATCGAAAACAACCTCTACCTTATCACCAACATGTGCTAGAAGATCTTTCTTAACTAATTTGATATTATGTTTCTCAACATCTATGCTTTTGTACAAAGGTGTGAATATACTAACATTATGTCCAAGTTGTTCCATTGCTTTTGGTATTGCAGATGAAACGTCTCCTAATCCACCTGTTTTTGAATAAGGTACAACTTCAGCAGATACAAATACTATCTTCATTTTTATTCCTCTATTTTTGATACAATATCTACTATTCTTTTGATTATGTCGTTTGATAGGTTAAAAATTATTTGTTGCGAATCCTCTGATAAATCCTCAATCATTTTACCTAAAGTATTTCGTTGGAATTTGAGACCAGTATGAATTAATTCTGGTCCCCAACTATATCGCGATGCCCACCAAAACTGGCATGAATACTGCGCTGCATGATAGTCATCTATCCAATCTCCATTCGTTAAATATTGCTTTATTTGATCCAGCAATCTCAGATGAGTTTGTTGTAGCTGATGAACAGGGTTTGCAGGATGATCCCAGAGTGGGTAGGGGATACTATCCTTCAAATCCTCTTCAGAAGTTGACCAAGAAGAAGAAGTAATATTTGTAATAACTCTGGTAATTGGATATTTCTCTACACATTCAGAGAGAGTAAAAGTGTCTATCATAGCTGTTAGTTCAAAGAAAAATTCATAGTACTCGTCATGGTGTTCTCCAAATGTTTCTAAATCCATGGCAAGGATGACGGGATAATCCCTCATTTTATATTTGATCTGAAGTTCTCTAAATCCTATAGAAACATCTCTTTTGAAATGATCAAAAGAAATCTTGTTGCTAATCTCTTTATCTCGCTTAATAGTTAATATGCTCTTACCATTTTCCAGAAAATAATTCCCTCCTATTAACTGGAAATAGCTATTTTCTGGCACTACTACTATTTCATATTTCTTCTCAATAAGTTGAGGAATGATATCTTCAGAAACAGCTAATTCGGGGGGGAAGAATACCTTTGTACTGCCCCCTAAAATATTGTGACTAAACTCCTTTTGCTTCCCTATTTGATATTTCTGATTATCAATGGTAATCAAAGGTAAAATGGGATGGTAGAAAGCTGATCCCATTAGTTCGATTTGATCTGCTAGAATAGCTCTCTCAATTAACGATAAAACATCTGGATAATCAACAGCTAATTTTTCCAACAAACATCCAGAGATATTTAATGTAATTTTGGTGTGCTTATTTTTTAATAGATTCTCAAAGAATGGTATATAACAGTTAGTTATGATTCTATCTAGAATCTCTCTTTTTTGTGTAATTGGTTGGTAAGCATGTAAAATGAAAACTGCTGGTACAGACTCTCTATTTGCCATGGTTGTTACCCCAATATTGGGCTTATTTAACTTCTTTTAAGCTTTCCCTCATTATAGCAGCTACATCTTCTGGAAACATTGTTGCTATTCTGTAGGTTTCCATAATCTCTGCTCCACCAATTCTTTGTATAGGAATAATATCTATAATTAGATGCATTCCCGATTCATATCCAACATTATCCTGTCTGAAAAGTATATTTCTGTCTTGCAATAAATGCATACTTGGGTTAGTGCCTTTGATGAAGTTATCAAGAGCTTTGTTAGCAATAACCATAACCTCTGCTAAATCTGTTATTTGCTTATCATCTAGATAGATAAATTGTGAAACATGTCTCTTAGGAAATAATCTAAGTTGACCATCTCTCTCTGGTGAAAAAGCTGTTACAACTAACCATTCATCATTTTCAAACACTGTTCTCTCGTTGAGAAGTAAATCTTGTCCTATAGGATCTATAATTTTTCTATCTCCTTTTGATAGCTCGCAAGCAAGACAATAATTCATATTATTCTTTAATTTCTTATGAAAACCTGGAACACTTAGAAAGCCAAGAGAAGTCCACCCATGTCCAATTTCATTTGCATAAATATAAGTCTGTGAATGTAAATGACATATACTCGCTCCTGCTTCTTCACCTATGTTAAAGAAATGAAGCAAAGTTAGTTTTTCTGTGTTATATTTTGCTTTAAGTTCTGAAATTGAATTCTTTTGGGCTAATCTTGTTGTGAAGAGAAGCTTTTCAACTTCCTCGATAGGAACTTCAGTCAAAGTATCATAATGGTTAGTAAGCAGATGTACTAATCCTATCCCTACGCTCTTATCTCGAATAGAAGTTATTTGCTGTACATTATCATAGAGGACTCTTGCCATAGGTGTAAACAAGTTGACAATGGATATAGCTCTGTGATCAGTTAATTTTGATTTAGCTGAATTTATACTAAGAGCATCTTCAACTTTTTCTGAATCCTTTGATAGAAGAACAGCAGGAAGAGTCCCTTCAACTACTTTACAAAAAGAATCATCCTTAGGAGAATGAAAAATTTCGTCTTTATCATTATTATGTTCAAATGGTCTATTTCCTCTAATAAGAGAAAATTGTGTAATATGACCTACCTTAGTGTTGAACTCATTAATTATAGTTCTAAATGAGTCAAACCTTTCTAAAGGCATATTTTCTATGTTTTTGTAAATACCCCAGTGACCTTCCTCTACCAAATAGTTCACCATTAACAGTCACACTGCCAAAAGTATTGTTCTTAAAATTGACGATAGGACTCTTTTTTATTCTCTCTTCGTAAAAGAAGATTTTTAAACATAGGAGTAAGAATACCCACATAATAAAGTGAGAGCTATGTTGGGAAAAGTTCATTCGCTTAATCCAATTCTTTTCAAAGATATGATGATAGAAAGTCACGAACAAATTGCAAAAGAGAAAGAAAATATCAATGCGATTAATGTTTTTCCAATTCCTGATGGAGATACTGGCTCTAACATCTATTACACTTTACGAGCTATTGTTGATGAAGTGAACTTAGTTAATGAGGGAAATGGAAATGAGATTTTCCAAGCTATTAGTAAGGGAAGCTTTGTTGGAGCTAAAGGCAACTCTGGTGTCATTTATTCTCAATTTCTTATAGGTGTTGTTGATTATTTGGATACTGCTAAAGAAGTCACTCCTACTACATTCACAGAAGCTCTTAAGGATGGAACAGAATTTGCCTATGAATCTGTTCTTAACCCAACTGAAGGAACAATTTTGACTGTTATGAAAGAAGTTACAGAAAAAGCTGTTGAACTTATCTCTCAGAATCCTGAAATCAATTGGATAGATTTTATCAATATTCTAGTTGAAACCAGCTGGGATTGTCTAGAAAGAACTAAAGAAATGCTAGATGTTCTAAAAGAAGCTAATGTGGTAGATGCAGGTGCAAAAGGGTTTGTTCATATTCTTGAATCATGGCGAGATATTATTGTGAAAGAATAAGTTATAGAAGCTGATTCAATGCGTTTTTTTATAATAACTGGTAGAAGACACATTGGTAAAACAACATTATTACTAGAAATAATTGAAGATCTAAAAGATTCTTTTACCATCGGCGGAGTCTTAACACTAGGTGATGAAAAGAAATCATTTGTTAATTTACAAAATGGAACAAAATGTGATTATTATAATGAAAATGATTCTATCAAGGAACGAATAGGGAATTATGTAATATCTGAAGAAGCAATTAGGTTTGCAGAACAGGCTATCGCAACAGCTGTCAATTCGAAGATAATAATCATCGATGAGTTTGGAAGACTGGAGAGAGAGAAAAAAGGATTGTATAGTGCTATAAAGAAATTGATAGAGAACATTCGAGACAAAAAAAGAACACTCTTGATGATAGTTCAAATAGATGTAGTTGACCAAGCAAAAAACCTTCTCGATATGCAAACTGAAAAAACCTGGGTTCTTAAGAAAAAATCAAACAAAGAAACAATAAAAGATTCAGTTAAAAAGTTGTTAAAAAGTTAAGATTTTGAGGGAGGGAGGGTTGTGAGAAATAAAACAAATTACTCACAACCAAAATATAAATCACACAGACTTATATAAATTGATTCATTGCTATAAAATGTTATTTTAATCCTTTAGAGATTTTTTGTATATAAGAAACTGTTTTGATAGGGTTAAAATTAAATATTAGATGATTAATTCGAATTAGAAGAGAAAATGCGAACATCAGAAGAAATTTTTTCACATACTGAAGAACAGAAAGAAACCATAAATAAATACCTAAAGCAGGGTAGAAGAGATGTTCCAACATTTCTAGATGAAGGAGCAGCAGATATTATCTATGTTCCAATTGATGATGGAGAATTAAGAGTATTCTATCATAAACCAGATAATATTACAACAAAGAGACCAGTAGTTTTTGTTCCTGGTTATGTTGCGGCCCCAATTTCATGGGTAGATTTTCATATTCCTCATCAAGGATTTGGGGAGTATTATTATCTAGAAACAAGGGAAAAGAGATCAAGTAGAATTAAGAAGACTCGAAAAACTTCTATGACAGTTAACCAAACTGCAAAAGATTTAGGTCAAGCAATTGAAAACTTAGGATTAAAAGACAAAGACTTTGTTTTGTACGGTTCAAGCTACGGTTCAACAGTTATTTTGGAAGGTTTGATTCACGGTTATTTCACAGCTCCCACTATAGTAATTCATGATCCAATGGTTAAATGGGTCCATGATAAATCGGGATATAATATTATGATGAAAGTAGTCCCCCAGTTCATTCTATCAGCTTTAAGAATGCCTTTAGCTCATTTTTTCCTAATGGGAATGAAAAATAAAGCAAACAAGGAAAGAATGTTAGATTTTTGTAGAGGTATACAACCATGGAAATTCAAACGATGTACGTTGCAAAACAATAAGCTAAATATTATTAACGACCTAAAGAAAATAAAGGAAGAAGTGTTTCTCACAACTGGTCCTCTTGATAGATATCATCACAGAATAGCATATTATAACTACACAAAAGAGATGCCACGGGGAAGACTAATTTTCATGGATGGCCCAGATACAGAAAGGCAACTAATAGCTGGAATAATAGGGACAGAATTTATGAAAATAACTAAAGATGATGGGATACCTGAATCTATAAAACAATTTGAAATAGATTTAGAAAGATGATATGCTTGTGATCCTACATGATTGTTTGAAGATACTAATTTTGCAAGAATAAAAATTCAATATGTTTATCAATTCAAAAACTGATCTATTTTTAGAAGGATCAGTGTGATTTTTGAAAACTGAAAATAAGAAGAAAAAGAAAAAGATTGAAGGTAATTGTTATTTCTGTAATCAGGAGCTAAAGCAATTTGACAAAACTGAAAAGATACGCTTAGGATGCTGCCATATTGTTGCTCACAAGAAAGAATTGTATAAATGGTTTTTAAAGAATCAACACTGTCCAAATTGTTTAAGTGTTCACAAACAAGAAAGAAATAGATTGTTAAACTGGGGAATGAATTTAGAAAATCCTGATAGAAAACATCAGAAAACCAGAACACTAGTAAAAAATAGTAAACCAATTCGCTTTGAGAAAAAATTAAGGGAATAGGATGAATCAAAAATAAATAGTTATTAGAGAGTTATACTTTAAGAAAAAAAGAAAAAACTAAGGA
>DXJF01000147.1 GCA_019057375.1 Candidatus Heimdallarchaeota archaeon
AAGAAAAACTCTTTCTTATTGGAGCTAGTGGAAGCGGTAAAACAACGCTGGTGAATATAGTTGCTGGAATTACTAAACCCACTTCTGGTAAAGTTTTTTGGAAAGATCTTTCTAAAGATATTACTAGATCAAGCTTGGAAGAGATAATTAAAGCCAGAAGGGCTTTTGCGGGAGTAGTTTTTCAAGATAGTCGATTACTTCCTCATTTAACTGTAAAGGAAAATATTGAACTTGCAGGCTTTTATGCTAAGGTTTCCCCTAGAATCATGAAAAAGCGAGCAGAATTTCTATTGCAATTTCTTGGTATTTGGGACAAAAGGAACAAAAGAGAAAATACCTTGTCTGGAGGAGAGAAGAAGAGAGCTGCTATTGCAACTACTCTAATAACAAATCCAAGGATATTAATTGGAGATGAACCAACGGGTGATTTAGACGTTGTTACTGCTGAAAGTATTCTCGATTTATTTGATCGTATAAATGAAGAATTAGGAATTGCTCTTTGTATTGTAACTCACTCCCAACAAGTTGCTGCTCGAGCAGATAGAATATTAGAGATAAAAGATGGGATAATTATAGGCCGCCATGGAAGAGAAGTAATACTAAGAAAGCTTGATGAAAGTCGTTTACTCGAAATAGATAGACAAGAGAGATTGGTTCTCCCCAGAGAAATTCTTCAGAGTATAAACAACCCCACTCATTTCACTGCATCTACAAAAGAAGGAAAAATAATCCTAAATCCTGTCTTTGACCCAAATCTTTACAAAAACAATATACAAGATGTTATTACATGCTCAGTGTGTGGAAAGCTAGTCGGAAATAGCGAACGCTTCTGTAATTCTTGTGGTTCTACAATTACTAGTAAAAAGGGAACGAAATGAGTAAGGAAAAAAAATCTTGGAAGGCAAAAGAAGTAGATGATATACAATCAGAATATCAAGCACAAGAAAAAGATAAATCACCTCAAAAAATCAAGATAAATTGGCCAAAAATAGCTCTATTAGGATTTTTTTCTTCAGTTGTCTTTATTGTTATTGATGTAATTATAATACTGATCTTTTATTTTGGGTTTGGTACTGAAATAGTGTTTATCTTATTTTTCATGCAGTATGTCATATTAGGAGAGGCAGGGTTGGTCATCTTTATTGGAGCCTGTTTTGGGAATTTTGGACAATCAACACTATTTTCTAACCTCAAAGAAAGACTTATTGGTTCGGACCCTATTTCTAAAGATAGTTTCAGAGAAGCTACATTTAACTCCTTTACATACTATTTTGGAGGAGGATTTCTCATATTATATGGCCTCGTTTTATGGCAAGTTCTTAGGTTAGCGGTTCTTTTAAACTAATCAGAACTCATTATGATAATTAAATCCAATAATTAAAATCAAAAAGACAACTTGTGAAATAAAACCAGTTTAATTATTAGAATGAAAACTTTGAAATCAAAATGAATAATTAAAATGGAAACCCAAAACACTTATTAACGAGTTAACCAACTCTTTTCTTGCTTCCACTAACACTTTTTATGTATAAAGTGGAATTTTGAAAAGGTGAAAAAAACAATGAATAAAAAAGTAATTTTGGGTTTAAGCCTTGTTGTCTTATTTGGATTATCCATGGCACTAGGTCAAACACAAGCTCAGGAAACTGAGTTGCAAGAAGTTTTTTCGATTAACTTGTTGTCACCCAATACAAGCGCCGCTAGAAATCAATGGTCATTATTGATGGAAAATCAATTACCAAAAATTGGTATTGGTATAGATTTCCATGAATCCACTGGATGGGGTAACATTGCCCCCCGTTCATGGGCATATCCATTACTTGACTTTGATTACATTCCAACCTATGCAGAAGGTGGTTATGATATCCTCTTCGTTGGTTGGTCTTGGGGTCTTGATTGGGATCCAACAGGTCTATTTGACTCTCCAAGTTTACCACCATATGGTGATAACCATTACCAGTACGTGAACACAGCATACGATGATAAATTGATGCAATACTTAACAGAGTTAGATCAACCAACTCAAATTGGTTATGCAAAAGAAATACAAGCTATGCTCTATGAAGACTTACCAGCTATCGTTCTTATCTATCCAAAATCCCTCTTTGGTTTCAAGGAAGGACTTACTGGAATTGATGCACTGCTATTAGGAGCAGGTTCACCAAGATATGAATTCTGGGATGACCCAGCAGACAATGTAATTAAATACGCTATACCTGCAGATCTAAAAGAATACAACATGTTCGTTTTATCATCATTCTATGATTCTCAATGGATGCAAGGAGTTTATGGAAGTCTCTATCAAAGAGCACAAACCACCAATCTCTGGGAACCACAAATCGCAGCAGGTTTTCCAACTTACAGTTCTGATAATAAGAACATAACAGTTGATATAGATCCTGACGCTAAATTTAGCAGTGGTGAAGCTGTTCTTGCTGAAGATTTCGTATATACTATGCAACTTCACTTGACTCCAGCAGTTAGTTCAGTAGACTATAGTTATTACAAAACTTGGTATGAAACAAATGCTTCAATATATGCAGAAGGTGACCATATAGTTCATTTCAACATGACTGACGTGAACGCGTTTGCTTTAGGAACAATCTCCTTTGGTATTATTGACAAAAGCGTTGTTGAACCATTGGTAGGCACATTGGGATATGTCATCTTCACAGATCCACCATTAACTGGTGGTGCCGGAGATGCTCTAGTTATGTCTTGTGGTCCATTTGTTCTAGATGCATATGATACAGTCACTAGCACTGTAAAACTTGTTCCAAACACATACTATGCAGATCTAGCAGATTATGATGCTCCTCTGTTATCAGAATGGTATATGACCTACATCGCTGGTAAAGATACAGCAGTAGCATCATTAATCGATGGAACTGTAGATATCATAGACGCACAATACTTCCCAGTTGTTGCAGATTTCATACCAGCTGGTGTTGAAGGTATTCTCGTAAGTGATCCATCTCATCAAGAAATGTCTATCAACATGAAACATCCTGTCTTTGGAACTGGTGAGTTAACCCCTGTAGGAACTCCTGCAGCAGCTAAAGCAGTCCGTAAAGCAATCAGTCATTCTGTACCACGTCAGGTTATTGTAGATCAAATTCTAGAAGGTCTTGGTTCACCTGGTGTAACCCCATGTCCTATTGTATCAGTAGCATATGATCCCTCACTAGAAGCATATGCATATGATCTTGATCTCGCAATCGAATACATGGAAGATGCTGGTTTTGAGGTATATAAAACAATACCACCAGTAACTACAACTGGAATTGCTGGATTAGTATTCCTATCCTTCTTAGGATTGGCATCAATTTTAGCTTTCAGAAGATACAGAAAATAAAGTTCTAAACTTTTTTCTTTTTCTTTTTTTTATTTTAATTTTAAAAAACAGATGAGTTTCTAATTAAGATTCTAGTTATAAATCCTTAAAGTAGTTTTGCAGTATGGGCATCTCTCGTTTTCTTTTATCCAATCAACGAGATGTTTTATGTGAAACAGATGTTCACAAAATGGACATTCGATAGCATTTTCATAAACAGGTTGAAAGCACACCATACATTTTTGCTCTCTTAACTCAGCTAGTTGTTTTCCTTTTATTACTACTTTCTTGAAGAATTTAGCTATTTTAGATAGATTCTCTGCTACAATTATTGTTTCTTCTGTAATTTTTACTTTTTCCATTTTTCTTGGAGTGACATCACTTACCGTCGCATTTTTTGTTAAATAATCAATATAATTTCCGAGTATTGCTTTATCAATAAAAGGATCACCAACAACAATCAGTTTTTTCTTTGCCCTTGTAGCAGCAACATTTAACCGTCTTGCATCTGCAAAACCTCTCTTACTCTTTGTAGTAGATTCGGTTAAAGAAAGAACAATTAATTCACAATCACTCCCTTGAAAACGATCAACAGTATCAACAGTTATCGTAGGAGAGAGATTTCTTCTAATTTCTGCAACCTGTCCTCGGTAAGGACAAATTATTCCTATTTGATCTGTTGTTAAACCAAAATCTAAAAAATTAGTAATTAATTCACTTACTACTTCAGCTTCTTCAACATTATACTTTTTCTCGGGATCAAAAATACCATGAACTGGTATGAAGATTAAGGGATGTTTTGGGTCATATATTTCTGGACATTTAAATTTTGAATAATCCCCTCTGTAATTGGCTAATTCTAAAAGATTCTGAAATTTAACTAGATCATCGAAGGATTTGAGTTTATTATCATAAAATCTGTCATTAGAAAATTCTATAAGTTTTTCATTCATCCTAAACTGATGAGTTAACAGATGTGTAGAGGTAGGATTACTCTCAGCTAACCGCTCAAACAATGAAATGCCCATATTTTCCTTTTGTGCTTTAAGACTTTGAACCACGGGAGGTAGTTGCTTATGATCACCTACCAAAATGAACCTGTTTCCTTCAAGTAAAGAAGATAAAATTGTTGGTTCAGTCATCTGACTCGCTTCATCAATGATAATAGTTTGAATTCCTAATTTCTCATAAACTGGATTAGAAATAGTAGTGGTTGTAGCTACAATAATTGGATACTCTCCTAAAATTTCTCTAATGGATTTCTCAGGATTTTGTTTTTTGTAAAAGTCTAAAGTGTAATCTCGAATATCTTTTTGAATCGAATGAGAAGAACCGATTCTAATAAAATTATGAAATTCATTTTCTAGTAGATATTTACACACATTATCTACAGCTCTATTAGTAAATGCTGTAATTAGAATTGTTTGTCCCTGTTTAGCTAGCTCAATAGCCGATTTAGCTATCACATAAGTTTTTCCTGTGCCTGCAGGACCTTGAATAAGAGAGTAGTTTTTTGTTCCAAGAATCTTTTCAACAGCTTCATTTTGTGTAGGATTACTAGGAATATATTTTCCTTTTACAGGTTCGGTTTCAGATTTACTAGCTTGAATAACTAATTCACGGAAAGGATTTCTTTTGAAAAGAAGATTAAACAAACCTCTTTGTTGTCTTCTAAAACCAACGTCTATTGAGTACATATCAATAGTTGAAACTGATTCTTGAGTTGATCTGGTTTCGATTTCTATTGATGTATTTGAAATGCCTGAAATCACCCCAGTACTTACAAAACCTTGCTTGATTCGCCCTTTACTTAAAACGACAATATCACCCTCACGAAGCTCACTGTTATTTTTACAAGAATATAACAATCTAGTTGTACTACCTTCTTTTATCTCATTTTCCAAAGATAAATCAGCTATTGCTTTTCCTTTGTCAATTCTTTGATCAACTGAAAGTTTCCACAAATCAGAAAGATTTCTTGCAGACTCGCTTTTATCAAATCTAATTAGTTTTGAAAATTTGTTAAAATACTCGATGTGAGTATCAGGTAGAAATTTCTTTGTACAGAGTTGTTCATGAGGACATATAGAGCAACTACGTTCTTGATTCAGGCCTGCACAAACTAAAGCACAATAGTGTTTTACAAAACAATTTCTGCATCTGTTTTGCTGAGATTCAGGAAGAATTGGAGGAACATAACCAAGATGGGAAATTCTGTAAGCGATGTTTCTATGCACCATACCATATCTCAAGAGTCCCCAATTAGGATTAGCAATTTTTTGAACAAGTTTATTTGTTCCAACATAGATAACACTTCCATCTCCAGGAGGGGATTCGTCTATATCAGTTTGAAGACCATATCGATAAAGAGATACTTGAAGAAGATCAGAAAAGCGAATATCCTTCTCTTCTGAAACTTTCCCAGTTTTTAACTCGTAGATTTTGTTGTCACTAAAGAGATCGATTCTACCTCTGATTCCGAAGAATGGAGAGAGGAATAAGATTTCAGGCAAAGCATTTGGAGGGAGATTTTCAACAAAAGAATCTAAACTTTCTGTCATTTTTCTAACATCTTGAAACACAGTCTCTTTCTTGTACCCAAAAATCTCATATTGAAGAGAAAAACTATCAAGAACCTTAGATAATTCCTCAGAGGGTTTAGAATTGTTGGATACAGCTAAACTAAGAGCATCATGAACAATGGAACCCCTAACAGCTATGTAAGGAGATGGAGTATCACCAACGATTTCATTGATATAATAACTTCGAGGGCAAAAGGATACGCTGTTAGCCGCTGTGGCATACATTAGAATATCAGGATCAACTACGACAATAGATTTAGAACCAGCTGAAAAATAGTAAGATTCATCATCTGCTATTTTATCAACATTAAAAATCTTCAAGGGGGTATATGGTTGGAGGTAATCTCCAATTTCGTGCCAGGGAGACCAAAGGTTAAGTATGAAGTGTTCTTTATCTACATCAATAAGTATAGTAGAAAGAGGATTGTTGCCTTCTTTTTGAGAGAGAGTTTTCAAGAACACACAGTCTAGATTAAGCATTGTTGATACTAAATCTAGAAAATAATAAATAAACATGTGGGTAAAAATGAGGGAAAGGAAAATGTATCTAGGATTTTTGTTGAAACCAAATTTTAAAATGTATCCACAAACAACGTTTAGTTTGAAGAACAAAATGTAATAAAGTGAATAAAAATGGCAGACGATGTTTTTATTATTGATAGTAGTGGGGTTCCTTATTATAGTAGATGTTTTGGAGGAGAAACCTGTAAAATGAGACCAGATCATACACTACAAACAGGATTTTTAGCAGCGCTATATGCGTTTTCAAAAGAATCATATGGACAACAGGAAATAAAAACAGTTGTCTTTTCAGACTTAAAATTGCATTTCAGAGTAGATAACGAAAGAGATGTGATAGTAGTATTTACTACACCAATGAGTGAAACAGATGAAGAAGTGAAAAATCAAATGGATATGACATACGGAGCATTTCTTGAATTGTATGAGAATCAAATAGGAAGAGGTTATGCAGAACCTGCAGTTTTCGATGGATTTGATGAAGTCTTATACAATTTGAAAGTTGTCAAATCTAAATCAATGGGTATGATAAATTTAGGAGAAAAAGTGCGAGGATGGAAAAGACTGTTTAAAAAATATAAGCATAAATAGAAAAAAAGTGAGAAGAATTACCGATTTACTCGTAATCAATACATTCGTTTGGACATTCATCTATGCATAGTCCGCAATCTGTACATTCTTCTTTTCTTGTTGTCACTGCTACATCTTTTAAATCATATACATTCTCTGGACAGATGTCCACACAAGCACCGCATGCTATACAACATTCTGCATCTACTACTGTTGGCATTTTTTATTTCACCTAGTGTTTGAAATCCTTTTTTTACTCCTCTTTTTAAACTCTTCTCTCAAGCCATGTCTCCCCGCATTCTTCTGCATTTCAAGTTATTCATTCATTCATTCATTCCAATGTCAATTTGTTCACACCAAATCAACTTTTTCTATCCTCTCTTCGTATAAAGAACAGTTAGCATCTGTTTACAATAAATCTAACTATGTTTTATAATACTCGTGCAAATAAAAAATAAAAAATAATCTGAACTAGATTATTTTATTTGGGTTGATCTTCCTCTAGCAAAATCAGCGATAACAATGTAGGAAACTATTTTTGCAAATTCTGTAGAGCTACTTAAGATTCCAACAACTTCATTTGTTGCTTCATCTACAGCTCCAATCAGAACTTCCTCGTTTTCTCTTTCAACTCCTATGAACTTTGGCAATTCTACTCCTGTACCCACATCTCTGAACTTTCTTACCTCAACATTTGCTTCTGCTGTATATGCTGAATCGATCCATTCTCTGTTTATCGTTTCATCTAGTTTTGTTACTATAGTAACTCTTACTGTTGAAGGTAAGGTTTTCACTGCATCTAGTGGTATATAGTCTGGATTTGGGGACATTATTGTTACACTTCTTTTTGCAGCTCTGACTATTCTATCCATATGATCTTTTGTAGCTTCTAATCCTGTTATTGATGTTGTTTCGACTCTAGGTATGGGTGATTCTCTAGTTGTTGCTTCTAGTGTTCTGAAATCGTTCTTCAATTTCATAGCTACTGTTAAAAGATGATTTGCTGTATCTGTGAACTTTCCTTCAGTCTCAGCAAGAAATCTTGCAGCAGCATCTACTTCTTCAGTTAGATTTCCGGCAAGTTGATTTTTACTATCAGTTATTTGAGCCTTTGAAGTTGTTACTATATCGTTTGTTATGTTACGGGTAGATTCTAAGGATTGATCCAAATAAGTTGATAATTCAGAGGAAATAGCAGAAGTTGAAGAATTGATCAAATTAACAGCTTCTTGATACTTTGAATTTATTGCTACTTCATTCTCTTGAGCAATTGTTTGCATTTGACTTGCTAAATCAGACCATTTTTCCTTTAGGTTGTTTGTCTCGTTTCCTAGCGTTTGGTTAATATTCTCATTTAGTTTTGTAGCAAGATTCCTAAAAGATTGAACATGATTGTTTAAATTGTCAACAATGCTGGTCACAATATCACTAAATTGAGTTGAAAAGTTCTCCTCAAAATTACTTAGTCTTGTTCTTGCAGTTTCCTGAATTTCTTGAATCTTATTGTTATAGCTCTGTAATGTTTCACTATATTGTGCATCAAGTTTTTGAGCAAACATGTCTCTTTCACTTGTTAAGTTGTTACGGTGTATTTGCTCACTGTTTTGAAGATTAGTATATTTAAGATTTATATCTTCTTTTATTTGTGACACAGTATTTGATAAGGCAAGGTTTTTCTGTTGAATGAGTTCATCAGATAAGGATTGTTTGATCTCTGAAACCTTATCATTTAGAGCAGATACAGCTTCTTGAACCTGAAGTGACAATTCTTCTACTTTTCTGTTTAAAAGCATCTCAAGTGAATTGTTTAACTCATTTAGTGAACCGGACACTGTTTCTGAAATTTCATCAACAGTTTCTCCAGTTGTTCTTACAGTTTCAGTTGAAAAGCTGAGATTTTTGTCTGCTTGACTTTTAGTAAACGCTCTAACATCGATTTTTGTTAAATCAATACTTTCTTCCAAAAGTTGTGGAATTTCCCCCATATGAGCTGAATAATTCTCCCCTAATAATTCCAACTTTGGTTTTAGGGGTTGAGATATTTCCTCAATTGATGTCAACGTTTGATTAACATTTTGATCTACTTGACTACTTGATATGGAAGCACTTTCAGTATTATTTTGAGATATTTTTGCTTCTGCTGAATCTATTGATGATTTAGCGTTTGAAATACTATCTGTATTATTCTGTAATGTTTCTTGGACAAAATTCGTTAAACGCTGTTTTTGTTCATCTTGAATGGTAGAAATTTCGCGTTTAATTTCATTTGATTTTGATACTAGAAATTCCTTTTTCTGATTATGCATATTCTCTAATTCTGAAGATGAACTAGCTAATTTTTGATCTAACTCAGCTTCTTTTCTTGAAACAGATTCATTTAGCTGTGTTACAAGATTGGTTCTTAGCTCATTAAACTCAGTTTTTTTGCTCTCCATGAAAGTTGAAGTGTTTGTCAAGTTATTCTTAACACTTGCACCAATTTGATCGCTACTTTCAGCAAGATATTCTAAAGGTATTCTAACGAAATATTTCTCGAAATACCCTTCAGATACACCTACAGCACCTTTTTTCTGCAATGCATCAAGAGCAACTTGAACTTTCGAAAAATGGAGATTTCCAAATTGAGCTATTTCAAAAGCTGTTAATTGACCTGATCCTAACAAAATAGAATAAACTTGTTTTTCTTCTGGTGTTAACTCTAATCTTTCAATAAATGACATTTTTACTCACCTATTAATTTCAAAGCTTTATCTCTCAAGTTAAATTAATAAGGTTTCTTAAAAGGCACATGTCACTAGCATCTTTGAGAATCTTTTTTAACAAGGCAATATTATTTGCTGGTGTGGTAAACTAATGGCTGAATATGAAATAGTCTCTTGGGATCAAAGTTACCAGATGACTTTTTACTTATTTGAAAAAATGACAGAAGATAATTTTTACCCTGAAATCATAGTTGGTATTGCTAGAGGCGGATGGATCCCAGCCAGATTGTTAGCAGATTTTTATGGTAACCGAAGGACAGCTAATATAAAGATAGAATTCTACAATAATACCTCGAGAGCCACAGATAATCCTATCATAACCCAAGAAATTTCTGAGAAAGTTGAAGATAAAATAGTTTTAATTGTTGATGATGTTGCAGATTCAGGAAAAAGTCTAATGGCAGCTATTGAACATATAAAAGTAATGGGGGCTAGGGAGATAAGGACCGCCACACTTTATTACAAAAAGCACAGCATTATAAAGCCTGAGTATTATATCAAGGAAACCAAATCTTGGATAGTTTATCCCTGGGAATATGGAGAGTTTGCAGCTTTTCAATATGACCAGTTAAACGAGAAGATGTCTATTAAAGAAATTAGAAGAAAATTAAAAGACATTGGGATTCCGCCACCATTAGTGAATGCTTTTTTTTCTCTAATTCTAGATAAGATAAATGAAAAGAGGAAAAATAATGAGTGAAGAAAATTCCGAAGACAACGTAGAATTACCTAGTGATGTTATTGATAGAGTTAATGTTGGTGTTGTTGCAGTCTCTTTAAGCTTATATGAAGAAGGAATGAGTTTAGGAGAATTGATTGAAGTAACTGGGATAAGAAAGAAAGATGTAATGAAAAATCTGGAATTCTTAATTCATCATAGAATGGTTCGACAAAGACTGAACACAGATATCTACTATGTTTCAAATTTCAAGAAAATGCTTCAATTCTTACTGTCTTCAGGCTTAATGTTCCCAATTGGTGATCAAGTTTCCAAAACTAAGGAGTAGAAAATAGCGAACCTTTATTTTCCAAGAAATGTTTCTAATGAGGTTTGAGAACCTTCTTTGCTTTTATTATCTGTTGATTTTTTCTCTTCCTTTTCTTCTGTTTCAGAATCATCTACTTTCTTCTTTTTTGATTTATCTTGTGATTTATTGCTTTTCTCACCTTTATTATCAGTTTTTGTAGATCTTTCTTTAACAGCTGTCCCAGTTGTTTTTGTTTTAGTTGTTTTTTTTGATTTTTGTGATGATTTTTGAACAGGTTTTGTTGTTTTTTGTGTATAAAAAATCAAAGTTTGATTCATTTCTTTAGCTTTACTGATCCAATTTTCTGCCATTTGCAGATATGCTTCTTCTGAGTATTCTAGAATTCTTTTAGTAAGTTTGTTGGATTTATCAGTTAGGAAGAGGATATCTGATTCTTCATACTGAAACCAAGCTACTAAACCAGCAGCCATTCTCGGATTAGTATTGAAGATTACACGAATAAAGGGATAATAATCAACTTGAAAAGCTTTTTTTGAACAATGAAGTTGTTTTATACTTTTGTTTGCGATGCCTGTTATGCTAGCATTTTTACCTCTTAACCTTCCCATCAATGACCAATAGCTTGGGAAACCATATTTAGTATATTTGAAGGATGATGTTTTTACTAAACCCACAGAGGAAATAAAAGTGAAGAAGTACTTGAGAAATTTCCAATCTTGCTTGATATAACAATGTTGTAAATACATATCCGCTTCTGCAATTAACTGATAAATACTAAATAACTCTTCAGATGAATCTGCTTGTTTATAGGCATGTTCGTAAACATAAGTAAGTAATTCTCTATAGTCAACATCCACTCCGTCTAAGGCTCTTTTAGCAGAAGCAAAATCCTTAGCTCCAAAGATATTATTAAGAGCTGAATCCAAACTGTGTTTTTGATTTCTCGAGTCAAAAATAATTTTAATGTCCTTTGTAACAAAGGACGCCCCTTCTAAATCATTGATAGCAGACCTCGCATCACCACCGCTATTTTTAGTTATAGCAATTAGTGTTTCCTCATTAGTATCCAATTTTTCCTCTTTAACAATCTTCTTGAGAAGAGCGAGAATTTCCTCCTCTTTTAAACTGTGGAACTCAATTACTAACATATTTTTTTTAGCAGATTTCAACGAGGAAGCTGAAGGATCATTTGCGGTACATATTATCGGGGTTCTTGTCGCAGTTACAGCTCTCGCTAAAGCGCTTCCTCCACCTCTATCTTCATTTCCAAAAAGTCCGTCCGCTTCATCAACTAGAATCAATTTTCTGACCCTTGCTCCTTGGAGCACAGTTCCTTCAGTTGATGCTCTTCCAACAAGTAGGTCAACGGCTTTTTTATTTCTTTTATCGCTAGCATTTACTTCAACAAATTCATAATTATATTTCTTTATTAGATAATATACTACACTAGTTTTACCTACTCCAGCTGGTCCGGCCAATAGAGCAACTTTCTTCCTTTGTTGGTTCCAGTTTTTCAGCCAGTTTTCTAACTTCTGAACTGCCTCCTTGTTTCCAACAAAATCTTCTAATCGCTCAGGACGATATTTTTCAACCCAAGGCACAACTTGATTATCTTTATTACTAGCCATAAATGTCATTTAGACCATAAATGTTTCAATATAAAAAATATGTGGGTAATGTGAGAATGTTATTTACATTACTCTTCTGAATCTTTCTTTTTATCCTTAGTTCTAGTTATGAGCATTTTCCCTAAAATACCACCTATTATTCCACCTACAAGTCCTATTAATGGTACAAAAATGAATGAACCTAAAATCAAAGTTGCAAAGAAAGTACTAAAAAATAGACTTCCAGAGCCAAAAAATGAAGAAGTCATTGTAGCAAAAATGAAGTCTAGAAATAGGAAAGATAACATTGCAGACCAAGCACCAGATCTTAACCCCCCTCTGGAAACTAAACCTCCAACAAAAGAACCAATTAGCCAAATAACTAATATCAAAACATATACTCCTCCATTACCCAAGGTATTATCAAGACCATAAGTTTCCAGAATTGGAATCGGAATGGGCAAATTCATTTTGATAAATATGTTGACTACTAAGAGAATCAGAAGCATTAACCAGAAATGACCACCAGAGCCATGATCAGCAACTAACGCTGTATTTGCAATATCCAAAGCTTCGATACCAAGTGTTGGCCAGAGTACTAACATCAGAAGGACAACGACAATTGTACAGGTAATAAAACCAATTATAGATTTGTAGATACGCCTAAGGAAGAACATATCAATCAAATTAAATTGGAGACTTTCTTATTTAGACGTTTGTATTCATTTAGAAGAATCGATTTTTAGAAATTAGAATAAGATTGATAAACAGGTTAAAGATGCTTGACACTTCTCAAATTCACTCATATTCAATGTGATCACATAAAAACCAGCATTTTCTACTGCTTTTTGTGCGAATGAAAACTTATCAGACATAATAACTGTATCAGCTAAGGCTAAACAGTTTACAGAATAATATTCTTCTTTTGGAATTATAACTAATTTAAGATTCTTCAGCAGAGGGTGTTTTTCATATTCGGTTGTTGTAATAGCAGTGTTCTTTCCAAGATATTTTATGTAGCTCTTTAAGTGAACAATATTAGGGTTAGTAATCGATGAAATCTCAACATCTAACCAAGATCTTAATTGATTCACACCGTGTTGGTTTGTTCTTTGAGTAATTCCACAAATTAACTTATCTGGGAGATGAACAACGTCCCCACCTTCAATAATAGCAGGAGTAGTAGCTCTTTTTACAGAGAAATAGTTCAACAATGTTTTTTCTACATCTTCATCCTCCCCCCTTCGACTTTCTAATGCCATTCGTGTAACCAGAGCTTTTGTACCATGTACAACAGCATTGTCTTCTACAAAGCATGAATCTGGAAGGATATCCTTTGGTGGCAGTTTTATGAGGTCTAAACCTAGTTCTCTTAGAGTCTCACAATATCTGTTATGCTGCTCTTTTGCCAAAGGTAAATTTACTGTATGACCCATCGGATGAGAAGTTACACAATTAGTGTATCTCTTACCAGGTTCACGAACTATTGCTCTATTTGCATTCATTCAGATTTCAAAGTATAATTTGAGGATGAGTTTAAATATTTCTCCATCGCATCAGCTAGTATGGTACTAATAGGTCAGACTGTTCAACCGTATAAGGGGCTTGGTTGCGAATACATCATACGTTTAGCTAAATCACTAGGAATCGAATCATGTGAAATAAACCCTCAAGGAGTAAATTTGGAAAACAAAGATAAAATAATCGAAGCAGTTGGAAAGATGAAAACCACATTCCATTTACCTGTAGAAGGAATAGAAGGATTCGATTTTGCTTATCCCGAAAAGGAAAAAGAAATTCAAGATATTATTAAGTTGGTAAATGAATATGGTAAGGATCTGAATATCATCTTAGGGGTCTTTCATCCAGTCGAAACTCATGGGAACCTAGAAACGTTATTGAAAAATATTAAACAACTAAAAATTCCTTTGGTCGTAGAGAATATTCAGTTAACTTCTGATGAGGAATTTATTGACTCATACAATCTATTCAAAAGAGAATTGGGGAATCAACTTAAAGGATGGTTATTTGATGTTGCACACTCCTATCTACGTAATGGTCCAGAAAAATATCTTGATTTATTGGATAAAATACCATTTGATGAATTAGAAGAAATTCATCTATCAGATTGCACTGAAGGCGAAGATTCTCATTATTCATTCGGAGCTGGAATTCTTCCAATAAAGCATATTCTTAATGAGATTAAAAAAAGAGGATTCAATAAGATAATTGTGAATGAGATTGATGCCTACCCTAGCATCTGGAGTGCAATTGATTCATACCGAGAAGTTGCTAAATATTTTAAGAAGCGACTGTATTTCAAAGTTATAGCAAGACAAGTTCTTGTTAAGTCTTTAGTTAAGAAGAAGCTAAAAAAAGCCAATATTATTTAATTCTGTCTTTAAGATTTCTTCTTAATATATGTCATTAATTGAAAGGATAAATCAACCCATTTGAGATATGAATTAACTGTAGCTCTTGCTGAGACAGAATCCTTTGCATTAATTTTCAGAATCAATTTCGAGTCTTGTTTCTCAATGGTAGCAGCAGATCGTTCATTTGGATCGAAATCAGTTTCTAGAAGTAAGTTGGAATATATTTGATTGCAAATTTCAATATCAGATAGTTTAATCTCAAAAAGAATATCTATGTTTGAAATGTTTTTTTCTTGAATGCTAATCACCAGCTATTTTTTTCGTATTATTGTCTTGAATCTTTCTTTCTATTATTCTCAATTTTATGCGAGGCCCAGTCTGTTTGTTGTTTTTATCTAGAAATTCTAAGAAGATAATACCATCATCTTTATCCAGATAATCTGCATAAACAGTAACATATTCCTTATCTTTGATTTTCTCGATTGATTCGTTGGTTATACCTAATAATTTCTTAAGAATTTCCTCTTCAACTGGATTCTCAAGAGTTGAAATTAATATTGAAACAGCAGGTTTTCGTTTTCTAAATTTTTCTTGATAATCCCTAGATAACGTTAAACCTCTAATCTTTATGGCATAGGGTATTTCTTCTATTTTATCTGTTAAGTCAAATAACCTAACAAAATTCGGATTACCTTTTACCGAGTTGATTATAACAGCTGTTTCATAGCCTTGATTTTTCATAGAATTCAAACAAAAAACTTCGTTTGCTGATCCTCTTGGAATCCTCGAAGAACGAGGAACCACACTGACCATATCATGGATGAAGGTTCTAGTTTTGTTGGTTGGGGAGCGTGATGTAGTATAACCAATTTTAGTCATTAAGTTCACGACGTTTTGGAGTTTTAAAATGTAAGTATGTTAAACTAAAAACAAATAAAATAAAAAATAGGAGGGATTGATTAGAAATCTTCTTTTAATCCTTCAGATATACGAGTAACTCTTCTTGTTATACTTCGCCCTGCACTAGTGTTGGGTTCCCATGCTCCACCTGCGAGTTTTTCACCACATTTAGAGCACTCCCATATACCAAGACCAGTTCTTTTCAAAGTCTTCATTTGACAAACAGGGCATTTGTAAACAGCCTTACTTTTGTTTTCTACCTCTCTTACTCGTTTTCTGATTGTACTACCATACCTAGCACCGTAACGTCCTGTTGAACCAACTTTCTTTGTTTTGGGCATTTTTTACACCACTTATTTCTTCGAGAGCGCTTTCATTAGCTCTTTCCTTAAAGTTTTCGATACAAGTAAGCTTTCTCGAAGTATTTTCTTTATTTCTTCAGGCGTATAAACTCCTTGTTTTCCCTTTTGCACTGATACAACATGATCTTCTTCATCAAAACCGAATGTTATTCTAGAGTTACTAACTCTTTCTTCTTTGAAGTTAGCATCAAAAATGTTGAATTTATCTACTTTATACGATGTTACAGAAACAGGATAATGATCTATTTGTAGTGGCTCTTTTTCTTCTAAAACTTCAACCACCCCATCTTCTCCAATTTTGGTTTTAGGTATTTCGGCAGTTGCTAAAGCTGCTATTGCACCAAGTGTGGCAGCATCAAATAGATTTCCAGCATCATTTAAAACGTAAAAATCTATAAACAATATCCAAACAGTTTTTTCAGGAATAATACATAATTTCGATAAATCTATACTATGAGATTCTCTTATTGCTCTATCAGTTACTCTTGCAAGTTCTATTGCATTGTTTGAGGGAGGACCACTTTCAAAATATGGTGAAGCTAAGGGAGAAAGTTCTGCACTTGTTGTAATAACACCTGTGTTTGGAGTATCTGGAAAAGGAGTTCCCAATATTGCTTTAACTCCAACAATTATTTTGGTATCTCCAAGTGTTACAACAGCTGAACCTTCAGCTTTTCCTACATAATTTGTTTCAATATTAACCTCTCTAATCTGATTCAATTCTCGATTATCGGATCTCTTATTCTGTTCCAAAAGGAATAGAATGTGATCTTTCTCTATTTCACTAATAACATAATTATCGCCCATTTTACTCTACTCCTTCTTCTTTGACTTCAGCTTTAGGTTTTTCCTTGACTTCAGCTTTAGGTTTTTCCTTGACTTCAGCTTTAGGTTTTTCCTTGACTTCAGCTTTAGGTACTTCTTTGACTTCA
>DXJF01000148.1 GCA_019057375.1 Candidatus Heimdallarchaeota archaeon
GTCAGATTTGAAAATGGCATCAAATAAAATTAATGCTTGTGAGTATGAAATTGGAGCCACTAGATATAAAACCGTATCAACGAGAGAGGGATTTTGAATATTGAAAACACCCAAACTTATATTATAGAATTGTTGAACAACACTATTCACAAATTGATATATTGCCTTAATACGCTCGTAGTTTTGTGTTCTCAGTGTAAGTTTGATCACTAAACCATCGGGGTACTTCCAAAGAGGATTAGTCCAGATTTTTGAAAATGAGGATTGATTTGCTACAATGAAATCAATTTGATTGACATATGTGAGTTCAGATCTAGAAAGGTCAAGAGGTGTTCGAAGTAAACCTCCATCTAGCTCTAGTGAAGCTATGACAGAGTCGGCTTTTCCAACAATAATATCAAATTTTTCTTGAAAAAGAAGTAATTGTTCTTCAGCCATTACAAAGGATGGGGTTGTGTTAGAACTAGCAGAATAAGCACCCCCAATAAGAATAGGTGTTGATACTATAGAAGAGAGGAATAAAATGAGTACCACAAGAATTTTATGAAATGGTGGGGCTATTCTATTCTTTAAATGTTGGAGTTTTTTGGTACTCATCAAACATTCCCCTCAATATTTCTTATGTTCACGTTTATTGATAAGCATTTATTTCTATAAATTTTAAAGTATTCAGTTCTAATTTTCTCGAACTTCGTCATATCGAGACCTCCAACAAGTTCATTATAATGAACGATAAGGCATTAATCATAAAAACTACAAATAGAGCAGTCACTCCTGCCTTTTCAAATCTTATTTCTTTAATAACTACTATGGCTTCTAAAAGAAAACCAACGAAAAATAATTGAAAAATAAAAATCAAAATGATAAACCAGACATCAAGCTCAAAAAGTGATGTAGGGTACGTAAAATCAAAAACAAACGATAGAATCACAGTTAGTAAAATCATTGGAATTTGCACTATAATAACGCTTTGTAGCAGAGCCAATTTTCTAGAAGTTCTACGAAATAGTAGAGAAAGTAAAGTCTCACAAATCAAATAAGTAACAACTGTGGTAATCATGAAGATAAAAGGGGCAACAAAATCTGGTGTTATGAATGAGGGGAATAAAAATATAGGAACAGCTGATATGAAATATGTTGAAACGAGCAATCCTATGAACATAAGGAGTGTAAAACCAAGTGATCTAATTGGATCATTTTTTATAAATTTAAAAACTGGACGAAGGAAAATATAGTGTAAAAAGGCAAACTTTCCATAAGCTACTTGGCTCGGGGCTGAAACGTCCAATTCATCCTCAATCAATGCATAAGAGCGTTTTCCTTTTTCTGTTAAGAAATATCGTTTTGTAGAATCCTGTGAAATCAGAAATCCTAGAGTATCAAGATGGTGATAAAGTGTTCCCACTTTCATTTGAAAGCGATCTTGAATCTCTGTAAAGGAAACAATCTTCCCTTCTCCAATAAAGCATAGCAAATCTCTTCTAATTTGATTGGAGAGAGCTTTCCAAATTTCAGGAGAAGATTGTTTCTTAGAATTCATATAACTAATAAGTAAAATGGACAATCTGTAATTTAAAACTTGGCTTATTATTAATGTCTCTTAATTATGTTGTATAGAGTATTTCGCTGTACAGGAATCCTATTCGCATCACGTATGAGTTCAACAAATTCTTCAATACTTTTTTCTTCTCCAAAAGTACCTCCTGCACTTTTAGTGATTTCTTCTGTGAAAATGGTTCCACCTAGATCATTCACTCCAGAACCTAATATTACTTGGGAAAACTTTGGACCCAACTTCACCCATGAGACTTGAAGATTAGGGATTATCTCTCCTAAATACAGTCTTGCAGTACTGAATAATGCTAAGTCGTGCATTCCCGTACTACTTGGACGTGCTCCAAAGTATTTGTAGAGGACAGTATTTGTATGTACAAATGGAAGAGGAACAAATTCAGTAAACCCTTTTGAAATTGATTGTATGTGTTTTATTATTGCTAAATGTTCAGCTTCATCAGCAAGAGATTCTATGTGACCATACATTATTGTAGAAGTTGATTTTAAACCACTTGAATGGCCTGTAATTACAATGTTTACCCATTGTTCTGTTGATATTTTATCGGGACAGATAATCTTTCTAACATCATCTACAAGAATTTCCGCTGCTGTTCCTGGAAAGGAATCAAGTCCATGATTCGCTAAATCTTTGAATACATCCTCAACACTTTCCTCAGATATTTGAGACAAATAAGCTATTTCTGAAGGTGAAAAACCATGGATGTGAATATCATAGGATATTGATTTAATTGCTTTAAGAAGTCCAACATAATAATCATAATTCAGCTTAGGATCTAGTCCACCCTGTATGCAAATTTCTGAACACCCACGAGCTACTGCTTTCTCAGCTTCTATTTTGATATCTTCAAGAGACATTCTAGAGTTAGCAAGGTCCTCTGTTTCACCTTTTAAACTATAAGAACAGAATCTACAAGTCCCCAAACAATAACGAGAAAAATTGATATTTTGATTAACAACAAATGAAACATTATCTCCAACTTGTTGAGACCGCAAATCATCAGCTAAGGAGGTTTGAATCCATAGTTCTTTTCCTCTCTTTTTTAGCATTTTTGTGAGATTATTAATTTCTTTTTGATGTGATTCTTTGAATGTAGCTAAATCACATACAAGATCAATTTTCGGAGGTGCTAAATTTTTCATCTACCTTGAATTCCTCAATTATTCCGCGCATTCTAGTGTTTAAATACTTTTCATATTGAGGATAAACCGGGAGTCTCTCTTCTAGCGAAAATCCTGCTAAATTAAGTTCTTTAATCAAGTATTGTTCTTCTTGCCATATCATGTTTGGATTAATATAATCGATAGTGATTGGAGAGATTCCCCCCACATCGTTTGCTCCATGATTGATAGCAGTAATAATTCTCTCTCGATTAAGATTGGGTGGGACTTGAATACTTACTTCAGCTGGAAGAATTTCACGTGCCAAAGCAATGGTTATTAGAACATCTTCTTCCCTAGGGGCAGGATGGTCTGACATAGGAGTATTTTCTTGAGGGTTGAAATTTTGAACAATTACTTCTTGAATATGATTATATTTCCTACTTAAATCTGCAATTAGTATGAGAGATTCTATCCGCTCTTGCCATGTTTCTCCAATTCCGACAAGAATTCCTGTTGTAAATGGAATCTTTAGTTTTCCCGCATTTTCTATTGTATTAATTCGTAAGGTCGGATTCTTACCTGGGGAATTTTGGTGAGGTTTCCCCTCTTCCATCAATCTTAAGCTGTGTGTTTCCAGCATCAAACCCATGCTCGCGTTTGTTTGTTTTAATAAGTTTAAATCTGAAGAAGTCAATACGCCCAAATTAGAGTGAGGTAAAAGATGTTGTTCCAAAGCTACTCCACACAAATAATTAACATATTCTACAGTAGTTTGAAATTTTAATGCTTTAAGAAATTTCAATGCTGATTGATATTTTTCCTCTGGTTTCTCACCTAGGGTGATTAGAACTTCTTTACATTCCTCAGCTTTTGCTTTCATTATTATTTTCATGTAATCTTTAGGAAGAATCCAAGTATTAGGATCATCTGAAACAAAACTACAATAACCGCAACGATTACGACATTGATGAGTTACTGGGACAAAGACATTTCGGGAAAATGTAATATGTTTGCCATATTTTTTTTCTCTCTTGGCTTCAGCTTTGCTTATTAATTCATCTCGATCATCTTTAAGCAAATGTAAAAACTCATCAAAGCTCATCTTACTCATCTTTTTTTAGTTTTAGAGTAACTAGATAGCCCTCATGTAATTTATTCACCGTCTGTATTTCACAGTTAATTGCGTCTCCAATATTGTGAATAGCTTCTTGTTCGAACAAAAGTTTTGCATTTTTTCCTCCAACAAAAACTGGGGCATAAAAAATGTGCATGATGTCCACCAATCTATTAGTTAAGAACTGTGTAATCACTGTTGAACCCCCTTCTACCAGCAACTTATTAATTCTAAATTGAGTTTTCAAGATTTTCAATACTTCAGTCAAATTCAGATATCTTTTATTTTCTTCAAATTCTACAGAAGTTACTTTTGCTCCGAGTTTTCTAATTTCATCTTGTTTATTTACTGAACATTCCTTGGATGTAATAATAATTGAGGGCAATCTTTCTTGGTCTTGAAGAACTTTCGCTGTCAAAGGAATTTTGCATTTAGTATCCAAAATTACCCTTAATGGAGCAGGTACTTTAGGTTTGATATATCTAACAGATAACAAAGGGTCATCCTTGAGAATTGTATTTACACCAACAAGAATTGCATCAACAGAGTTTCTTAATTCATGTACTCTTACCCAATCTTCAGTTGTTGATAAAATCAGGGCCCCTTCACTAGAAGCGATTGCACCATCTAAAGAACTAGCAACATTTACAATTACTTCAGGTTTTTCCACTTTATCACCTTTCCTTTATACATTTGAAGACGTATATCTGATTGGTCTGCTCGCATAGTAATTGCAGAATAAACATCTTTAGAGAATTTTAGATTGTTACTTTCTAAATCTAATGCTAGAAGGTCTCCACTAAAACCAACTTCAAGTTGACCAATTTTCTTTTTACTTATTAAACCAGGATTAACGGTTACTGATTTTAAAACTTCCTTTGGTGAAAGATTTTGTTTATTACTTTTGGCAATATAAAGTGTGAAAGCCATAAGTCTAAATGGATCGGGATTACAGAAAAGTACATTATCAGTTCCAAGACCAAGCATAATTTTACTTTTTGATATAAGTTCCAAAGGTGGAAACTTCAATCCATTATACATGCTTGATATAGGACAACAAATAACGTTAATTTTGTTTTTACTTAAAAGTTTGAGTTCTTCTTCTTTTGAATAAGTTGCATGAACAATATAGTCAAAGGAATTGCAGTTTCCAATGATTTCTAGATCGCGTTTTCCATATTTTGAGTTTGATTCTGCAATAATCTCTTCTGATTCAGAAGCATGTATTGCAACTAGTTTAGATGGATTATTCTCTTTTAACTTTGCAATGAGTTTCAAATCATCTTGAGTAACAGAAAAAATATCTCGGATACCTAAACCGTCACTTACCTCAATAATTTCTTCCAACGTATCTTCATCTGTCTGACGACCTAAGATTATTCCTCGAATGGAGTATCGTTTTAGTTCATCTTTTAATAACTCTATTCCCTCAATTCCTTCTTCTCGGAAATCTATGAAAGAAGTATAACCGTTTTGTATAAGAAGGTCTAAAGAATTCTTTATACTTTCAATTTTCTCCTCTTTAGAGCTAGTTCTGAATTTAGTATGCTTAACTCCATTTTGACTTACAGCATCTTCTAGATTTAATCCATAAGTTTGATCCTTGAGGAAAGCATCTCCAACATGTGTATGACCATTGATGAATCCTGGAATAATAACATAAGAAGAAGGTAAAAAATATTTAGTAGGTTTCCGTTCCTTGGAAATATTGATTATTGTTCCTTCGCCATCTATATGGATACTGACATCTTGAACAAATGTCAAATCAGAGCCGATTAATGCATTTCCACGTACTGTAACCATTTTCAAGGGAGCAAGTGTATTTTAAGCTAATAAAGTCTTTGTAGAATTTATAAAAAACATAAGAATCACTAAACTTATAATTCAACCATTTGAAATTAGCCTCAAGGCACAATTATGTGATAAAAATGGTTCGAGTTAAGAATCCAGACGAAATTAGAGATATGATTAAAAATCATCCTATGGAATTAAGAAGAGTCTTTTCCATAGCAGCACATATTGATCACGGAAAAACAACTACAAGTGATTATCTTCTTCGCAAAGCAGGTCTGATGTCCGATGCTGATGCAGGAAAAAAAGTAATGATGGACTCAGACGAAGAAGAACAGGAAAGAGGTATTACAATCTTTACAAGTGTTGTTCTTCTATCTTATGAATTTGAAGGTCAAACCTATCTTTGTGAAATTAATGATACACCCGGTCACATCTCATTTACAGGTGAGGTTAGCAGAGCTCTTCGAGGTAGTGATGGAGTTATTTTACTCGTAGATGCACTTGAAGGTGTAATGACTCAAACTGAAACAAATATCAGATTAAGCTTGAATGAACAATGCAAACCAGTTCTGTTCATTAACAAGGTAGACAGACTAATATCAGAGTTAAGATTAGCACCTGGAGATGTCTTTCAGAAAATTGACAACATCCTCAATGGTGTGAATAAATTAATCAGGGATAATGCTCCTGAGGGAACAGGAAAAGATTGGCAAGTATCCTTTAAAGATGGTTCTGTTGCCGTAGGAAGTGCAAAAGATGGCTGGGCATTCAACATGGCAACCCTACAAAGATTGAAGATAAAACCCCAAGATGTTTTCGCAAAATACGATGAAGATGATAAAGATTGGTTAAGGGAAAACCTCCCTCTAGAAGAACCATTACTAGAAATGGTTATCAAACATTTACCAAATCCAGTTGACGGACAAAAAATGAAAATACCAGCGATTTGGGGTGGAGACATAACCAGTCCAGAAGGCCAAGCACTAATAAATTGTGATCGTGATGGTCCATTAATGGGGATGATCACAAAAATCTTCATTGAACCAAAATCTAAAAGACCAACACTAATTGGAAGAGTTTTCTCTGGTACTTTAAAAAGTTCAGATAGTCTATATCTTGTTGGTAAAAAAACATCAGCTAGAATTAAACGTCTTGGCGTGATGGAGATTACGGACATTCTAGATGTTGATGAAGTTCCAGCGGGAAATCTATTTGCGATTTACGGTTTTATAACACCAGCTGGTGAAACCTTTATCCGCGAAGAAGACAAAGGCAAATTTGTTCCATTCGAAGAAATCTCTTATGTAGCTGAACCTGTTGTTAGTAGAACCATAAAACCAAAAGATCCACAAGACATTGCTAAACTTGGTGAAGTTGTTTCCAAATGGATTATGGCTGATCCAACTGCAGCATTTAGACACGATCAAGAATCTAAAACATATGTTCTATCTGGAATTGATCCTCTTCAGATTGAAATTTTAGTAACCAGAATTCGAGAACAAGTAGCAATAGAAGTAAGTGATCCTATCATCGTCTATAGAGAAGTACCAACTAAAGCAGGAGTGTCTGTCCATGCTAAATCACCAAACGGACATAATAGGCTAATGATTCATATTCAACCTTTGAACCAAGCTACTATTGATCTAATCAAATCAGGAAAAGTAAACAACGATCAAGAAAGAAGAGATAGAGCAATGATTCTTCAACAGGAAGGTGGTTGGGAAGCTAAAAGAGCTAGAAGAATTTGGTACATTAAAGATTCAAATATGATTATTGATGCAACCACAGGTGTTCAAAGGCTTGATAATATTAAAGCCTACATTATTCAGGTCTTCGAAGATTTCTGTGAAGGAGCTACTTTGGCTAAAGAGCCATTAATGGGTTCATTATTTACCATTACAGATGCAACTGTTCACGTTGATCCAGCTCATACAGGTTTTACTGAAATATTCCAAATGTGTTTAGCAGCATATCATACAACATTTCTAACCAGTGATCCTCAAATACTTGAACCAATGCTAATAATCGATATCAAAGTTCCTTCAGATTATGTAGGAAATATGTCTAAGGTAATAACACAGCATAGAGGTATTATTCTAGATATGATACAAGAAGGAGAAAACACTAGAATACGAGGAAAAGTACCAACAGCAGAAACTATTGATCTTGCAGATGAAATACGTGGAAGCAGTTCAGGTCGAGCTTTCTTTGGTTATGAATTTACAGGATTCGAACGTGTTCCAGTAAATCTTGAAACAGAAATTATTGAATCAATTCGTACTCGTAAAGAATTAGCTCCTCAAATTCCAGATGTTTCAAATTGGGAACGTTTCATGTATAAACGAACCTAAAATTTCTTTTTCTAAATTTTCTTTCTTTTTATTTACTTTGGTAAGTATTTTTTGTAAATATAGTAAAAAAAGAAATTGAAAAGAGTAAAAAGGAAGAATTGAGTGAAGATCTTTATTCTTCTTCCCCTTCACCAAATTCTGTAGTTAATTGTTCATAGAAAGTATCTTCTTCAGATATTGGCTCAAGTTCACCTTCTGTTATAACTCCAGGTAGCTCTTCTTCCATAAACTCTTGATCTTCTAGCATTGGATCAAGTGCATCCTCAAATCTTGATGAGAATCTTTCTTGAATATACCCAATTAGAGAGGTCAGAAGTAATATAAAGACAACTATTGGAATAAGTAATAAAACTACACCTTCTGGTTGAAGCATTTCTAGAGAATTGTATATCGAAGGCGGATATCGGAGAACGAACAATAATACATCTGGATTTAAAATGACATACAATCCACCTAACATAATTAGTACTCTAAAAAATACTGATGTAAGAACATAAACTATAGTCATCAAAGGCTTAATAGTAACTGCAGCACCAACTAACTTTTCGTCAACTCTTGAATCACTGTGAACAAGTCCATCATGATATCTCTGCAGTCGAGCAGTAAGTTTATCTTGTTGACCACCTGGTCTTGCAAACAGAGAATCTGAAGCTTTCTCCAAGAAATAAGTCATACCGGAAACACCAAATTTTCTTGCGATCGAACTACCTGTTGCCCCTATGGATTGACCAGCTTTTTTGTCTTCTTCAGTTTCTTCAGCTTCTGCAGTAAGTATTGGACTCGGAGTCGGAGTCGGAGCTCCTGTAATACCTAATCTGAACTCGCTTAACCTATCAAGTGCTCTTAAAACTCTTTGTTGCCTGCTTTGCGCCGGGTTCAATATATGAGAGATATATGAGATTTGCAACGATATTTCTAAGAATAAATATGATGATAAGGCAATCAATACTACATCATTCGTGAATAGTTCTCCTATATTCTTTGTAGGTGAAAATCTGAAATTACTTTTGAATAGATGTTTTGCACTACCGTAGAAGACTATAAATTGAATACTAACAAAGGCTGTAGCTGCTGAACGCATATCAGCTCTGAGAAGGAATGCAAATAATGAGATCCCTAATAATATTATAAAAAACATCAGAATTGCTGCTCTAAATATTGCTTTAAGTGGAAAGATAACATCCATTGAAAAGATATAAACAAATGAAGAGAACATATCCGTTGGATCTGTTCCAAAGAGTATATCGTTATCTATTCCAACAGGAGGTTGTACATTATTGAATAAATCACCTGTTAGAAAAGCTCGTGCCCCATATAGTATAGCCGCTGCATCAGTAGTTGAAAATGCTAGAAATATCATCAAAGGTGCCGTGAAGATAATCAAAGCTATCAGTTCGATGAGTATAAACAGGAATTTTAAAGCATCTAGCATATATTTAAGACCACCACCAGGGAATAAATCGGGATTACCAAAATCGATTAGAGTAAACAGTTCTACACCGACCCAAACTATAGCACCGATGGCGATTAATCTGCCAATTAGATGAGTTAAAAGAGTCTGGGTTCTTGCACCTCTTATTCTACTTTGTACTCCTCTTATTCCCAAGTCAATTATTCTTGTATCTGATAAAGATTCCATACTTTTTGTCACCCTTGTCTTTGCATCCTGTTAAACTGAGCCATTATTGTTGGTAGAAAATCATCTGGTCCTACTGAAATAGAAACAGAATCGTACCTTCTCAGTAATTTAAACATGTTCTGTCTTTCTCCTAACTGCTTTTCGACCATTGCATGACCGATCATCTGTTCCACTGGAGATAACTGTTGAGAAACAATCTCAAACCAGGGACCAAATGGTGAAATAACAGTTATATTGTGTTTCTGTGCTCTAGCACGCCTAACAGCTTTCACCAAACGATCGGGATGTGACTCAAGATCTGTTAGAATTACTATATAGGAGGATCTTTTTACTCTTTGAAGTAGGTAGCTTATAGCAACTTCAAGATCTGCTTCTCCTTCAGGTTTGGCATAAGCTAAAGCTTCTAGAAATTGGAATAATCTAGATCGTGTTGAAGTTACATCAACCCAATTCCGAACTTTATCGTTATATATACACATCCCCACTAAGTCTTTCTTCTCGAAAGCAAGATGTATTAATAAAACTGCACTGCGGATTGCATATTCTAGTTTTGTGTTCCTTGGTAAACCTGCACCCATACTAGCGGAGGAATCTATCAAAACCAGCACACGGATATTTTCTTCAGATTCAAACTCACGAACCATCATTTTACCAGAACGTGAAAAAGCTTTCCAGTCGATGAATTTGAAAGGATCACCAGTTTGATATTTGCGAATACCCCAGAAATCAGAGCCCATTCCTTTGAGTTTGGTTCTATGGAACCCAAATAGCAATCCTAGTTGCCTCTTCTTGCCCACCATATCTAGTTTCTTAATATCCTCATAACTTGGATAAACTAGAATTTCTGTTTTAGATTTAATTTCACCTTCTGTTGCATAGAAACCCATTCTATCTCTGATTATTACTTTTGTAGGACCGATTTCGAAAAGTCCTCTAATAGGAATTCGAACTACATATCCATACGAGATGGTTTGTCTTGGATTAAGTTGCGTTACAATGAAATTTTCTCCAAGAATCAAATCGAAAACTTCTGGTATAGCATCATAGATTTCAATAGCTGGCAGTTGATTAACTGATTTGTTTCTGGCAGTTACTTCGATATAGACATAATCACCAGCGAAAGCTTTTGGTTTGGACACTCGTCTCTTAATTTCTATTGATTTAGGATTAGAGCCCAACCTGTAGAAAGGCAAACCCAATAGAACTGAAAAGATCAGCATCACTCCACCGATAATGAAGAACCAGATGAGAGTTCCTTGACTATCTACATAAAAATGAAGGAAATCCATAACTCCAAAACCCTCTGGGTCAGGTGTTCCTCCAGGGCCCTCTATTTGTGGATTAACACCGAAAGAGTCAAGCATCACATTGAGTGACAAATACCCTGCTAGTGCAAAGCCTGCACTAATCATGATGATTCCAGCAAATATTAGCCAGCCACCTCGGCGAGTAAACAATATTTTCCACCTAGTTTTTGATTCTAGACAGGTACTGGTAGATTTCTCAATATTTCATTGACAACCATTGTACCAGTTGTTCCTTCTAATTCTGCTTCGGGCTTCATTTGTAATCTGTGTGCGGAAGCTACTCGAGCAATACGTTTGATATCGTCAGGAATAACATAATCTCTACCACGCATTGCAGCAACGGATTTAGCAGCATTTAACAAAGCGATACTACAGCGAGGACTACCTCCAAGAGAAAGTCTGGGATCAGTTCGGGTTGAGACGGTCAGGTCTTTGATGTACTCCATAAGATCATCATGGATGTAAATTCTAGACTCAACGGTTTCTTTCATCTTGACTATAGTCATGGGAGTGGTAACTCTTCTGACGGTTTGTCGGACCTGGCTATGTTTCAACTTAATGATATCCATCTCTTCTTCAGGGGAAGGCAAATCAACTAGCAGTTTGAACATAAAACGGTCCACCTGAGCCTCTGGTAAAGGATAAGTTCCTTCCTGCTCAATTGGGTTTTGTGTTGCTATAACCAGAAACGGATCTTCCAGTTTGAATGTTGTTCCTTCCACTGTCACTTGTTTTTCTGCCATTGCTTCCAATAGAGCTGCTTGTGTCTTTGGTGGACTTCTGTTTATTTCGTCTGCTAAAAGTATGTTTGTAAATATTGGTCCTTTTCTCATCTTGAAAGTCCCTGCTTTTGGATCATATATTGTCGTTCCTACCACATCTGATGGTAGTAAATCTGGAGTAAATTGCACTCTTTTAAACTCACATCCTAGTGTTTGAGCAAACGATTTAGCCATCACCGTTTTAGCTATTCCTGGAACACCTTCTAACAAAGCGTGTCCTCCTCCAAGTAGTGAGATGAACATATCTTCTAGAACATCCAGTTTTCCAATGATCACTCTAGATAGTTCATTGTATATTTCATCCCATACTCTCTTAACGTCTTTCGGAGTTACAACTGCTTCAGTAGCTGCTTTAGCTTTCGCTTTTCCTTTTACTTCTTCATTTTTTTCTTCACTCATTTTTTTCACTTTTCCTTTTTAATTAACTTCCAGGCAATCTATCGATTAAACCCTTTATGAATGTCATATACTTCATAAACACATGTTCTGGTAGAACGCGTGGTTTTGCCAAATAGGCATCAATTCTAATTAACATATCAAGTAGATCTTTTTGCCTTAGTGATGGATCTCTTTCACTGAAGTACTCTGCTATTTCTTCAGGTGTTGACATTGATTGTTTTGTCACCTTTCTCAACCCTCTCACCATTGTTCTGTGAAGTAGACCTACTGCTTCGCTATATGCCCCCGTGTCAACTATTCTCCTTATCTCTCTTTCAAACCTTGACTTTCCTTTTTCTCCTCGATACTTTGTCCAAAGTATTGGAGTCAGACGGGTTTTCTTTGGTATCAAACGATAGCCCAATATAGCAAAAATAATAGGTATAAATGGTGCATAGAGAGGAAACATGGACATCTCTGTAATAAATCTCATCAAAACCATGGAGTAGACTGTTGCACTATAGAACTTCTGATGTGCGTGCCCTTCATCAAAAATTATTGGTACGGCTTTTGGATCAGTTGTATTCATATCTGCTGTAAGATAATTGAATAAATTGATTGAGAATTGTGCATTATCATTCTCTGTTGTTTCGTCAATCCATTTATTGATGAATATGTCTGGATCTCCAATCATAACTATTTTTCCTCGGCCTATAGGTAAGGTCAAAATAGGTGCAAACATGGCATTTCCCCATTCACCAGCATCAGGTGTTGCTGTTCCATCTTTTGCAGATTGGAAATCTGATTCTAACCAAGATGATTCGGTTGTGTAGAAAGGTAGGAATGGCAAGAAGAAATAACCCGCATCAATACCTAGATGTTCAAGCAAATTAATAGCTTGCAGAGGCATCCAATCCGTTCTGGAAGTTTTGACTGTTTCAGCCTCATCTAGATAGACCGTATGTTTCATAGCAATACTTAATGCTGTTCCAAATTCCATCTGAAGTCTATCAACACCAGTTGTTAATGGAGTTGACACAGCTGGAGTTAGAATTGGCTGGGCAGGATTAACAGTATAACTTTCGGCATCCATCAATACAGATCCATTAAAAGCAAAACCTTTCATCATACCTAGCAGTTCGAAGAAAATGGTTTCTTCTGTTACTTCACCATCCTCACCACCAAATCCGAACAGTTCGGCTAAGGTTGGTATGCCGCCTTGCATCATGGCAATTTGATCCCAAGTATTAATTATATTGAATAATGGTTCAAATATTTCGGCCCCCGTTCCATAATCGTCAGCAACTAGTAAACTTCCTCCTCTAGCTAGGAAAGTTATTAGTGAGATTGTGTCAGTTGTACTATACTGTGTAGCAGGTCCGATTATTGCAAAAACACCGGGTTCACATACTCTATTCAACAAAGATAAAGAAGACATTCCATTGGTAATGTTAGTAAAACCATCATTTTCAAGCACTTGACGCATACTTGATAAACCATCCCAGCTGTCACTATAAATACTGAATTTTGTTCCATATCCACCTAGTCCTACAAGACCTAGAAAGATAGGTACAACTACGATCATGAACAGAATAGACATCACAATTGTGTATTTAGTGAAACTAAATTTTGGTCTAAATCTAGTTCTTCTTCTTGATTGTCTTTCTTGTTCTGCCTTTACTCTTGGTTGGTTTTCTTGTTGGCTCAACTACTTCTACACCCTGTTCTCTTATTCCTCTGAAACAGATATCTAGTCTCTGGATTGCTTCTTGATAATCATCATAAGATATGTCGGCATCAGTATAACGAGCAATCTCAAATGATGTCAGGTATTCATCCATAACTTCATGTGAAATATTTGCAGTGTTTGCTACATTAATACCAAATTCTCGTCCTGTTTCGTAAGGAGCACGAGCCATGCTAAGAAGACCATCAGCGATGTTTGTTAAACCTCCAAAAGAGGCTATTACAGCACCTCTATAGTCTTGTCGTTGCTCGAAAATTCTAACATCTGCCATTACAGATGTAAACATTTGGTTTAAAGCTTTGACTTGTTTTCTTCTTTTAAAGAATCCAGATGATTTACTACGACTCAATTTTCATTTCACCTACTTCAATTTTATCTACTATTTTTAATAAAGCACGCACTCCAGCATTGAAATCTTTTTCAGTGATTTCTTCAAAGCCATATCGTGCTTTTTCGAAATACTCTAAGAGAGTACCAATGAGCTCTCGCTCAATTTTACCTTGATAAGCTAATAATCGTGCAAATTCGGTAGGAGTTTGACTCCTATATCTTGGGAGATCAAAGAATTCTCTACCAATACCCTCCACAACACTCCATGTCTTTAACAAACCTTGTTTATATCTTCCCTCTAACCCATCTTTCTTAATGTCATCAATTATCTCTCGCAGATAATCTCTCAATCTTCTTCTGAATGTTTGTTTCTTAGCATAAGTTTGAATTGTATGTCTATTGAACCAGAGGAATAAACCTGCTAGAATAAGAACAACTGCACCAGCTGCTCCACCTATAATTGCTCCTAGATTATTGATTCGTAATCCAGTGCTTTCATAGACTACTGATAAACTTCTTAATGCAGTACCCGTGTTTTCAACGGCATCAGTAGCCGCTATTGTATAAAGGAGAGCATATGTTCCCGAAGTTCTGAATATAAATTGTGACAAATCTACTGTTGCCGTGAAGATATCACTAGTGCCTATCCTAGTCATTTCTACAGAATAATCTTGAACAATAAATGTCGATCCAAGTGAGATGGTAATATTAAGAGTAACAGCAGAAACATTGGTTAATGTATCTATTACTGATGCATTAAAAGTTAAAACAGAATCAGGATCAGCTGTACCATTAATTGCATTTACAGTTATTCCGAAGATGTTGGGACTATCGGAATCATCCGTAATGAGAAACATAGTATCAAAAATTTCAAAATTAAACAAAGGTAGAGCTAGATCTGTTGCAACATAATTCCAAGTATAATTGTAATTATAATCCAAATCTAAGTGATAAATCCATTCATTTGTTGCCGGTACTTGTGTCATCAATCCTTCAGTGATGTTTGCTTCAAAGACATCTGTTACAAGATTGGTTCTACTCACAAAAATATAAACATACCACATACCACTATAAACAACTGAATCATTAATAAATACAGAAATATCAACATAAGGGTTAGGAACATTGCCAGAATAAATTGCTACAGGAGAAGCAAGTTCAACTGGTTCATGAACATCTCCTACTCTATAATAACCATTCTCGTTATCAGTATAACCAAAATTAGCATCATACCACTGTGCTGGAAGAAGTTGTCTACTTCCAGTAGCATCTAATCCATGTCCTGCATAGTCCTTGACCTCCACTAAATATACAACATACCATTGATTCTGAGAAACGAACATTGTTATATTATCTTCATAAGTATCAGGCGCAATATTTGTAAGAGTCACACTTGCAGAGGAGTCATAAATGGCATTATGGTCATAAAAATCGTAATAAACTATAACAGACCTAACTCCTGAATGAGCATCAGTAGCAACAACTGTGAAAGTGATATTGAAATAAGGATCATGTGTGGCTGTGCTGTTTGGATCAGGTGTCAAATTCACACTCACCAAAGTAGGAACTTCGGTATCAGGACCATAGATGTTGATAGTCTGTGTGATAGTTGTTGCTGGTGCATAATCTCCACCTGTTGCTATTAAATCTCCTGTAAAAGCAAGATTGTGATCCCAACCAGCACCCAAATGAGTCTCATCATATCTTACCCAGTTTTGACCAGCTGTAACAACAAAGGAAGCTACTTGTCCTGCAAAGGTTATTGAAATTTCAGCACCTACAGGATTTCTTGCCCATTGATCCGCTGCACTTAGTTGATAATAATCATTATTTGTTTCAAAGTCATTCCAGAAAGTTCTATTCCAAACATCTCTTGTAGTTCCATCTAGAGCTGCTCCGCCATCATTATCTGTTAGAGTTAGTGAAAGAGCATAATATATATTAAAATTATCAAATGCAGTTGGGGAACTTGGAGCATAATATTTGTATGCTCCTCCATCATAATCTAATCCTGTAACAGTTATAGGCTCTATTGAAGCTTGAACTGCGTAACTGGGAACTAGAGAGATTATATCTCTATCTCCACTAGCTGCTGTAAAGTAGAAATCAGATGGCTCACCTGTGAAATCTATTTGAAATTGTGAGAACGGACATAAATTACCATTGGTATCTTCAATTTCTACATTGAAATCAATAGGTAATCCTACTGTATAGAAATTTGTTGTATCAACAATCGTTATACGAACTGTCGTTATATTTACGGTGAGTATTGATTGCAAATCATCCCCGATCATTCTTGCTCCAGGAAATTCTGAGCTTACAGGTTGCAGATAAATGATAAGACCTTGAGTTATATCAGAAACATTAACTGAAGGATTCAAGTAGGTGCTAAATTTGATTCCACCTGTAGAATTGGTTGTATGAATCCATGGAGAAGTGTGATTAGTCCCATCATAATAATAAATTACAGTAATATTTTCTCCATTTGCTAAACCTGAACTAGAGGATAGATTCGCTTGGATTTCTATTGTGTCTCCGATTTGAATATCTATAGCTGTTTTAGTTAAGCCTGTTCCTGTAACATAGTAAGCATCAACTATAGCAGATTCTTCTGTATTTCTAGACAATGAAGCAGTCAATGGTTCAGAAGAAAGAAATGTCAATGAGCCTAATTTTACAAAGAAACTAAAAGGCAATTGAGTTATATCATAATCGATAGAATAAATTACCGTATCTGTTCCTGCTGAAGGAGATATTCCACTATAGATATACTGATTGGAAGCGAACACTGCAGTACCACTATCATCAGAAGCACTGTAAGTTATCCAATTAACATCATAATCAAGATTTGTTCCTGTAACATCAACAACTGTACCATTATCATAAAGTATCTGAGATGTGAATGAATACGGAGCATTAGGATTACTAACTACTGCATCAACATCAAATTCTAGTTGTCCATAGAACTCAACAGTTACATTTCCAGGACTTCCTTCTGCCCAATCAGGACTTGTTCCTCCCCTATACCAAGTTAGTAGGGTAACATCTCCTACTTTAGAGAATGGGTCAATAGTTGAGTTTGAAGTAACTAAATCAATATTAAATACTCCTCCAGCACCACTTACTCCTGAACCCACCTCATATTGAGGATTACCATCATAAAGTGCTTTGTTTGATTCATATGTAGCTCTTGTTATATTATAGTAAAGATATACAGTTTCACCTACCCAAAAATCACCAGGTAGGGCTGTTCCGAGTACTCCAGTAACAGTGATTGTATCTCCTCTGAAAAATTGATCACTAGGATTAGGAAGTGTAATTGACTTTATAGTACCCAAATCAGGATCAAATAGATTGGATTCCTTTAGTTTTACTTCTAAAATTTGTGTATGGGGTTGTCTTGCACTAATAGAAGTTTTAGGGGATTCAGTTTCAGAATCAGATATATCAGAACGGATGGGTGGAGTAAACTTGAATTCATTCCTTGCTAGTTCAAAAGGAAATTCAGAATGAAGAGCTGAAGAACCATGAGTAATGGAAGTATTTTCTTCATTCTGTTTACTTATCATTACTTCACTATAGACTGGAATAATCAAACTACTAGTTATTGCAACTAGAAAAATGACAGTTAGTATTTGATATGTCCTTCTTCTATTCATTTCAGTGTTTCACATCCTTGGTAAACAACATGATTAAGCAGTTGATTTCTGTTAGATATTCATTATTTGTACCACTAAGCATACCCGATATACCAATGTCGGTAATACTGTATGCCATTAAGACTTGAGAGGATATTGAAGATTTTACGTTCGTCAAAGCATAACTCATTTGAGCTGGTGGAAAAGCGATAGTTATTGATGCAGATATATTCCACGTGTCTAGATAGAATACTACCAATCTATAGAAACCTGGCCCGTATTGTGTAACATCCACACTAAGAGTTGTGTTATAGAAACCATTTACATCGCTTGTTCCTGAACTTACATCATAAGCACCATATAGTATTCCAGCAGCTTTAACAACATCTAAATCAGCTTTCAATGTTGTTGCATCAGTTTTATCCGCTGCATCATAGACTGATTGTTTTACAAGCCATATTTCGACTTCTTCACCGACTATTGGACTTGGTGATCCACCTGGAGGTTCTTGATACAGATAAATATCTACATCAGGAGCAAAGATGTCTCCATCAACTCCTTGGTTATGGTAATAATCACTTGAATCTACAGTTGAATATTTTCCATCGAAGTAAAGCATAATTGTGTAAGTATAATTCTGTCCAAATAAGGCAGCAATATAGTACGCAGCACCAACTGTTACAGTAGGAGTTAAGGTTGATAAAACATTGGTTGTTCCTTGCATAGTATAAACACTCGAATTACCATTTGAATCTGTAGAAGCAGTTCCTATCACTCTTAATGTAGCTGGATCCAATGTTCCGAGAAGTAAATCATTTTTCTCATTTTCATCTAAAATATAGTAGGTAACTAAGCGACCTTCTAAAGGCGATGTCAGATCAGCGAATTCAAATAGCTCAGTTGAGATCTGATATTGAACTCCTTTTTGCATTAAGAATAAATCAAACGTTCCCACAGGAGGTGGACTTGGATTTGGAAGTGTATCTTTTGTAGCGTTTATACTTATACCTGTTAGATATCCAGTAGGTATAATTACAAATCCCGTGTAATTCGTTGAAAGTAACGTCACGTAAGCTAATAAAACATAAGCCGTTCCTCCAGGATTGCTCGGATTGTAAACACTATACGACAGGGGATTCCATTCCGTGTAAAGTTCTGCTACTCCTCCTACCACTGATATAGCTGTACCTAGATTGTTTGCTACAGATAATAAAACTGCAGGATTTGTTGAATATGTTTGTAATTGAGCTACTGTTACTGTTGCAAAATTGACTGTAGCCCCTTCTACAGAGCCAGTTTCATCACTGACTGTTGCTCTAAGAGTATAATTATTAGTATAATCGGTAAGATAAACGTCTTCTCCATCTATGTTTTGTTTGGTAACTGGAAGATACGAAATCGGTTCTCCAAATATTTCTATGCTTACATTGAATGAAGAGTACAGAGTGTTTTCACAATAATACATTGAACTTGTATCTAGATCAACATAAGGTCCCATTTGGAACTGACCCCATCTGAAGGTAGGTCCGCCCCCTCCTTCGTCTACTGGGAGAAGAGCTTCAACCCAAGCGTAGAGATTTTCAGTTAGTGATAGGGTTCTAATTGTAGAAGTTCCATCTCCAATTGCAAAACCAATTACAGGACGACAAGGTATGTTATTTAATCTTAAAGTCATAATGGCCAAAGCTATATATGCGGAAGCGGAAGTATCTGAACCTTCCAAAAGAAGTTGAGCTCTATCTCGATCATTGTTATCATCACTATCAGCTGTTGGCATTCCAAAATCGGATAATATCTTCTCCAAAATGTATGTTGTTTGCTGATATATTGAATGACCATTTGTTATTCCATAATTTGCAGCATCTGCTGCATATGCAGCTACCAAAGGAGAGATAGTCTCATAATTCAATGGTTTCTGAAGGAAACGAGCGAATGTTGAATTATACCAGCTCGTATGAAGATATGTATAATTGTCATAATCTGTTGAATCAGAAATAATGGAGGAAATATTGTCATCTCTGACAAAATAAGGTTGATAATTAAAATCTCCAAAGAATCCTACTTGATTGGTTGTAGCTTTCAAAGATAACATGTCATTTAGATTATATTTGACATCAGTTGTTCCTTCTACAGCACTCACAGTACCATTTTCATCAACTAGGTTATCTGTCCAATTTAGATCATTTGTCAGGAATGGTTCATTGTAATTATTACTCCAAGTGGATATTAATTGTGTAAGTAGAGCAGTTTGAACACTATAAACCAATTGAGTTACACTTAATTGTTGATAACTACTTGGAGGGTCAGAATGAGTCGCCGGGTCATGATTTTCAGCCGTCAAATCAAATCTAGTTTCGCCACTCGTCTCAACGAAATCCCAAGAGCTCGCTTGATAATAATCCTTAATGTCCCACCGATAAAGATAGTTCCCTAATGTACCAGAAAGAGCTTCTACTTGTGCTATTTCATTTATATCAAGATCAGGATCCAAATCCATGTTATCTAAAAGATCTAGAATACCATCTATGTAAAATGGTGCATCTCCTGTAAAAAGTGAATCAAACCATGAGGGATTGGTGTCCATTGGTGTGATTTCACCAGGAGGTAAATCACGATATTTTCCAATCAAATTGAAATAAGGAGTAAAGAAAGAAACCAATAATGAACCTATGATAAAGCCTACAACCATTATCCTTTTCACACTATGTCTCGTGCGTATTTTTGGGAAAGAAAATGATTTTGCTTCAAAAGCAATCAGAACTAAAAATACCTCTAGTATTAAAACAACGGGTACGATGTACTTCAGAAACAAATCGGGTAATGGAATAGGAATAAATGTAATGAAATAAGAATTAATAATTGTTACAACTAAAAGCCCAAGAAATAGAGTAGAAAAAACTATGTTCCAAGCGGTTATACCTCTGGGCATCATTGCAGCTATAGGGAACTTGTCGCTTCCTGTTTTTATTTTTCTATATTTAGGAACTACAGCAGGTTTTGTCTTTAGTTTAGTTCCCTCTTTAAATCGACTAATGCTTTTAGCCGAATCTTTGCTTTCTGACATCTTCTTTCCTCGTGATTATAAACTATCAAGAGTACCGATGGTTACCCTAATGATTCTATACTCCTACTTTATTCAAAAACTTTTTGCGATATAAATACTTGCAAATTGGCCATCAGCTTCGAGAAAAATAGAAGTGGTAAAATTCTTGTTTTTAGACTTTGGGAAAGAAATTTACATATTTAGTTTAAATATATACATGACCCAAATAGGTTTTTTGTGTTAATATATGATTTTGTATATAATATTAATGAAGTAAGATATTCCTAAAAGTTTGAAATAAATCTGAAAAAAAACAATCTAATGTTAATGAATAAGCTATAAATTCAATCAATGAAGATGAAGCAAAATCAACAAAACAAATTGTGAAGGAATGTCATACATTCATTCAAATACAACTCACATTTATCGATAAATGGTGAACATTTCTCAATTGAGAATATTGTTATTCGGACGTGATATCAATTCAAGTAAAACTGATCTCCTACCCAAAGGAAACTGATTTAATCGCTAAAATGGCTGCGGCAATATGCTATTCAGGTGGTCATGATTATGAGGAAATAAGAAAAGATGCTGAGAGTAAACCTGCAGAATATCTTAGTACAATAGTTAAGAATGGTCATTTATCTATTCTCGAGCATAATGTCTATGTTTTCTATATTTCCGGTTTAAGTAGAGTAGCAAGTCATCAACTAGTCAGAAAGCGTATTGCCAGTTATTCCCAGCAATCACAAAGATATGTTGATGCAAAAAATTTCAGAGCTGTTATTCCTGATACAATTAAAGAATCACAATTCCTAGAACTGTACAACAAGAAACTTGAAGATTGTAGCAATTTGTATCAACAGATGGTAGATGGGGGTATTCCGAAAGAAGACGCAAGATTCATCTTACCAGGTGCAACAACAACTCAGTTGATGGTTTCCATGAATGCACATGCTTTAGTCGACTTTTTTGTTCAGAGATTATGTGTACGTAGCCAGTGGGAGATCAGACAACTAGCTGTTGCAATGTTGGAAGAAGCTCAGAAAGTTTCTCCTTTAATATTCAAGGATTTAGGTGCATACTGTGATTTTTACGGCTATTGTCCAGAAAATGATAAATCATGTGGAAGAATTAAAACTCTGAAAGAACTACTAAATAACGATAAGTGAGCATTCATATTTTACTCCCTTAACTTATGATTATTTAATATACAATAATACGAAGCAGCTATTCAATAAATTCAGATATTTCATCGTCGTTTTTTATTGATACTGGAGTTTCATCCTTAATTTTTGGCAAAATTGCATTCATTCTTGTGAGTATGATCGTGTAGAGGATTGTTACAACAATAAGTGAAGGACGAATTATGAATTCAGCTATAGTATTTGGGGGGATTATGAAATAAATTATCATTGAATATAAAACTGCAAACAGAACTAGTATCAGTATTGAAATTAGTGGCCAGAACATCTTTTTGATAAGTATCCACCACTTCTGAAGCACATCAAGCTCTTTAACTGGTTCGCGTTCAAAATCAGTTAAGATCAAATTATCTTCATAGTGTTTCACTTGATCCTTTGCGTAATCTCCAGTTGGTAAAATGTAAAATCTTTCTTGAGAATAGAATTCCAGAAAGAACATAGATAGGAGCAATCTCAAGGCTATGCAGATCCCTGCAGATACTTGGTAAAGTATGATGTCAATTCTGCCAAGTGTATCTGGGAAAAACATGGAGTTTACATTTGCAAGTAATAGAGACAATGCTGTACCCAAAATAAAGAAAATTCCGAAACTTAATTCATTTTTGAGATTCAAATCTCCACCTCTAAATAAATCAATCATCAGGTTGATAATGCCTATTATTAGCCAGATTGTAAAAACATATACATTCAAACTTATAGCTGACTGTAAAATTATTATTGCTATTGCTATCACCCCCAATAGATGATGACAAAAAACCATAATCTGAGAACCAGTAGCTGTTTTCTTGGTTTTTTTCCAATCAGCCTCAAAGACTTTATCTCTTATTCTCATTTTATCGCCCTAATGCTTCTTGTACTAATCTATGTGATGGGGAATATTTATTCATCAACCTGTAAAGTGACAAAATTATGTTATCTTCATATCCATTAATCTCCACATAATCACCACCAACTGAATATAGAATTCTTCTAATTTCAGCTTCTCTATTCATATATTCATCTCTCACTAAACTAGGAAAGACATTATCAATGATTTCTCTATATTCAATATTCTGAGCTTCATTAGCTATCCATTCAGATGAGGCAAGGATATTGAAATCCATAGTAGAAAAATTAACGAATATTACTCTGCTCCCCATAGAATTAAGCAAATGTAACCCTTGAAGCTTCTTTTTTAAATCACCTTCCAAATCAGAAAATATTATAGCTATTGAATGATTCAATTGATTGTTTCTGGTAAATTTCACAGCATTGATGAAGTTACTTTCAACCCCAAGAGGCTCAATGTCAAATAAATTCAACATTAATCTCAATTCATTTTTCCCAACTTGGGGAACAATGAATCTACTAACATTGTCCCCATATGCAATCACTGCCAAATCATGACTTGTCCCTCTGATGAGTGAGGAAACTTCAACAGAAGAAGATAAAGAGTGTTCAAATTTAGGACCAAACATAGTACTTCCTAAATCAAGGTATATTAGGAAGTGAAGATTTCTTTCATCTTCATATTCTCTGGTAATCAATTTGTCATGTCTTGCAGTAGCAAACCAGTCTATGTGTTTTACTTCATCCCCTGGGAGGTAATCACGAAGTGAAAAGAATTCATCGCCACGACCCCTAACCCTTTGAGCAAATTCATGAACCATTTTAAGAAGAAGTTCTTTCTTGGTTTTCCATGGAATATTGATACGTGGTCTTTGGGGAAGCACCTTTATTGTTGTAATTTCTCTCAGAATTCTTAGATTTTTGAACAGCTGTTGATGAGGTCCCACAGCTATTTCTATTGGTCCAATTTCTGCATTTCCTCTTCGAACTGCTAATAATATCCACACGATTTTCTGTGTTTGATCGGATTCTAATTTTAGATATAATTGATCTGGTAGGTTGATACTTTGGAGGTGATATGAAAATCGTAAAGTGGTTTTAATCCTAATTGTTTTTTTCGAACAATTGGTCAGATTCACTGCAACAGCAAGTAAACCCCTACTCCTTAGATACTCTTTTGATATTCTCATATCAACATCAAAAGAAACATCTTGTGTTGTTAGGTAGTGAACAAATGCAGAAGCTATTACTAACCAGAAAAGAAAACCTGGAATAATTAAGAGATAGTTATCAATAGATAAACCTAGAACTATAGATAAACTTCCCAAAAGGATGAATATTCGTCCATTCTTTGTTAGTTCAAAGATTTTTTCCTCTTCCATAGTTAAATTCCTCATGCTTAGGTTAAATTACAACTTCAACTTCTGACAGAATATTTTGGATAATTTCTGATACCCTGATTTGTTCAATTTCAGCCTCAGGAGACAAGATTAATCTATGATTCATGACTGGAAAGAAAATAGATTTGATATCATCTGGTTCTACAAAATCTCTTCCTCTTATTGCAGCAATTGATCTACTTAATGTTAATAGAGCTATAGAACCTCTAGGGCTTGCGCCCAATGCTAGAGATGGTACAGATCTTGTAGCAACAACAAGTTTTGCTATATATTCGATTATCTGATTGCTCAAAATAACGCTACTTTCTATCTCATTTGATAATTTTTGTAAAGTATCCTTTTTTGTAACAGTGTTTACATCAGCAAACATTTCCTCTTTCTTTTTCAGCAGCATAGATATTTCTCCTTGCAAAGAGGGAGGATAAACGGGTATTTTTACAAGGAATCGGTCTATCTGAGCTTCTGGTAGAGGATAGACTCCGGTACTTTCAATTGGATTTTGGGTTGCTATCACCATAAAAGGTTCTGGAAGTTTGTAAGTTTTTTTTCCGGAAGAAACTTGCTTCTCTTGCATAGCTTCCAGAAGCGCAGATTGTGTCTTTGGAGGACTTCTGTTAATTTCATCAGTTAGAAGAATATTGGTAAAAACTGGTCCTTCAATGAAATTGAAAGAGCTAGTTTCTCTTTCATAAATATTTCCACCAGTAATATCTGCAGGCATCAAATCGCTTGTAAATTGAATTCGTTTAAATTCTACTTTAATTACTTCTGCTAGAGTGCTTGCCATCAAAGTTTTAGCTATTCCTGGTACACCTTCTAGAAGAACATTTCCTCCACTTAGTAGTGAAGCAAACATAAGTTCAATGACATTTTCATTTCCAACAATCCTTTTCTTCATTTCGTCCATAATTTTACTGAAAATTTCTTTCGTTTCTTGTATTTGTGTCATTCATATCGCCTTCTTTTTTGTATAGTTTCCAACTTCTTAAACAGAAATAGGAATGTATCGTGATCTAATTTTTTTGTTAGTGCGAGCTCATAAAGCTCTCTCTCTTCCTCTTCGAATAAATGAGAAGGAATAAATTTCATCTTCTCAAGAATAAAATAATTATAAGCCTTACTCGGATAAAGTTCATGTTGAAAATATAAATAGGAAAGAACTTTTTCCTCAACTGTTGGATTAATGGGGGATCCAAAGGTATCAAATAGCTCTCTCCGTCTACTCCAGATTTTTTTTGAGATAAATTTCTTATAGGATTCCTTTGTTTTATATACATCTTTAATTCTTGGAGTTAAATAATAAAAAATCAACATCAGAAGAACTGCTATAAAGATGAAATATCTAGTTTTTGACAACAAAATCACAGTTCCATATGTTTGGTTAACTATACCCTCTGTAGAAGCGAAGGGCCATCTTTTATGGCTTTCTTCAAAACAAACTAAAGATTCCAAACCCCCAGAATATGCTCCAATAAGATTTATTGCAAGATTAATGTTATCGAATCCTGCGGTGTACAAATCATTAGAAAGGAAACTTACTGCAGAAATTACTACTATCACTCCAGAACCTCTACTTATTGCTACAGCTACCTTGTAGCTTCTAGTATCTTCTGAGATTTGATTCCACATCTTGTCTCCATTTCTGTCGATAAAAGTTGTAGGCTCAGTTGCAATTGATTGAACTTCAACTTGCTGTGAGCTTGTTAAAACATAGAGAATCGCTTTCGCTTGGGCAAAACATAATGTTCCATTAACAGTTGCAGGTGAATGAGCAAATAAAAATTCTGGAGTGGGGTAATAATTTTCTGTTTCTAATAGCATAGAAGTAGATATTCCTAAACCTAAATATTTTGCAAGATCATAGGAAGAACCTGACCCCACGAGAAGAAGAAGTGTTCCCCCTTGTCCAATAAACGAATCTATAACAACTTTTTCTGCAGATCTATAGTTTTTAGCCCCTCCTGCAATTACAAGAATTGAGGAATCAGGCAGTGTCTTTACTGGTTCTGTTGACAAGACAGTTCTAGTGGTATTAAATCCTCTTTCCTGAAGAAGTGAATTAAAAATAGACATTCCACTTGGCGAGGTGTCATACATTGTATAGGGGGGAGGAGAACTAGTGATATTGATGCTTAAGGGGATTGTAACTATAACAAAAATCAGTAGAGTCTGAATAACCATTTTAAAGAATGGTGAATATTTATTCGAAAAGAAAGCCTTTGAAAACTTCATTCAACCTCACCTAAGTGTTTTATTTGGGATATCTGAATATCGACTTCCTTACCACTCAAATCTTTGATAGTTTTCAATTCCAGAATAAATTGTTCAAGGTCATCATATGTCATTTGAGAAACCCTATATCGTGCTACATAGAAAATATCTATTATCCATTTGAAATGGGGAAGGATTTCAGGCAAATCTAGAGATAAGGAAAATTCTTTTGGTGTAAGGTAAGTTTCTCTCTTAATTCCAAGAACGATTTGCATATTCTTATCCAATTGATGATATCCAAAGATTATTCCCTCAGCATAATTTCCTTTTCTCAAATAATCTTCTAAAACATCAACTAAGGTAACAATCTGTGTACTGAATTTTTGTCTTCTTGTAGAAATTGTGGAACTTCTTTGTACTGAACTTGCACTTGTTTGACTCACTTCTTTCCTTCTTCGAAGGTATAACATGAAAACTAGTATTAAAATCGCAACACCTATACTTATAGGAAGTATACGTGAAGAAATGCTAGGCTTTTCAGTTTGTGTGATTCCACCATTTGAGGGAGTAGGAGGAGGATCGGTTGGGTAAGTTGGTCCAGAAGTGGTGGATAAGGGATCTGATGTTGTGTTGAAATACCCTATGTTAGTTGTAGTAAGCGTACTAATTGGAATATCGTTGATACTTTCATAGCTTTCTTGAGAACTATTTAGCAAGATGAATATAATCAAACAAACTACTAGAAGTAGAATTCTAAGATTGAAGTACTTACTAATATTTTTAGACATTGTTTTCACCTTCCATGGAATCATCAATAACTAACTTGCTCTCACTTAAGAATGCATAAATCCTACATAACGGCCAGTAATCAGTCAAGCAAATCTGATATTTATGCTCAGCAGTAACATAGCCTAAATAAGCACATTTACCATCAACAAAATACTTACAGTGTTTCTTCTCTGTTGATTTTAATAAGGTCTCTACTTTTCGATTCATGTAAACCATAGATAATGCGTGATATTGTCTATCAGCAGATTTAGGAGGTTTATCCAGATCAAAAACTGTTTTTACTGACAGAGGCATTTTTGGTTGTATTAGGTTAGAATAAGTAATTTTCGCTCCTTTCTTAGGGAGAAATATATTAATGAACAATTTACCAAATCGAACACCTATTGCTCCACCTAGAGAACCAATAATTAGGAAAGACACTGAAAATATAAAAATGAAACCTAGATACCAAAATCCTGCGAAGACTCCTGAGATACTAGCTGCTAAAGAACTGAATAAAATCACTTGCGAAAGATGTAATGTAATAAACAGTAAAAATGTTATCAGTGCAGAACTAAGAACTAAATCTCGCGCTTCTTCTCCCCAAAAAAGTGCACAAATGATTCCAGCTAAAAAGAAAGGCAAAAAAATGGTGAGCACATAATTAGTAATCAGAGAATCTAAGTTTTGTGAAATGAAAGCGGATAGAAATGGGAGATAAAGAATTTCTTCAGGACTCCAAATAAGTCCATAGAATAATGAAAAATCATCTAAATAATACAATATAATGCTTAGAGTAATTGATATGGCATAAGTTATAGCAAGATAAGTTGAGGTTCTTCTTATCAAAACTCCTACATACTCCCGTTTTCCCCTATTCTTTAAGGAGGGGAAGAATAGCTTATAGAGAAGATATTTGAAATCAAGTTTAAAAGGAGCAGGTCCCTTTTTTCCTGTTTTTGGTGGGGGAGGTTTGTAAGAAGCATTTAGTCTTTCCATATTATCACCTAAATTACTATAAGATTCGTCCCCCTTGCAGCTTTTATGATGAATCTTATGAATAGAACATCAAGTAATAGTATCAAACTAATACCAATCAATCCAAAGAAGATTTGATAGACAGATATTATCAAGAAAACGGCAAATATTGACAAGTACATTGTTGTTATTAAAAGAGAAAATGCGACTATAGCTGTAATGTTAATAGAAGCTAAAATCGATTTAACTCTGTTCTTTGAAGATCTGTACCAAGCAATGCTAACACTTAGAGCAATTATGACACTCAGGAGAAATATAGTATTACCCAAAAAATGTAAAGAATCCTCAATTGTACTAAAAATGAAAGCAAAAATAATAATTATACCAACTCCTAAAATCCTAGTAAAACCAACAGACAAATTCATGTAAAGAGGTGGGGATGAAGAACCCATTTTTTCATACAATGTTGGGACATCTGAACCACATGCCCAACAATTTCTGCTAAAAGCTGGAACAACTTGATTGCAATTTTCGCATTGAAGTTTAGGAAAAGACCAACAATTACCACAAAACTGTCCATTGTAAAGAGGGTACTGACATTCAGGACATAGCATCATTCTTGTTGAGTCGTCAATAAGTCTCCTAACACTTTTCTTCTTCCTAATTTTCTTCTCATATATGGTGGTTTTCCCCTCATATTGCTCACAATCATTGATTCTATGTTCGCTATAACAAGTAGGACAAATTTTCGGGACTTTAAATAAAATCCAAATCGCAAAGAAACCAAAGATACCATAAGAAACATAACCCATTATCTGAAGAAGTGAAAAAATGAATTTCTCGCTAAAAACTTGGAAATTATAATTCCAGTATGCATGAAACCCAACAGAAACTAACAGAAACATAATAAAAATTATTCTTGAAGCTAATTTCTTCTTGTTTTTTCTTGATAAGAAGAGATAACCTACCCCGAATGCAAGTAACATAGAAGTTACAGAATGTAAGGGAAATACAGTCCTCGTATTAATTAGGGTATCAATTATTTCTTGATTATTTAATGCTGAAGCGAAATATCCTATTGGAGGATTGCTCAAAATTGAGAAGGACAGGAACTGTTCAAACAAATCAAACCATGCACCATAAAATGCCCCTAATAAAACAAAAGTACGATGAGTTGGGATTAAATTAGTTACAATGTTCCTTTTTCCAACGTTAATTCTTGCATAGTTTCCAAGAAGAATAAGAAGCGGAAATATCTTAGCAAATTCCTCAATAAGAGGAATTATTGACACATACAATACTGAATTAGCTAATTCATAAGTAGCTCCTGGCACACCTATTGATGTTAAAATACCTTTAAAAGAAAAAATTAGTAAAGAAGCTTTGTTCTCTATCACAGTAGCAAAGTAAGCTGTCAGTGAGGCTGTAACTAATAGCAGTGGAAATATTTTCATTATTACAGATTTTTCAATATCAGTACTAGTTATGGAGAAAAGAAAATAAAGACTGGAAATCCAAACTAGAAAGAATAGAATGATTACAAATATCAGTACAATTGAGAAATAATTTGATTTTACATAATAACTCAGTAAAGAATAAGATAGATACAATATACCAATCAAAATGCCTACTAAAACCAGTTTTCCTACGCTTGAAAGACTGAAGATTCTATTGTATAGTACTCTGCTAGGAACCACTATAGAAGAACTACTTTTACTAACGTCCTCCTCTGAAGTTCTCATCATTTTTATTCACCTGAAATATTTTAGTAAATATTGGTGCTTCTCTATTGAGAAATATAAAATTAATACACTTAAATCTATTTTGGGAAAATAAAATACTTAAAAACGTAAAACTTACTTTCAAATAGTAAAAAATCTCGAATAGAGATATTTCGAAAGAGAGTGGTGTTTGGTTCTTGTAGGATTTCTGAATTATTCGATTAAGGCAGATTCTGTAATGTCTCCAATTGCTTTGAACAACCCAATGAAGAAGACAAATAGACCAACGACTAAACCAATAAACCACACATAGGATATGGAAGACGCGTCGAGCGCGATAAATCCTAATTCTGCAATTCCTCCATTAAGTAAAGCTCCAAACGAGATCAAAGCAATAACTAAAGGTATTAAACCAAGAAAGAAAAACAGAATTGAAACCTTCAATGATTGTAATATGCTTACCATATGCAAAACCTCTGGTTTTTATTTTTAGGAATCTATGCCTTAAGAATCTTTTAAATGTTTGTTTACTGCCCCCTCAATTTCATGTTTAAACAAACTATAATAAAATAATTAAAGCTTTTTCGTAAGCTTTTCTACTTTTTCTTTTATCTCTTGAATTCTACTCCGAGAACCTGATAATTGATAATTTTGCAAAGCTTCAGCATAATATTTCAACGCCATCTCTGGTTTTTCGTCTTCTACAAAAAGGGCATTGTAGAACGCCAGATGAGCTTTTATAATCGGTTCTTCAGATCCTCTTTCTTCAATTAACTCTACTGCTTTTTTAAGATATAATTTTCTACCAGAAATATGCTTTTCTGCTGCAGCTCTAGATATGTATGATTTAGCTTTACAATCCATCTCATCGGCTTTGTTATCCAGTCTCTGATAGGAGATAGCAGCTTGTTCAAAATATGAGGCGGCATCTACAAACCTTCTTTCTTTCATCTGTTGTATCGCCATAACTCTAAGGATTTTAGCTTGCTGTTCAAAAACTCTTTGATATTCAGTAATCATACCTAATCTTTGGTAAAAACCACCAGAACGACCTAGATAATTAGCTGCTTCTAATGCTTTGTTATATTTTATTGCACTCATTCCCAAGTATTCATTTTGTAGAGCTTTAGCCACGTCCATTTGCTTTCTATTATCTTCTTCTTTTAGAATTTCAATTGCAGACTCTGCAAACTTAGCAGCTTCTTTGTAGTTCTTTTGCTGAGCTGCTAATCGTGCTTTTCCCAATTCTTCATTTGCTTTTTCTTTGGAAGATTTTCGAGTTCCTTTAAACAATAAAGAACACCTCTCTTAGAAAGTTTTCAAGCTAGATTAAAATTATAACGTTTTTAAATTACTGTTGGTGACAATCGACAGCTGTTTTATCTAAAAAGACGTCGTTCATCGTTAAATTGAAGCTCTTCAACACCAGAAACTGGAGATCTGAACTGTATTCCTCTTATAATAACAACAGGAATCATCTCTCCTGCTTGTCCCATCACAAGTTCTGCAGCTGAACAAACTTCATCAGCTAAAGCCACTATTGTTGATGTAAGTTCATACCCAAAAATATCTTTTCTTCCTCTTGAATCATCAATTACTGGAAAATTGTAAGAACCAATAGCCACATTGATAGCTCCACGTCTTAGTGCCCTTCCGTGTGTATCAGATACAATTACAGACACATCTTTCTTCAGAAAATTATTTAGGGTTTTGTTTATTGCCATTGCTGATTTGTTGGAATCATCGGGAAGAGTAACTGCACAATTAGGGCGGGCATTTGATTGATCAACAGCAGAATTCGCACAAATCCAATTATGTTTTGTTTTAGTAATAATAATGTTATTTTTCACTTTAAGAATCTTCGACGCTTCACTAACAATTAACTGGACTAGAGCAGGATCCTTACCAGTTTTTCTTGCAATGTATTCTGCAAAAGGAGAAGAGGAAAGCTTCGGTAAGAAATATTCTTTACCTTCTGCTCTTGAGATGATAGTATGGGCAATTACAAAAACATCTCCTTCATTTATGTCCAGTTTTTCTTTTTTGAGAGAACCAATAATTAGAGCACCTATATTATCGTCCTTAGCTACTATTGGTAGTTTTAAAGGTATTAATTCTACTCTCGTTATTGCTCTCACCTATTGAAATAAGAGTAAGTGAAGGATTAATTAGTTTCGATAGGAGGTAATGGTTTAGCTGTTTTCTTTTTAATTGATGACAATTTAAGAGCCGCAGCTAGAGTTTCAGACCACTTATCTTGTTCTATTTTTTCAACATCTAGAATATTTTCCTTAAGCGCTAAATCAAACAACTCTTTTCCTGCTTGAGTACGAATAATGATTATATTACTATTATCATCAACACCCACATTCCCTATGGAAATGTCTGCGAATTCAGCAGAAAAGTCTTTGCAATATTTACATCCTTCAGCTTTTGCTTCAGCACATTCTTTTATTTTTATATCAGTTGTTCCATCCGGACCCACAAAGAAAAATTTTCCTCGAGCACAATCTGTTTTACTAAGTTCTTCAGCACCTAAGCCAAGATTTTGAGTAATGATATTTCTGAAATTCCTTGGATTATAACTACTCATGCAAAAGAGACCGATTTTGTATTTTACTCTGTGATCAGCGCCTAAATTCTTCATGTCGATAACATTTGTTAATGTATCATTATGACAGGGTAATCCTACAATAGCTACAGCTTCTTTTTGACTAAGTTTTATCGAAGTTAATTTTGTTAAAGCAGGATTTAATGTATACTTTGAACGTGCAGATTTTTTAATATCAAGCTCATTAAGTGCCAAAACTGGAACAGGGCCCAATAAATCAGCAATATGCCCTGTAACTAACGCACTATCGATATCTCCCTTGCTCATAGCGTTCAAGAGCAAAGTTGTAACTATACCACCGTTTTGCGCTCTTTCTCTGACATCCTCGAAGACTGAATGTCCTTTGTAAATTTCCATTATCTCCCCCAGACTTGTTTCATCATGTTTAGGTTGTTCTTTTCGTTGTTTATATCGCAAACATATATCCACACAAGCACCACACGAAATACAGCCACCAACTAATTTTGGTATAAGTTCTTCAATTGAGATTACATACACAGGACAAACTGCTTCGCATCCACCACATGATACGCAATAACCTGGTTTGATTACTTCTCTATTCAACATAGTAAAATTGGCTCTTCTTTTCTTCTTTGGCTTTGATTCACTCATTTTCAGTCAAAACCAAATTAGTAAATAAAAAAGCTAACGGTAGGGCATTGTCAAAATAATCAAAGTCGAGAAAGAAGAAATATTCTAGAGTTCTTCAATCTCTTCAAGAATATATCTTTCACTTCCAGTTTGTTGACTCTGAATTTCTAATTCTCTTTCGGAAACAATTTCTCTTTCTATTCTGTCTAAAGCAACAGCAAATGCTCCAAAAACACCATAACCATCAGAACGAGAAACATAGGTTTTTCCTTTATTTGTAGAAATTCTCACTCTCAATTGATAAAGAATAGAACCACGAAACTTTCTTTTAGGGATTGCCTTTGCATGGATATACATTTGTCCAGATGTACCAATTATGTCTGAATATTTCTTTACTATTTCAATTCCCATTTCAATAACATCTTCCATGTCTGAATCCTCAACATCTCCAAGAACTCTTAAATAATAACCCTCAGTTTCTGGTGGCATTGAAACAGTTTCAAGTAAGTCTGTTGTAGTGATTATTCCTACAGGATGATTTTCCTTATCAATAACTATCAATGCTTTATGATCTGCTTTTTCAAGCTTAACTATAGCTTCTATTAAGAAGTCATTTTCAGTGCAAGTTGCAACTTCTTGAGTCATCAACTCCTCAACAGTTACTGAGAGTACATCTAGCTGTCCTGCTTTTCTATTTCCTCGTGTTTGTCTTAGAGATTCTGATAAAATTAAATCAGTAGTATCATGTGGACTCATTATACCAACAAGCTCATTCGATTCATTAACAACTGGTGTTCTAGAGATGTTGTTAGTTCTGCAAATGGCAATAAATTTAGCAACTGAAGTGTCTTTGGTAACTACAATAGGATTTTGAGTCATCACCTCTTTCACCTTCTTACTGCCAAAAATATCTTCTGAATTTCTTAACAAATCAATATCACGAATAACTCCAATAATATGTCCATCATCCACTACAGGAACGGAAAAAATCTTTTCAGATAAAAGTGCTCTTGCAATCACATCAGGAGTAGAGTCTTTACTAACTGTAGGCACACGTTTAATTAAACTTGATACTTTTGTATTAGGTTGAACTTTTGATTGATGTGTAACATATCGTTTAGTTAAATAACCAAGAAACACGTCTTTTTCCTCAAAAACCAATATCTCTCTTGTTTTTTCCTTAAACATAGAAGCAACATTTGATAACGGTTCAGTACCATCAACTGAAACAAACTCTGTTATAATAGAAGAATCTTTGTTATTCATGCTAGCAAGTCATCAATTAATCTTTATAAAATTATAGTTTTGTGGAGATTCAAAAACAGATTTTATACTGATTCAATAAATTAAAGCGAATATTCCTTTCTGAATTTTAACATACTATCGCCATATTGATGAGATAGCCTACTTGCATGATGAAATAACTTGTCTACATTAAAACCAGAAAGAGCCGAAGACTCAACATAATCAAACTTATGTAATTTGGTATAATCTAACATTACTTCTTTCTCAATAGATCTAGCTTCATTTAAGTCAAATTTATTTCCACAAACTACAATAGGTATATCAGGACATTTCGAGACAACTTCATTTACCCAGATTTCTATCTCATCAGAAGAGCTTTGATTGGTGATATCATAGACAATAACGGCACAAGTGGCACCGGAGTAGTATTTAGGACGGAGATAAGTAAACATCTCTTGTCCACCTGTATATTTCAATACATCTTGAAGTCGAGAAACAGTTAAAGGGGCATATACAAAATATCGATTTTCAGTCTGAATTGTATTTTTTATTGTTTTTTTCCTTTTTTAATAAATGCAAAACAATCATAACAGAAATAGGAAAGATTATCCATATAATCTCAAAACTATTTATTACTATTTCATCTTTCTCATATAGTTCAGTATTCGATGGTTCAGATACATATATTTCTTCATCATAATCAACTATCACGAGTGAATAGTATTGCCCCACAGAAAAGTTTGTAATGTTGATTTTTCCAGAAGACCAAGTATAGTAAAAACCTATAAATCCTGTTTGTTCTAATACAAGAGTTTTAACAATGTCATTTGTTGAATTAAGAATATTTGCACATACTTCACTATTCAGTAATAAGATATAATCACGAAGATCATGTGGATCAGTAGAAATAGAGCAATAATTAGATAGAGTGTTGTTTTCACTATTTATAATTAAACTATTATAGCCAAAGACAATACTGAATGGTACTTTGTAGGAAAAAATAGTGTTATTATAGTAATAATTCTCAGTTGTAACAGTTAGATTGACAAAGTATCTTCTAGGGCTGAAATAATAAACATAAATAACCGTTTCCCAACAATGGCTAACATTATTGTATGTAACAGAATAGGATTCAGAAAAATTAGCATTATTAATAATTTCAATTGTCACATTATCCTCTGCATCACCCTGTGAGATGTCTGTACCATTTGCAAATGTAATAGTTAGATTACTTATTGATAGATGCGAAGCATTATAATCGATAAGTGGCTCGTTTATCAATAGTAGAAAGGAATCATAATCTGTTAAAGTCATTTGATTTTTATTATTATCTCTGTCTTTACTCACACAGAAACTAGAATTTTCTCTTTCTAGAGTCATCACTAATGCATCATACTGAAGAGAAGTGAAATACGAAAAACTAACTATGAGTACCACAATTAGTATGAAGATAGTGAATGTGTATATTATCTTTCTTTCTATAGTATTTCACCTTCTTTCTTTCGATTTTCTTCATGATTTTAACTTGATATTAAAGTGACAAACATCACTTCATTATGGTATAAAATTATCGGTAATGTATAAGTATGTTTCATATATCAGTTATTTCCCCTGCAACTCAATAACTAAAATATCTTCAAATTCCTGTACAAACTGTAGTTTGATTTTAGCAAAGTGTTTTTTTATTTTTTTATACTGTTACATTTCAGAATCTGTTTGATTAATACTCAAATAAAATTCAAAAAAGTTGTCTAATCTATTGCTTATACTTTTTCTTCCTTAACAGATGCACGAAACTTATAAGACTGACTGAAATGATAATCAACGCTGTCTTATCCCCACTCGTTGTTGGTGTTTCTGTAGGTTGGTCAGGCATATAAAAGACTCTATTTGAAGGAGGAGATATGAACAATTCTTCCTCATAAACAACAAATCCTACCGCATAGTATTGGCCAGTTTCCAAATCATCAACATTGAGATCTGAAGTCCAACGGTACCACCAAAAACTAAATCCTCCCCAAGTTAGTATGACTGTTTTGACATTATAATCAAAAGAATTGAAAATACACCCATAGATAGTACTATTAAACAAAACATAATCAAGATAAATAGTTGGATTTATAGTAATAGAAATAGATATGTGCATTATTTGACTCTCATTACTTAAACCAAGTAGAGGTATTCTAAAATGGATACTGAAACCTATTTCAAATGAGTCAATAGTATTATTATAATAATACAATCCTGTTGATACGATTAAACCGATATAATATATCCCTGGATATTCATAATAAAAAATAAATATGTCCTTTCCCCAGCCATTAAATCGATTCAAGTCGTAATCCATTGTATAATTGCTTGAAAAACCCTTATCATTGAAAATTACTAATGTTACATTATCTTCTGCACTTGCATCAGTTATCGCTGTATCATTAGAGAAAGTAATATTCAGATTCATCACTGTTAAATAAGTAGCATTCTGCGATATTACTGGAGTATTTATTATTAATTGAAAATCATCAGTTAGTTCATTTGTCAAAGATTTTTCATCTGTTTTGACTTTTCCAGAAGAACTTGAATGGTTCAAAGTTCTCAGTTGGTAGATATTTGAAGCTTCTTGCTTTAAAATAAAGGAAGAAGAACAAATCATAAAGATAGTTAACACTATTATTGAAATTGAAATTATTCTGTTTTTTCTTCTCATGTGGATGTTCTCCTTATTTTGTTTTAACATTCCTTCTTCTACACAAATTATCTATGAATTTGAATTAATTAGGGCATAATGTTATCTTTTATATATAAATAGGTTTCATAGGAATCGATTATTCCCCAAGCTATTCTATAATTGCCAGGATAATAACCAAAGTTAGTAGATTCGTCATAAGGATCCAAGGATTCGTATGCCCCTCCACTTTCTGTACCATAATTCTTGGGAGAATCACCTTCTGCATCACCAGTATATTTCAATACCTCTTGAAGTTGAGAAATAGTTAAAGGATCATAGTATTGTTTCAAGATAGCAGTAATCCCAGAAACAAAAGTGGCAGCATTACATGTACCAGCGATTTCATAAATATCTGTATCTGGTTCCCAAGGAATAGTAGTATAATAATCGATACCCGCTATATCAATACCATATCCATTGCAAGCTCCATCATCACCTGTTCTTAATTTCCAAGAAGAATCACCATTATCTCTATCATAGACTCCTGTAACTCCTATAACTGTAGATAGAGACGCTGGAAAACAAGCATTACTTTCTTGAGAAAATGTCTTTGCTTGATTAGTTGAAGGAGCAACAGTGATTACTTTTTGATTCAATCCACCACCGTTGGCGATATCGTCAAACCAAGTTTCGTAGTCATCAAAATTATATGTAGTACCCCAAAACCAGGAATAAATACTACCTAAGTATCTATCTATGTCACTCTTGAAGTCCCCCCAAAATAAACTGATTACTTCTATACTATAATCTATGTGAATATCATTTTCAGAAATCCATCTTATTGCAGCTAATTCTTTCAAAGGATTCCCTCGGTGCTCAACAAACATATACTTTGCATGAGGAGCAATTTGAACTAAAACACTTAAAACTTTTGTACCGTGCATATGATCAATGTTTCCAGCATTTTTAGGTCTATACGGATCCTCTTCATTTCTAATCGCATCCCATTTTGCAGATGCACTTAGCTGATCCCAATTGGAAGTAAGTTTCTTAAAACTTGGATTATCTCCTTCCGAGTCTCTATCAAATATGAAGTAATCTACATCTCTGATAACATTAGAATATTCCTTATAGATGGACGGGTGATAGTTGGAGTTAATGACGTCATTATACCCTAGACCATCAACCATCACGCAAATAGTCACTCCTTGTCCAGCTTTACCAAGATCATGCAGTTTATCGATTCTCAGGTCATTTATGTCATCTTGATCAGTTGCTGAGTAGGTATAAAAGGTTCTGAAGGTGTTGTATTGGTCATAATCAAAAGGACGAGCACGAAAACAATTAACTTCTATTTTTAATGTATGTATTTTCGAAGCTAAACCATGGATATTGACATTGACAAATGATTGGGAATACATGCCTTTATACAGCCCATCAATAAAAATCCTCGAAGATTCTAGTAACCAACCAGAACGTACTACTACTCGATAATGAATGTTCACACTTTCCCAATAAGGATATCTTTCATAGGCTGTAGGGGAATAGATAATAACGTACCCACTATCAGCAGCTTCTGCATGTTGAAGAAATGTTGTTGGATACACAATAATTATTAAACTCACCAGAACAACCACAAGCAGTTTTCTGGTCTTTTTCGACAATGAAATGTTCATTATTTTAACAACCTCCTATCGTTAAATTAATATCAAACAGAAGCTTACTTAAACAGATATAAAAGGATTTCTCAGAATTTTAAAGATGTTAACTAAACCCAACTTGGTAACATATTATCAAGAAACTTGCAATGAAATTGTGCAATCTTTTCATGTATGAGATATCTTATACAAAATCTTGAAATCCTTAATGAAAGATCAATTTATCTCTACAAAATCAAATATTCGCTTACGATGTATATTAAAACTGAATATACTAAAAAAAAAATTAGTTATTTGCTAGTCTTTCTCGAATTTCTCAAGGTGTCATTCTCCCCATACTACTTCCTGTTCTAATAGGATAATAGTGATTTGTTCTTTAAGGAGAATAAGCGTATAATCTGCCTTCTTAAACTAGAGCTTCAATTACGAAAATCTTAAGTTTAAGTTTATCTGCCAAGGGACAAAACTCCTTTGATATCATTCGTAATTTAGGATTATATTTTTCATCCAAATGCTTTTGGATAGTATCTCTCAGTTCTTCAAGTTTAGTTTTTCTTACTCCTTTTATTTCTAAATCATCGCTGATTCCTAATATTATCATACCAGCTTTCTGATTATTTTTCATTCCAACTAGTTGTATCGATATTTTTTTCCACAATTAGGACAGAATTTAGAATCAGGTTCAGGTTGAAAATCACATTCTTGACAGAGAGGGGGAAGTTTGGGAAGATTACGTTTTTTGAGATAACGAGTGAAAAGGAAATAAGCGAGAACAGAAGAACTAAGGACAATAACGGGAAGAAAAACATAATTGTAACGATTAAAGAGATTGTTAGGACGAACAGTAAAATAATTCATCCAATCAGAGTAGATATGATAACCAGGTTCATTCCACTCGATATAAGCTTCAAGACGAGAATTACCCCATTTTTTGTCATAATAAAGTATACTTGGAGTGTTCCAAGAAGACAAACTCACAGTATTAAGATAAACAATAGAAAGAGTGCTATGAGTATCAGGGCTTTTCGAAAAACGAACTTTGACAACAATATCGGTAATAGAAATAATATGAGGGTTTATGCTAAGAAGCTTAACAGTAATATTCATAGAAATGAAGTTAGTATTAAGAAGAAGAGAGTTGAGAGAGAGGGAAAGTTCTAGAGAAGTACCACTGGGGTAAGTAATTGTAAAAGAACGCTCATGAAGAGCAGAAGAAGGAGAAGAGATAAGAGGAAAACAGAAGAAAGTAAGAATCAAAAGAATGATGAGTTTATTGTTTTTCATGTATATTCTTCCTAGTAGATTTGTAAGTATAAATAAATTTCCTGAAAATAAAGAAGATTACAAGTGGAGAAAAGAAGTAGAAACTAGTTTTAGTAGGTTCACTCGGAGTAATAGCTACCATTTGAGAAGGAAATGAGTGAAATTCTTGGTTTTGATAATTGAGATAAATGACTGTATAATAGTTGTTCGACTGAAAGTCAGAATAGTCAAACTGAAATGACCAAGTAAAATAATCAATAGAGTGAAGTTGTGCTGAAAAACAAAGTTGTTTTGAAGAATTGTAGATGAATGCAGTAACAGAGATTTGATTGAGAACCTCTTGAAGATTACAGGGTAAAATAGAGATATTAATTGAAATAGAGAGAGAAGATAAAGAAGAATCTACAATCAATAATGGTTGGGAAAATTCGACTTGCAAATTAATAACAAAAGAAGAGAGAAAAGAAGAGTACCAAAAATCAGAAGTGTTAGCATGTAGAAAAATATCATAGGTACCAGGGAGTAGAGAAGTGATATCAGTGCAAATTCCCCAGCCATAAAAAAGTTCAGGACTAAACAGCATCTCTTCTTGGAAGCTAAATGTTTCAGAAACAATTTCCAGAATAACAAAATCTTCTCCCGATGAAAAGAAAATCTCAGTATTGTTAATGAAAAAAATATTCAAAGCATAAACAGTAAGATGGGTTGAATTCTGCTCAATAAGAGGAGTATTAGTGACTAGATAATAAGGATTGTAAGTACTGATTGATAAGTATGCGAATGAACTTAAGCCAATACCTGAAGAAACCAAAGGGAAGTTTTGATCTAAAGATGAAAGAACAAGAAGGATATGAGTGATATTAACAGAAGGAAGTATATTAAAAGTTAAATTTGAACTAATGGTAACTTCGGTAGCTATTAGTGTTTCTTGAGAATAATAAAACGCTATTAACCCTAATCTTTTGTAATTTGGATTGGCAAGAGAGATCTCGAATCTTGTTGTTGTAAAATCAAATAAAATCAGATAATTGCACTTATAGAACAAGGTTCAGCTTATAAAATGATCATGGATGATGGTTTCTGGACTACTGCTACAAAAACAGCAGATGACATTACAGATAACATAAATCTGAAATATATACCAACTGGGGGAGGAGAACCAGTAGAAATACTCTTTGACGCTAAGGTGTTTAGAGTTGATTTTGATGTAGTAGATGGAAAGAAGTATCTAAAGAAACCACAGTTTCCAGGACCAGACATCTCATGGGAATCTTTGACAGATGCACAAAAACAAGCATACGGAGAACTAAATACTCTAATAGATAATGCTTTAGGGGGATTTGATTCTTGTATTGATGATCTAACACCACATCAAGTCGCAGGGAGAATAAATGAAATGCAGACACTAATCTACAATAAAATGATTTCTACAGGAGTTTTTGACGAATTTCAGATTTTTAGCGGTGGAACAATGGAGTTCTGTCTCGAGACTTTTTCTTCATCTAATCGTGGGTTAGTTATTGATAATTATCTTAAATCTTTCTTTGATCAAAATGGAATTGTTACTTATAATTATCATCAACAATGGGATGCACCATTTAGTGCAAGACTAGATACGCTATTCGGTGGAACAGTACAAGAATCTGTTAATGCAATAACTTTCAAAGAGAACTGGTTCAAAATGCTTTTGGAAGATAGTAATTATGATGTTAGTGGTAAGACTCTTGGGGAGATAGAGGAATTAATACAAAACAATCCTGATATTGGAGAAACTTTGTTACGTAATTTTCAAGATCCTTACAAACTACCAGATGGGAATTTTTGGAGAGGTAATAGTGATGGTGAGATTAACAAATGCCTAGTTTTTTACAACAAAAAGACAGGAGAACCATTCCAACTTGTATCAGAAGCAGGAACAAAATTCAATGTATATATGAATTACAATTTACAACATATGCTAGACAATTTAGGTCTAGATAAGAAATTACTACAAAATCCTATAACCTTTAGTATATCAGATAAGGGAAGATTCATGGTAGATTTCAATCCGGTAGCAGGTTCTCGAAGAGCTGGATATGGAGAAGAAGTTGCTGAAGCATGGATTACACATCTAAGAAACAGATATGGAATTCCAGAAGACACTTTAGATTTACTTAGGAGGAGAATTGGTTATGGGACTGGACTTGATCTCTTCCATCCATCTGGGGATGATGAAATGATGAAACTTTTCGCGCTGATATTAGCAGATTACCAAAGAAACTGTGATGATGCAATGCAGTATCTGAGAAGTAGAATATCACAATATCCAAACGGGATTGGTTTTGGTACTACTTATGCAACTGACCACATATCCAGTATTGATATTGATTGGAATGGGAACTTACGTATAAATGATGTAGAAATAAACATAAGATTTGGACAACAGAAAACTTCAGGTAGAGCTATTCCAGGATGGGAAAGCACTAGAGGTGTGTACTCACTAGGAGATGGTGGGAATTGGTTATCAAAGTTAATCAATGAGATCAAAATTGAAGCGCTAAATTTAGTATTCTCATTCCCAGAAAAACCAAAAATACAAGATTTCTTTAAATGGATTACTACAAACTGGCACTTCCTAAATTAGAGGGTAGAAGTGTTATCTTCACTTCTCCACTCTACTTTTGCCACAGAAAGCTTAAATGTACAGAAACATAATTTTATGTGAGAGTAAGTGTATGATAAAAGATGAAAAAGTTTATCCGGTCAGTACATGTTTTAACTGTCAGACTCTCAATTCCTCTAATAACGAATTTTGTCTGAATTGCGGAGTATTTTTACTATTGGATGAACTATTTTGCTCCAAATGCAGTAATCCTTTTAAAAAGAACGATGTGAAGTGTTATGTTTGTGGATTAGAAATAAAGGAAGGAGAAGCAGAAGAAATCAATTGGGAAACATTCTATCCTGAAGAAAAGCAGATATTCACAGATATATTAACAGATAAGAAAGGAAGGGAGTACATTCTACAAGAGTATGGTGAAAAGGGTTTTGACACCTTTACAGGATATTTAGACTGGGAATTCTTGGATTTGTTTGATATTGTAGAAGAAGAACTGAAATTCTTACCTTCTGTTAAAATTCTTCTTTCTGATGATGCTCCAGAAAGGTTGTTATCAGAATACAGTTTAGTTAATAGTTTTAGTATTGAAGAAAAAGTGAAAAAACTAGCAGATAAATTGAATGAAAAGGTTGGTTCAAGTGTATTACTTCAACCTTTTCATGAGGTAAGAATCATCTTTAGTATAGTAGCGGAAATTTATGAAAGATATTTTAACTTTGAACTGAGAATTTTTAGTAGAACGAAAAAGGAGAAGGAAGAACTAGTAAGAATCCTACTTAGAACTTTACTGAATTTCTATTCTACACTCATTCAGAAATCTAAGGTAAAGGATGAAGCAAATATAGTTGCTAGGAAATTGATAATCTTTATTTCATTGTTGGATGAGTTAACATTCTGTCATGATTTAGGAGATACATTAAGTGAGGGGGAATATGATGAATGTAATCACATAATAAATGAAAGAATAATAAGAGCAGCAATGTTAGATGAGATATACAAGAAAAAGAGAAAACAACAAGAAGATAAAAAGAAGCTTAGGAATGTATGCAGGGAAATAATTGCAGATTTAGGAAGGGCACTATACCTACAGTGGGTATTGAATTATGATGAAGTGGAACCAATATTAAACACACTAATTGAAAAGGTTAGGGCATTTATTAAAGAAGAAGTAGATCTACCATACGAAAAAATAATAAAACAAACAAAAGAGAGTTTTCCGTATGTATATCTTAGGGGAGAGGAAGTAGAAGAGGAAAAGAAGAGAGGATTTCTAGAGAAAATAAGAAAACTAGAAGAATATCTAAAAGAGTATGAAAAGGGAAAAATGGTTTTTGGGTAGTAACAAAGTCAATTGGCATTTGTTTAGTAATTCTAAAGTATGTATTCCTTTCTGAACTTCAACATTTCTTCACCATACTGGTGTGATAACCTACTTGCATGATGAAAGAGCTTGTCAACATTGAAACCAGAGAGAGCGGAAGTTTCAACATAATCAAACTTCTTAAGATGGATATAATCAAGAATAGTATCCTTATCAATGGAACGAGCTTCATTAAGGTCAAATTTATTGCCACTGATGATAACAGGAATATCAGGACATTTGGAGAGAACTTCATTGACCCAGACATCTAAATCGTCGAAAGAACTCTGGTTGGTGATGTCATAGACAATAATGGCGCAAGTAGCACCAGTGTAGTATTTGGGGCGGAGATAGGTGAACATTTCTTGGCCTCCTGTATCCCAGCAAGACATTCTTATTTTCATTGGTTCACTATATATTTCCTTAGTTAAATTTTCATTCAGTTGTTCTGGAGTTAAGGTTATAGTTTTTGTTAGCCAGCTAACTCCTAAAGTAGGGATATAACTGTGAATAAATGTGTTTAAAGTAAATCTTCTAGCCAATGATGTTTTTCCAACAAAAGCAGAACCAACGCATATAATTTTTTGTAACTGATTCATTTTCTTACCTCCATACTAAATTTAAAACATCTTGTAGGATTCCCAATCCCATCATTCTATCCCATTCTACTCTTATCGTTGAAGGTGATTTTGATGCTACAATCTGTCGTAATTCTTTAATTCCTATCTTCTCTTCAACAAAATCCATTATTTTCTTTAATAGAACTAAAAATTCTTCTTTTATTTCTATAGCTGTTCCTCTTTGAATATCTATGTCACAGAAACTGAAACCTTCTTCCTCTTTCAAAGAAAATTTTTCTTTTATTAAGTAAGTATTCTTATCAAGAAAATCGCTTATATCTTCTTTTATTTCTTGAATAGAAACTGTTGTAATCTTCGATTCATTTTCAACAAGAAATAGTCTAATTCCTAACCAGATTGAATTCAAAATGTTCTCAAAAACTTCAATCATGTTCCTCTTATCAATATCTTCTATGTGTAAATCAAGTACATTCCACAGCATAAATGAATGTGATAATGATTCAGAGATTTCTCTTCTCTTTATTCCTTCAAGCTCATGTAAAAACTCACTGACGCTTTTCTCATCTTTTATTTCGAAAGCGTTTAAGAATAATTTCATAAAGAAGAACAGTTGCGATGAAATCATTTCAGTTGAATAATTTGGAGGACTGAGGAGAATAAATAAGAAAGAGTATTTACTCATGAAAACTACTTTGGATTTGGCAAATTGGAGTACTTGTAATTCCTCTAATAACGGTTGTTCTTCAGATCTCATATAGAAATCTAATAATGTTTTAACAATAGAATCAACTTCTGTTTCGTCTGCTTTGACAGAAAGAGGTCTACAGAATAAGATTTCCAACTTTTCTTTGTTAATAATATAGAACCCCATCAATTTATGAACAACCCTTTAATATTCAACATTGCATATTTATACTTAAAAATTTGTTTAATATCATAGCTAGTCAAAGAAAAGAAAATATAATTAAAAAGAGTTGTAAAAAAGAAGAATGTTTTATGTATATCCTACTTTTGGGCTAGTTATTTGACTTGGTCTCTTAAACTTCTCTTCAATTTTGTCATAGTATTTAATGACATCTGCAGTAACTGTTGGATGTATTTTTTCAAGAGCTGCATTGAAATGATCCATTGTAACAGACTCAATATCAAATGATTCCCTTAAAGCTAACATTCCTGCTTCTCTGCACAAAGCCTCAATATCACTACCAACAAAACCTTCTGTAGAAGATGCTAGTTCCTTAAGTGATACTGTCGAATCTAGTGGCATATCCTTTGTATAAATTTTGAATATGTCCAATCTTCCTTTCTGATTTGGTGGGTTTACATAAATCAATCTATCAAAACGTCCAGGACGAACTAGAGCAGGATCTACGATATCTGGTCTATTTGTTGCTGCCATAACTACAATATCTTTCAGCTCTATTAATCCATCCAATTCTGTAAGAAGTTGACTGATGACACGTTCAGTTACATTGCTATCAGAAGACATTCCACGTACTGGAGTGAGTGAGTCAATTTCATCGAAAAAGACAATTGAAGGTGCTGCTAATCGAGCTTTTCTGAACACTTCTCGTATTGCCTTCTCACTTTCCCCTACCCATTTTGATAGTATTTCAGGTCCTTTGACTGAAATGAAATTTGCTTCAGATTCTGTTGCTACAGCTTTTGCTAGAAGTGTCTTACCACAACCAGGAGGTCCATAAAGCAATATTCCTCGAGGAGGTTTGATTCCTATTCTCTTGAAAGAATCAGGCATTGTTAATGGCCACTCAATAGCTTCTCTAATTTCTGTTATAACAGGTTTTAATCCACCAACTTCTTCCCAAGGAATGTTTGGTGATTCAATGAAAACTTCTCTTACAGCTGTTGGAGTAATCTCTTTGAAAGCTAATAGAAAGTCTTCATGTGTTACTTCAAGTTGATCTAAAACCTCTGAAGGTATACTTTCTTCTTCAAGATTAACTGCTGGTAGAACTCTTCTTAGTGTCTTCATAGCAGCTTCTCTGCTTAAGGCTTCCAAATCCGCTCCAACATAACCGTGAGTTACATCAGAAAGAGCTTTTAATTCGACATCTTGTGCGAGAGGCATACCTCTTGTGTGGATGAGTAAAATCTCTTCTCTACTATTTCTATCAGGAACATGAATTTCTATTTCTCTATCAAATCTTCCAGGTCTTCTCAGTGCTGGATCAACTGCGTTTGGTCGATTAGTAGCCCCTATCACAATAACTTGGCCTCGAGCAATGAGACCATCCATTAGTGCTAACAATTGAGCAACAACTCTTCGTTCAACTTCACCAGTAACATCTTCTCGTTTTGGTGCTATAGCATCTAACTCATCTATGAATACTATACTTGGTGCATTATCTTCCGCATCTTTGAAAATACTTCTCAGACGCTGTTCTGATTCACCATAGAATTTGGACATAATCTCTGGACCATTTATCACAATAAAATGAGCTTCTGATTCGTTAGCCACTGCTCTTGCGATCAATGTTTTTCCACAACCAGGAGGTCCGTGCAGCAGCACACCTTTGGGGGGATCAATTCCTAGTTTTTCGAATAATTGAGGAAATTTAAGTGGAAGCTCTACCATTTCACGTATTTTTTGAATTTCTTGATGAAGTCCCCCTATGTCTTCATAAGAAATACTTGGAGCAGTTTTTGCGCCTTCAACTAATGGTTTTTCAGCTACTTTGAGTTGAGTACCTTCTGTCACTACAACTATTCCAGAAGGCACAGTACTAACTACGTTAAAGGGTATTGCTCTTCCGAGGATTGGGATTAGTACAGTATCTTTTCTTGATAGTGGTTGACCTAACAATTTTCTTTTAACAAAATTTTCGAAGCTAAAATCAATATTAACTGACATCTGTTCAGGGGCAAGAGTTACTTGTCTAGCAACACTAACTTTTGCTTTTTTGGCGACTACTTTATCACCTAGAGAAACACCTGCATTTCTACGAATAACACCATCACATCTAATTATCTCTTTTTTGAGATCTTCAGGATATGAAGGCCATGCTACAGCAGTTGTTGAGCGTTTTCCGATTATTTCTACTATATCCCCTGTGGAAACACCAATTTTTGACATAGCCATGCTATCTAATCTAACCTTCCCTCTACCAACATCTCTTTGTTTAGCTTCAGCAACCCTAAGGGTAATTTCTTTTTCAGCCATTGATAATTCCTCAGTTGTGGTTTATGTTTTATAATCTATTTTTTGATTAAATTGTAACTATATAATGGTTTGTTTTCTTCCCTAGTTACAATAAAATATAGTTAATTAACTATATATAGTTATGAAATCTTTTAATGAAACAAAAATCAAACAAAAATAGATAAAAAAGGAGATTTGATGGCTAAAACTAGATTCTAAATGTTAGTTTTAATGCCCCTTCTTTACATGCATCAATACATTCTCCACAGTTGATGCACATCTTATTCGTAATATCTTTATCATACTCTAGAATAGGGACTTGAACAGGACATGCTTTTTCACAATGATCACAACCACTTGTACATCTGTTCTTGTTTATCCTTAGACCAAATATACTAAATCGACTGAAAAGCCCTAGAAGTACACCAGTTGGACACAGCCATCTACAATAAGCTCTTGGATATACTGTGATTAATCCAAGCACAATGATGAAAATAATTATACGTAAGAAGAATAAGAATTTCCATTGACCTATTTCTGCTCCAAAACTAGCGTTTTGCATCCCCCAATATAGATAATAATACAGAGTTGCAAAAAGTGTTGAGGAAGGATCGATGGTGCTAAAGGGCATATCCTTACCCGCTCCGAATGTTGTCTTAACACCGCTATTATTGAATGTGATACCAATTATGAAAGACATTATTAAGATAAAAACAAGAATAGTTGTTCCAATTTTACTTAAATTCTTGTTAGTTGGACGGGATACTCGTTTTTTCTTAATAGGAATCAGTCTAAATAAATCTTGAAAGAAACCAAATGGACAAACCCACCCGCAGGTAGTTTTTCCTAAAATTGAACCAAATAGCAAGAATATAGAAAGTGCTAGATATGGAAATATCCAATAAGTAAGAAGATATTGTAGAGCTTCAAAAGCATTCCAAACTGTGGAGAAAGGTCCACCAGTTGGATAAGCTACTGGGAGGAGTATTGGAAGTCTCCCTATTCCGAAGATTAAACCATTAAGAAGTCCAAACATTATAATTTGTACAATTGTTCTAATAACCCTAATTCTATGATCTTGAATAGGCCTAAATATAGTTGAAAGTATTGGTTTTATTTGCTTTGTAGCCATTTCTAATCACTTATCCTAGCCCGTTATTGGATTTGGAAAACCAGTTACATATGTACTCAAGAAATCTCTCATTACAAAGTCAGTAAATGAACTGATTTCAGTGTAGTTCTGAATTTGACTTTGGACTATAGCAATAATAAGGAAGACAATTCCTATAGCCAAAAAGAATATCAGGTATATCCTATCTCTTGCATTCATGATGACTGAAGACGTCAAAAATTACACCTATTAAAAATTTTGCTTTACGTGAAATCTTTATTTTGGATTACAGAAAACTTCCCTAATAATAAAAAAGAATACTAAGAACAGTTTTTTTCTCAATCACAATGCATTTAAACAGATACATGAAAATATATTTCATGAACAAAAACGACTTGTGGAAGGTTACACCACTTAAATCGTGTATTTTAGCAATCCTCGAAAAAAGAGGAGGGGTAATTCTAGAAAGCGATTTAGAAAATCCATTAAAAGATATGTATGGAGACTTTTCAGATAGTGAACTCAATAAAGCTTTAATGACACTCGAAAATCAAGGCTTGATTCATGTTGGTTGGATATCAAAAACTAAACGTAGAATTCAAGCAATGACCAAAGACATGCACTTTTTGGCTGTTGGAGAAGACTAAACTAACAAAATAAAATATGAGAATTTCATCTTGTTTCGTTTATTTGTTTTGTGAAAATAGTTAAATATCTATTAATGACATTATGTTTTCGTCCTATTTGTAAAGGGAAAGAAACATGGAAAAATTTACTGGATTCTTGATTGATTAAGGAACACTGACTAACTATTTTTTCTATATCAGGATACACTTCAAGTTTATCTGAGTAGTGATACACTGGAAGTATGAATACAATTTTCCCAGTATCCTTTAGAAGATTTGATCCTTCTCTCAGCACTCTGATGTATAACTTTTCGAGAGTTTTCATAGTCTCTCTAGCTTCTTCAATTGAAGGCAATTGCTTCAAGAAAGGTCCAAGATATGGTTCGGTGACAATGGCATCCAAACTTTTCTCTTTCAAAATTTTCCCCAAATCTCTAGAATCTTGACTATAAACCACCCATTTGTCCTTCATTTTTGCTTTTGCGGGGTATTGAAGACTGAAAGCATTAAGATTATCCTTAGAAGCTCTGAAACATTTAGGATCTTTATCCACTCCTATTGTCTGCATTTTTCGTTTAAGTGCTTCAATAAGAATAGTACCTGTTCCACAGAAGGGATCCAATAATAATCCATCATCGGAAACCTCAGAGAGAAAAACAAGCGTTCTAGCTAGTTTAATCGATGTTCCATGAGTAAAAAGTCTTGTTTGTCGTCTTTCATCTTGTTTAATATCTAGTAAAGGATTAGTAACCCATTTAGTTATACCAAAAATAAGTTTGGACTTTACGCTGAAACCTGTTATTTCCAATCCTCTCTTTGGAAAATTCTCCTTATAAAACTGAAAAGGCGTTAACTCTGAATAGGTTTTTTTCATTCCAATAATCTTTGTCTGAATCTTCACTTCTTTTGAATAATTTAATGTAGTTGTTCTGATGAAATTGATAATCCTATTACGTAACTCGATATTTTTTGCTTGAACATCTAAAGCAATTTTTAATAATTTATTTTTCTCAGATGAAAATTTTTCTATGTTCATAATTAAATGATCTTTTAGTTTCAGTTTCCAGACGTCTTCCTTATCAATATTCACTTCAGAATTCAAGTATCCCGCTTTTATTATGCTTCCCGTTTTGTCGAGAATTTTAAAGAATTTAGTAAAAGTATTTCTGTTTAACTTTAAAATGATATAATCCATCCACTCTGTGAAAGCAACATCTTCTACACCTAATTTTTTTAACAATACAGATAACTCCAATTTTGACAAAGCCTTGTTCGAACCAAGTTTAACAAAAATTGTGTATTTAGAAGACATTTGAATCATCAACCAAAAAATGCGTCAAGACTTTTCTGCTTCAAAGCAATTTCTTGTCCTTTCTTTGCTCTTTGGAGCGTATTAATCACTCTTTCTTTTGCAAATCCGCGCTCTTCACAGAGAAACTCAACTGTTCCTTCAACATCTATCGATTTGAATTTTAGATTAACATCCTCAACTAGTGGAGGATTAAGGAAAATATCTCTTATTGCTTCATAATCAGCATCAAACTCTATTTTGGTTTCATTTTCCAGAACAGTTTCCAAGTTTCCATGTTGTTTAATATATTTGTAAGCTGTTTTGGGACCAACTCCTTTGACACCATCTGGATTGAAGTCTGTACCAATTAAAATGGATAAATCAATAAGCTGTTCTCTTGTGATTTCAAGAGCTTGAAGTAAATCTCTTTGATTGTAGAGTTCAACATTAATGGTAGTGAACCTATTCGATCGAGGAAGTTTTCTTCTTCCAGATAAAGTTAGGTTCCTTATCAATAGAGGAGAACCGAAAAGTAAACTGTCATAGTCCTGAGATGCGACAGCATAAACTTTGTTTTTTCTTACTAAATAAGCAGCTTGTGATTCACCTTCTTGAGGTGATTCAACTACAGGAATCCCCATCAAGGATAAAAGTTTCTTACTATCCTCAACCATAGGTTTTGTAAGTTTACTAGTTCTTTGAGCCACTGTACGAGCTCTTTCCATATCGCCTCTTTCCAACGCTTCTTCAAGTTCTTCTCTAGCTTTTTGTTTTACTGCAGCTCTTCTTTGAATTTCCTCTCTCTTTAGTTGGGATGGTTTTCCATCAAAAACATAAACTAGCTGAATTCCTTTTTCAATCAATCTTGCATTTCTGTATAACAGACCAGATAGATGACTAGTTACCACTCCTTCTGAATCTGTTAATAGACCTCCATCATATCCGCGTATAGAAGCTAGAAACTGGTAGATTATATTGAATGCATCCACGGCTAACTTCTTTTGTCTCAGTTGGTCTAAATCGATGGGGGTTCCTTGAAAAAGATCGCTTATTTTTTTGACGCCCATAAGTGTTCACCTAGCATGTTAATTTCTATATTTTAGTTAAAAAACTTGCCTAAAAGAAGAAAATTAGCCATATTTCCCTGTTAAGGGTACAAATGCAACTCCACCCATTTTTTTCTCTGAGTATTTGTCTTCAGATTCTCTTTTTATAATAACCAGTTCTTGATAAAACATTCTTCCTAGAGGTAAAACAAGGATTCCACCTACTTTCAGCTGTTCTAACAAAGGTGGAGGTACTCTTTTACTAGCTGCTGCAACAGAGATAATATCATAAGGAGCTTCCTCGGGATAACCCATTCCACCGTCTGATTGAATGATTGTTACGAAATCAGAATAACCTGTTGTAATTATATTCTTTTTAGCAAACTCTGCAAGTTCAGGAATTATCTCACTAGCATAAACATGACCTGGATTAGGAGAATTTTTTGGAGCTACCATTTCGGCGAACATAGCAGCATTGTATCCACTTCCAGCCCCAACTTCAAGGACTTTATCCCCTACTTTTGGATCAGTACATTTAGGAGAAATGTAAATCATAACCATGTGGATTGCGCTAATTGTTTGTCCTGAGAGAATAGGTAGGGGTGTGTCCACATAAGCTCTGTCTCTATGTTTTTCTAATACAAATTCTTCCCGGGGAACATTCAGGAAAGCATCAATCATCCTATTTGAAAAAGAAATATCGTGAAAGCGAAGTTTAGAGAGGACCTTTTTCTTCTCTTCGATTATGTTTTTATCAACTGTCATTAGAAACAACATGAGCAATGATTCGACTAATTTCTAGAAATTTTTAACCTTAATGTATATTTTGGTGAACTGATATTTTTAACATTCAAAAACTATAAGAACTAACTTGAAAAACATTTTTTGATGTTGAAAACTATCATAAGTTTTTAAAAATGATTTATAATACGTATATAACAGTAATAATATCTTGAAAGAAGATTAATTAAATTGGTACAGAATTAAAGGAGAATATCGAATGATATCACAAAAACAATTTGAAGAGACTTTAAAATCCTTAGAGTCGCATCCGGGAGTAAGAGGGGTAATAATTACTAGTAATGATGGACTGCCAATTTCCAGCACAGAAAATCTTAGCATGGAAATGAGAGAAAATGTGTCAGCTCTAGTTGCATCACTTGTAGGTAGGGCAAAGGCAGTTGTTACTGAGCTAAATGAAGGAGAATTGAATTTCTTCACCCTAGATACAAGTCAAGGGGAGATTCTAGTAGCTCCTGAAAATGATTATGTTCTAATTGTATTGAGAGAAAAAAGTTAAGAAGGCCATAAAACACGGAGACATTATTGAAAAGTTGATGAGGAAAATATGAGAAAAGACGCATCAGGAAAAATGCACTTTAAGTTGGTCTTTGTAGGACCAAGCTTAGCTGGCAAGACTACACTACTGAAGAAACTTCACACCGATGTTACTGGAATAAAGAAGGGGGGATTGAATAGTATAGAAGATCCTTCCGGAAGAACTATCTATTTTGATTTCAGTCCTTTTATGGCAACATCTTCAGTAATATTAGACATATACACAGTAGCAGGACAAAGAAGACATAGACATCAAAGGTCTCTGGTGTTAAAGGGAGTGGATGGATTACTATTTGTTGCAGACTCATCCCGAGCAATGCTAGCTGATAATGTAGAATCTGCTGAGGAATTGAAAAACGAACTGGGAGACAAAATTGGAACAGAAACTCCCATTGTTATAGCACTTAACAAGAGAGATGCGCCTGATGCTATGCCAAAAAAGGAATTAGTAGATGCTCTTAATTTGGGAGCAAATATACCTGTTTATGAAACAATAGCCATTGAAGGTATTGGAGTAAAAAGGGCATTTCAATCTCTATCTAGAGAAGTTCTTCTCAAAAAATTATACGCGGTTTAATCAAAAAAGGGAGAGGATATTTCTACTTATTGTTTACCTGGCAACAAGAGGATATGATCAATATTTGAGGTTTCATCTTGGTCAATAATGAAACGTACTGCTTTTGCAACATCTTCAACTGCTAACATTTTAGTCCTATCGACTTCTTTTCCATCAAACCAAGGAGTGTCAACTGAACCAGGGTTAATAGTAGCTGCTTTTACTCCAGTACCTTTTAGTTCATCTCTTAAACACCAAACCATAGCTTGTACAGCATGTTTAGTTCCAGCATAAAGACTACATCTAGCTCCCGTTTTCATCCCCAAATTGGATGAAGTTACAATTACATGACCACTATTTTGTTTCTTTAATAGGGGTAAAACTTTGTTAATCCAAAGGAAAACTCCTCGAACATTTGTATTAAACTGAGCATCATATTGCTCAATTGTTAAATCTTCTAGATTCCCAAAATAACCAACACCTGCATTAGCAAATAGAACATCAACTCCACCCAATTTCTTTTTGACATCTTGAAAATGACTTTCCACATCAGCTTCAATACCCACATCCCCCACACCATAATGAGCATCACACCCTAGTGATTTCAATTTGCTACAAATTTGCTGAAGGCCTTCTTCATTACGTCCAGTCAGATAAAAACGATGATCATTTTTTGCCATTTCTAAAGCAGCCGATTTACCAATTCCACTAGAACCTCCTGTGATGACTATTCTCAAAGGAGGTTTTTCGCTATCAATTTCCATGTTTCTGAATCTGAGAGCTCCTTAATATCTTTTTATGTAAATAATCTTGACTAGTTCTTTCCTAGTTCATCCAAGAGAAATATGCTTGTTTTAATTCCATTGAAGAACCCTTCAACCATGACACAGACATATTCACCTCTTTGTCTCATTGGATTTCAATTCTGTTAAAATTAACTCTCTCTCTGTATATTCGGAAGCATTAGGGTCATGTGAAGCTATTACAAGGGTTGTATTATAGATTTGACACATATGAGATAAATGTGTATAAACTATTTCTGCTGTCTCTACATCAATATTACCTGTTGGTTCATCAGCCAATACTATGGGTGGGTTATTTGCTAGAGCTATTGCTATAGCAACTCGTTGTTGCTCTCCCCCACTCAAGAATTCAGGTTTTTGCTCGAGATATCTACTAATTTCCAAAAAACCTACAAGTTCTTCTATACGTTTTTCTCTCTCTTCTTGTTGTTTATTTGTTAATAACATAGGAAATTCTATGTTCTCTTTAACAGTTAAGAACTGCGCAAGATTGTAAGATTGATAGATTAAACCTACAGTTTTACATCTGTAATCAGCTAGTTGATTTTCGTTATACTGAAGAATATCTTGATTGTCTACAAGAATCTTACCTTCAGTAGGTCGAAGTATTCCTGCAATACAGTGTAGTAATGTTGTTTTGCCAATGCCTGATTTTCCTCTAATAACCAAGCGTTCTCCTTTTTTGACGGAAAGATTAACACCTGCTAAAGCTGTAGTTTCGATCTTACCCTTGTAGATATGAACTAAGTCAGAAATTTCAATAATAGTACTTTTCCTTCTACTCATACTTCTCTCTCCTGAATTACTATATTTGTTGAGTTTTTTTTCATATAATACCTCCTTCATCCTTGAAAACTGTGAAGACAATTCTATCTATTGTGGGTATTTGTTGCTGTAGTTTCTTATAAGAAATTATACCTGCTAGAAACAATGCACAACACAAAAGAGTTATTTGACCTATAAACAAAATAAAAGAATATGGGAAAATAGCAACGGGTATTCTCAGATAGTATTCAGGTTGTATAGTTGTAAGTACAATTGACAGTAGAGATACACCTAATACAAATCCAAATATTATGTAGCCTAAAGTGAATAGAAAAACTGGAAGAACTGAATAAATGATACCTTTCTTTATAGATAAACCTCGGGCTAAGAAAGTTCGAAAATTATGAATTTGAAATTTAATGACATCCATATAGAAACCAAAAAAGAAAACAATTAAACTAATCATTAAAACTGTAAAAAGAGATAAAATTAGTGTCTGTAAAACAGAAGGCAACCAATAATCATCTGTAAAAAGGATTTTATCATCTAGTTTAAAAACTTCAATTCCCAGATTCAGTTCTCTATTAAGGGTTAGTATTTTCTCCTCAAAAACTTGAATCGAAATAGTGTCTTTCAACCAAAGAATTTGGTAAATTGAGTATATCTCTAATTCTGTTCGATTTTGAGTAATCTGTTTGTTCAAAAGTGCAAAAGGTTTTTCTTGTGAAATTCCTGAAAAAAATGGTACAAACTCTACAATATCTAATATTGTAATATTATACAAATCTTCTGGATAAACCCATGGATCAACTATTATTGGCAGTGGAAGTTCTGTTGTTTCACCAAGTTGAATAGTAGCTTGATCAGCATAAGCACGATTAATTATTGACAGGTTCCAATCCGTATTTAAATCTGTAACCAACTGAGTAGGTTCATAAGAGCCTGAGTATTTCTTTTTGACAATATCAGAATTGAAAAGTTGTGCTATCGTGCTACTATTCAGGAGAAAAACTTTCAATCCACTAGCAATACTTGTATTAACATCAATTACAAAATCCAGCGGAGATACAACATATTCAATTTCAAGATATTGTTCAACAAAATTAGCTAACTGAGTTTTAACCAATTCTGCATTTTCTTCAGGATAATTTATAATTATTTCACCAATTGCATTATTTTGTTGATTGATGTAATTGTAATGGTTGATTGTATCTACACCTACTACAAAAAAGGAACATATAAAACCAAATAGGATTAACATCTGAATTACCAGAGAATTAACTCTAATTACTTTCTTTGATACTTTTAGAGTATGTTTGCTTATAGAAGAGAGATTGTTCAAAAGTAAAATGAATTTTTCTCCTATCCATATAATTGTTCTTTTTGAGATTACAAGAAGCAAGATTAAGACAATAACCAAGGTATAAATATAGAAAAAAATTGCACTCTTTTCAACTTCCTCTATACTGGTAAAAAGGTAAAGGTATAAGGATACTGCTAAAGCTATGCAAAGAATAATCCATTGTAACCCGTTTTTAAATGCAAAGATTATCTTATTAAAAAAATATTTCTCCTTCTTCTCATTCCTTCTGTAAATAATTGATAGTCTATCAGCTGATACTACGAATTGTATTGAACAATAAATGATTGCTGTTATACAATTTACCAACAGATTCAATGCATGATTATAAGCAAAAGCTAACAATTTTGGTTGTAAAACGCCCATAATAAGAGTTGATACTAAAAATCCAACAAACAGGATATAAACTGCTAATTTAGATTCAAGTTTTAAGAAATCATAAAGAAAATCAGATTTTTTGCTACCTCTCAAATAGTAAAATTCTATTTTTTCTTTCTGAGAACTGAAAAATCCTCGAGAAGTATTAGTGATGACAACAACACTCAAACCAAAGCTAATTATATAAAACACTGCAACACGAGACCAAGTATACTCTTTGAAGTTGTTTTTGAAATTGGAAAGCTGCCATTCCAGAGAACTAGTTCTTAAGTTACTCTCATATCTATTAGTGCTATTAAATGTATAATCAAAGTAAGAATCTAGCTCAATCCTTCTCTCAACCAAGAAATCGTCTAGTTTGTGAGGTAAATATGAACTAATAATAGCTTCTGAAAATTCGAATAAAAGAAGATACTGAATGGTGAGATTTTCAAAAAAATCTCCAAACAATTCATCAAAAGTTTCTGATGAGAGAAACAAGTATTTTTCCCCTTCTGATCTGGACCAACTTCGTGAAACCACTCTACTAGTTAAGACATCTTCAATATCAACAAAATTCCCCACTTGGGTTGATATTGTTATATTGTTACTAGCATAACTGAAGTTCAAAGAAAAATCGTGATTTACTTCAATATTCTCCAATATCGAGAGTGATTCATCCATCAGAATTTCATTTTCTTCAATAGCTACCTTGCTATGCTCTAAATAATATTCTTCTGGTGCCCAAAAAACCACAGAGTCATAGATACTTGAATTAATCACTAATTCACACCTTAAACGCCCAATATACACGGCAGATTCTAGTTTGAACTGGTTGAGAAATGTGTTCATATCAAAATCAGGATCAAGTAGGCTTAGTTCATCTTCAATTAAAAAAGAATAATCAGGAAAAGTTTCTGACCTAAGAATATTAAAATGTTGATGATAATTATTGAAATGACTTGAATAAACAATATAGATAGTAACGCTTGAAAATAGAAGAGGTAAGAACAAAAGAACTGATATCTTTAATTTATTCCACTTCATTATCTCAAATCCTTAATTGTTAAATCAATACTTGAAGTTTTCTCAGTTTAATTAGTTTTTTTTAAAATTTTATCATATTAAAAAAATAAATTTATGATTTGACTAATCAAACCATAAAGTATTAATTTCTAAATTGAGTAGTAGAGTGATATCCACAATATTAATCCATTAGATATTTCCAAAGTTGGAGTCTTTTTCTTAGGATCATCATCCCATTGAAAGCGCAGATAATCAGTATTAGTAGTAAATCCCCAAGGTATAAACTCTTGTACGTACCAACTCCAAATCCACTCATCATATGCGTAGGTTGATGATGTCAAAAAATTCTACTAGTACTTTTTGATACTATTCTTCAACCTCTTTCTCCTCCCTTCCTTCTTTTCCCTAGTTCTTCTAAAAGATATATGCTCGTTTTTATTCCTTTGAAGAACCAATCTACCATCATGTTTTCATTAGGAGCGTGGTTATCCTCATCTGGTTGAGCATAGGGAATAATATACATTGGTTTCTCGGTTGCTTTGTATAAGGAATATAAAGGTAAGCTTCCACCAGCCAGAGGAATCAGTAATGGTTTTTCTCCAAATCCTTTCTGAATAGAACACTCAAGAATTTCTGTCCAAGGAAGTTCAATTGGTGTAAACATGGGATAAAAACTTGTTTCAGATTTGAAGGAACATCTCTCAAGTATCTTCTTGTACTGATCATTTGTTCTCTTCAATTTTTCAATATGGTTAAAGAATAATTGTTTAATCTTATCAGGTTCTTGATTTGGTACAAGTCTGATGTCTATCTCTACGTAGGCTTCCTTGGGTATAACTGTTCTAGCTTTTTCCTTAACACTTCCAGAACTAAAACCACGAATGTTAAATGTAGGTCTAAACATTAAACGATGAACAAGTGGTTGATCTTGTTCTTCTCCGAAATAAGAAATTCCTAACTGATCCAGATATATCTCAGGATTACGATTGAGATTCTCTACTGCTTCTAAAGCGGCTTCACTAGGAGTAAAAACGTCATTATAAAAACCATCAATCAAACATTTACCTGTGTCATCTTTCATAGTTTTAAGGATTGTAATTAAATCCCAAACAGGATTTGGTTGGATTCCGCCAAAATTTCCAGAATGTACATCTCCTTTGGCAGTCTGTAAATGAAGCTGAATAGTCACTATTCCTCTAGCACCGAACTCAAGAGTTGGTTTCCAGGTAGGATCAGCAGGTCCATCAGATACAATAACTAAATCAATATTGCTGAAGAATTCCTTTTCTATTGAAATTGCTTCATCTAGATGAACAGAGCCCAATTCTTCTTCACCATCCAAAATGAGTTTAACATGTGTACACAATTGGTTTGATTTTATCATACACTCAATAGCAGCTATATGTGCAAAAAACTGTCCCTTGTTATCTCCAACACCTCTTGCATAGATTCTACCTTCTCTAATTTCAGGTTCAAAAGGAGGAGAAAACCATTTGTCTAATGGATCAGGGGGTTGAACATCATAATGTCCATAAAATAGAATAGTTGTTGGTGCCTTCGCAGAGATTTCACTGATTTGAGGATTCCATTCAGCAATAATAACAGGATTACCTTGAGTAGGAATCTGTTGTACAAGATCTGCAGTTTGTTTTAATCTCTTCTCAAGCCAATTTGCAGCTTCTTGAACTGATTTGTTATCTCGAGTAACACTTGGGATTCTTATTAAATCGAATAAATCTTCCAAAAAGGAATTCTGAAATTTGTCTAAATATTCTAACGATTTCACTTTATTCACTTACTGAAACTATAGTTCTCTTGTATCAATTAAGAGGGAAGTATAAATCTTTCTGTACAGTTCTTATGAGACTATTTAGCTGGAGTTTCAATTTTCTTTCCTAGCCAGAAGAACAGGGCAGCTAATCCTCCCGCAAAGATTCCAGCATAAAAACCTGAATCAAACCACCATTCGGCATGACTAACAGATATAGCGAAAATTATCCCAGATACAACTGTAAGAATTACAATTCCTATAGCTGTCCAAAAGCCTGTTTTTTCAATTTTTACTTCTCTTTCAGCTGACATAGTAATTACAGGATAAATTTTTTGTAAAGCTACATATGCAGTAAATAGAAAACCGAGAACAATTGGAACATGTGCAAATTGTCCCCATGGTGCAGCTACAGAAGTATCAATTGAGAAGTAATAATAATAACCTATCCACCACCCACCTATACCATCTATTGCAACTAAAATAAGACCAACAATACTAGCAATCATTGTGCCTACATAAAGAGCTGGTCTTGCATATTCTGGGACTTCCTTTTCTGACGACATAATCAAATACTGCTCCAGACTAGTTTAAAAATTTATTTGGAAGACAAAAATATCAAACCTTACTAGACTTTAAGGGGAATAATTTGAGAGTAAACGAAAGTTTTATTAAAAAACTGATTGAAAGAAAAACGAAAAGGGCCTGTGGCTCAGTTAGGTAGAGCGTCGGACTCTTAGACAAGGTAACTTGTAGAGCAATCCGTTGGTCGCCGGTTCAAATCCGGCCAGGCTCGCCACACTTTTCTTCTACACTTTGATGTTCTGATTGTAAGTGAGTTAGATATGAAAGAAGGATTAAACATACTAGGATAAACAAGACAGCCTTCTTATTGACTTTGATAACATTTCTCTCCTCTCTTTAATAGTAACAACATATTAAGGAGACTACATATTTAACTTTTAAAAAATTCAGTTTTCTATTCTTAATTGTTCAGCATAATCTCTCTCCCACTCTTTGATAAGATGCTTCTCCCAAGTATCTGTGTCTATTAATATCTTAATTATTTCCTCAAAATGCTTTTTCTCTTCAAAAATCTGAAAAGCTTCATCTATTTCGATTCCTTCCTTGTAAAGCCAATCATTACATAGATCGGCTACAAATTCTGCAAACCTTCTATAAACTTCACGATGTTCTTTCTTCTGAGATATAACTACAGTGAACGCTTTCTCAATTTTCTGAACATAAATAATTATATTCTCACTCTCAAGGAGTTTTAGTTCCCCTAATCCGATTGATTTTCCTAAATCTAGAACAGCTGACATAAAGGCAGTTATGAGTGTTGCATCATAGGGTAAAGATAAAGTCAACATAAGAAAAACAGGCTGTCCTGATTCTAAGGTTATTAACATATCTACATCTTGTATAAGCAGGGGTTTTTTTAAATCATCTTCAACTTCAACAATAACAGCTTTATTTTTCTGTGAGTTGATTGTTCGTCTATTGATGATCAAATTCAGATTTCGCATGAAATAATAAATTCTTTCTCTTTCCTTCTCTAGAAATTCTTCATCTTCGATCCATGGACTACTTTCTTTGATTATCTCTAAAGGTTGAAAGTTATCTTGAAAATTCTTTTTTACTCTACTTACTAAGGTTTCGTAAGTTCCTTTCTCCTTAACAATAGTGAGAATATAATCACCTTTTGTTTCACAAACAATCTCGTTATTACCAAATTCAATTAGTAGGGGAGACTTTTCACCAAACTCACCGATAATTGATGTTACTGCAGTAATGTAGCTGATTACCTCTACATTCTTCTCTTCAGATGCCCATTGAGAATCATAGATTCTATAGTATCTACATGAACCTGAAGTTTTCAGTACAAGAACCGCTTTAACCAACCTAAATCACACTAAACTAATATATCGGTAATCGAGTATACCTTCAACAGATAGAAATAAGTCTTAAAAGCTTTCTTTAAGGGAAAAAGATAATGAAATATACTTCACGTGGTATTCAAATACCGTATTCTAAAGCTGAGATTATTTTAACTATTCTTAGGAAACATCGAATCATTAATGTAGATTTAGAGTTTGTCAGAAAGGAAAAAACCCTAGTAATCCCAGTTAACACAACTGATGATAATCTCAGAAGTTTACTAGAATCAGCAGCTATAGATTTTGATTACAGTGTTGATGTTTTTGCTTTTATTGAAAAGGAAAAACAGCCCAAGAATTTATTTGAAGCTGTTAATAATTCCATTCCTGAACATCTACAAGAGCATATTCCTAAAGCATATGATATTGTTGGAGATATTGTTATTATTGATATTCCAGAAGAAATTCTATCTTTTAAATTTAAATTTGGTGAAGCTCTTCTATCTTTATTTCCCTCTATAAAAACTGTTTATCGAAAAGCTTCAACTGTCTCTGGTGAATTGAGAATAAGAGAGATAGAATATTTATCCGGAGAAAAGAAATGTGTAACGGTTCATACTGAACATGAAATAAAAATTGTTGTTAATGTGTGTGAAGCATATTTTAGTCCTCGGCTAGGGCATGAACATAAGAGAGTAGCTGATAAGTGCAAAGAAGGAGAAATCATCATAGATCTTTTTACAGGAGTAGGTTCTTTTCCATTACACATAGCCAAGAGTAAGGCTATAACCGTGCATGCAATTGATATTAATAAAGAAGCATTGAAGTGTTTAGAAAAATCAATTAAAAATAATAATCCCAAAGGAATGATAATACCAACTCATGGTGATAGTAGGCGTGTAATAGATACATTGCCTAAAGCAGACAGAATTATAATGAATTTACCTGGTAGAGCTCACGAATATATTGATGTGGCATGTAACATAGCAAGACCTGGTAGTATTATATACTTCTATCAGTTTGTTTCTGATTCAGAACCTTTAGAGGAAATGAAGAAGATACTAGAAGAGAAACTAAACGAGCAGAATTGGATTATTGAGGAGATTATAAGTTTCGAAAAGATAAGAGAGAGTGCTCCAAGAGAGATTCATGCATGCTTAGAAGTATCAGTTATTCCTCAACATAAATAGTAACTTTAAGCTGAGAATCAGAATCTTTTAGCTTCTCAACAATATCCTTAGAAATATTACAAGCTGCTTTATTAGCTCTAATGGCTAGAGTCCTGGGGCAAGTATACGAGCTTTTTCTTACAATCATTGCCCTAGAATCAGATAATTGTAAATTTGGATTACCATGTCCTAAAATTTCTTCAATATTCTCCCCTATTTGAAGAACGATTTTAATTTGGCTATTTTCTCTTCTTATTTTTTCTTTGAATTCTTCTGGCAGATTCTTCAGACTAAGAGAAGAATTTACTCCAACTATGCAATCACCCTTAAGTGATAAAAATGAATCAGTAGTGAATTCCATAGTGGATTTGTGAGTAGAAATGATATTCTTGTGACCACGACAAGTAAAAGATACAGGATTCATTAAGAGAGATTCAGAAGATTACTTAACAAAATTTCGCTTAAGGTGAGAAATAACTAGAAACAGCATTGTTTCTGCAAACAATTTAAAATACACCATCTTCTAATTAGAAAACATTATAATTATATATGCCCAAATCTGTCGTAGGTAGACATCTATGTCTCAAGAATTAACTTTAGAGAAAGCCTTTGAATGGTTTAATGGTCGTGTATCTTCAACTTTTTCTAGTTACAGAAATAGTGCATCAAAACAAATGAGATCTATTAGCGATAAAGTTGAGGAATTAAAAAGTTCTGCACATCGTTTTGATTACTCTGATATAAAAGATCCTGATGTTTACCAAAATTATGCTTCAACTATTTATACCAGAACTAATGAAATATTTGATGATATAGAAATTCCAGAAAAAATTACTTATATTAACCTTGAGGCTTTCGCATCTGTTCTAAAGAATAAAGTAAATTCATACTTGAGTTTTCTTGCAAAGTACTTATCTTGGTTGAAAAGAGATAGATCTTATAAAGATAAAGTCAAAAGTTTGGATAGAGCTCTTACGAGACTTAAAGAAGAAATACATAATTTTGAAACAAAAACTATGGTTAACTATTCAGAGATTGTTCCAAAAGAGAAGGTGCTTGATGACATTGAAAATCTTACTCATTTAGTACGAAGGAACAATGAACTAGAAGAGGAAATAATCTCACATGCAGATGAAGTAGAGAAGTTAACTAAGGAAATTGACAAGCAAAAGGAAAAACTAGATAAATTGAAGAATCATCCGGGTTTCATTCAATTGGAGAATAATAAAAAGGAACTAGAACACATAGAAATTTCGATTTCCAACAAGGTTTCTGAAATTAAAAAACTCTGCAATAAGGTACTTAGAGCATCAGATAACAAGAAAATAAGTTTGGATAATTATGATAAAGATGTAATGAAGGGTTTGATAAAAGATCCTTTAGGTCTTTTCATTAAAGAATCAGAAGGATATCGAGGAATCAAAGCAGCTCTTCAGACTCTAAAAGAAATAAGTACAGACCCTTCAATTCAGATGAAGAAAGAAAAACTTCGAAGAGCATTTGATAATATTGATGAAATAATTAATGATGAGTTGTTAGAAAATCAAAAAAGAGCTCAATTCATTATAAAACAAAATGAAGCTATTAGTCACAAATTTGAAGATATGCAGCTTTTTGTTAAGATAAAGAAATTTGAACAAGAGATTGATAATTTTACAATTGATAGAAACCGTATAACACTCTCACTTAGAAGAGAAAAAGAAGAAGTTGAGGACAAAATTGCATCTATTTCTAAATCTGTCGAGGAGAGAATTGTTGAGTTCACTGATAAGAAAATGAAACTGGTATTCTAAAAATGTGCATTTAACCTCCAATAGATAATATTCTTTTATGTCAGGAATCTTAATTTTTGCATCAATTGTTTCCTTAACAGAATAAACCTTAAATTAATCGTTTGTCAGTATTTAGTGGTTGATAAATTTGGAAAAATGGATTGCTACAGCAGAGGAAATAATCCAAGGAAAAACTACTGATGTATATTTTAATAGAACAAAAAAGTGTCTTTCAGGAGATAATTTAGATAAAACCAAAGTCTGGGCAGAAGTAACTACTGGTGGAATACCTAGAAATGGAAGAAATCTAGTTTTTCTTGGTTTAAGAGATGTTTTGACGCTATTTTCTGAAGCCCAATTACCTGTGAATATATATTCTATAAAAGAAGGAACTATTTTACCTAATACAGACATAAATGGAGTTAAAATACCATTTCTTGTAATTGAAGGAAAATATGGGGACTTTGCAATTTATGAAACACCGCTATTAGGACTCCTTTGCTTTCAATCAGGAGTTGGAACTTCAGCTCTTCGCTTAAGGATTGCAGCTGAAGATAAATCCCTTCTGTCTTTTGGGATTAGAAGAATGCCCCCAGCTATAGCCCCTATAATTGACCGAGCTTGTTATATTGCAGGATTTGATGGGGTTTCTTGTGTTTTGAGTGCAGAAAAACTTGAGATAGATGCAACGGGAACAATGCCACATACATTCATCATGATAAAAGGAGGAATTGAAGAAACATTAATTTCATTCGATAAACATATTGATCCTAAGGTTTCTCGAATTGCATTAGTAGATACATTCAATGATGAAAGAGTTGAGGTTCTTCAAGCTTTAAGTGCAATTGGTGATAAACTAGCAGGCATAAGGTTGGATACACCAAGTTCCAGAAAAGGCAGTTTTAGGGATATCATTCAGGAGATTAAATGGGAGCTCAAACTAAGAGACAGAGAAGATGTTAAGATTTTTCTCAGTGGGGGTCTTACCGAAGAATCGATTTTAGAACTCAGAGATATAGCAGATGGGTTTGGTATTGGCACTTATGTATCTAACAGTCCAACTATTGATTATGCCCTAGATATAGTAGAAATTGAATCAAAAGCTATTGCAAAAAGAGGAAAATTTGCGGGAAGAAAACAAATCGGATATTGTGAACATTGTCAAACATTTCTATGTGATGATTTTTACAAGGAAGAAATATTGTGCCAATCTTGTGGAATAAAAATGACTAATATGCTTGAAAAAGTAATGGATAAAGGGAAAATTATGACAAAACTTCCGACAACCAAAGAGATACGAGAATATGTTTTAAAACAAAAAGAAAAACTAGAAGAGATTTAATCTAGAACACTCTTTTGCCCAACCAAATAAGTTTAAAAACAATGTTGAGATAAACGTACAAGTAATAGCTGAATTTATAAAGTAAAGCTAAATAATCAAAAAGTAGGTAATCCAGATGGCTTTTGGGATAACATTCGAAAATAAAACAAATGAATTAAAGACTACATTAAGTGATCTGAAAATTAAAGTTCCTGAAATTGAGAGCGCAGCAATTGTATCTATAGAAGGATTACCAATAGCTTCAGTGCTACCACAAGAAATTGAAGAAGCGCGTTTAGCTGCAATGACTGCTGCAATGCTATCTCTAGGGGAAAGGGTAGCTCAGGAGATGCAAAGGGGAGAATTAGAAAAAATCTTCATTGAGGGTGCTTATGGATACATTATTACTTTAGCTGCTGGACAAAATGCTGTTTTAACTGTTTCAGCTAGAAAGGAAGCAAAATTAGGTTTAGTTTTTCTGGATATGGCTAGAGCGGCTCAAGAAGTTGAACGACAACTTAACTGATTTTACCTCTCTTCATTTTACTTCATTCAATACAAACTAATAATATTTATTTTCACAACGAAAACTATTGTCATCTTACGAAAAACCTTTAAAAACAATCACTTTTCAGAATTTGAGCTGAACAAATGGGAGAATTAACTAATGAACAATTTGTAGGCGACGATTTAGTAGTAAAGCTAGGTAAATTAGAGGAAAACATAACTGTTCTTAAGAATCAAAGAAACGAATTTAACCAGCTCACAAAAGATTCTCTTGGATTAAGAAATGAAATTAATAAAGAAATTCATGAAATATTGGAAAAAGCTAAAGGATTTACAGTTAAGCGTGATGATTTAAACACTCAAGTTAAGCAATTAAAGCTAAAACGAAAGGAATTGTATGAAAGTTTACAGGTTAATAAAAAAGATCTGGAAGAAATTGTTGAGAAAGAGAAACTCCTAGAAAAAGGGGATATTCAAAAGAAAAGAAGAAGTATGAGCAATCTTAGCAGCAAGATAGACAAATTGGAATGGGATTTGCAAACAAGTGTTCTGAAACCTGAAGAAGAGAAAGAGATGATTCAGATTTTGGAAAAACTCTCTGAAAGTCTAAATAAAATAGCAGAAGAAGTTCATATCACAACTCATCAAACCGAATTATGGAAAAGAATTTCATCCTCCCAAAAACAAATCAATCAATTACATTCTCAAATTGTGGATTATGCAAAAGAATCCCAAATTTATCACAATATAATGAATCAACACTTTCAAGAAGTTAATGCATTGAGAAAAAAAGCAAATGAATATCATAAGGAATTCTTGACTAACAAGAAAAAAGCAGACAATTATCACAAAGATTTTCTTTCAAAGGTTACAGAAAAAAATGAGCTAAGGAAGCAGCTAAAGGAAGCTCAAAACGAGCATAGAAGAAAGATTAGAGAAAGAATCAAATCTAATGTGCAAGAAAGTGTTGACAAAGCCTTCAAGAAATATGAAAATGGTGAAAATCTATCTCTTGATGAGTTTAGATTGTTAGTAGAAAACGGAATGATCTGAAATCGATAATCTTGTATCTATATAATTTAATTTTTAAAAAAGTAACTAAAAAAAGGATTAATAAAGTGATATTCCTAAAATCATCAATAATCATTTAAAATGGAGAAGTCTCAAGTAGGTTTATTTTATGCGATTACCGACACCCAAATTCATCTACAAGATATATGCAAAAAAGCTATCTGCTGAAATAAAAAACAAACCTATTCCAAAACACATTGGAATTATCTTAGATGGAAATAGAAGAGCTAGTAAAATGATGGGTATTGATTATAAAACAGGTTATGAACTTGGTGCTGAAAAACTTGAAGAAGTTCTTAATTGGTGCTGGGAATTAGAGGTAGAGGTAATTACCTGTTGGGTATTCTCAACTGAAAATTTTTCACGACCTAAGAAGCAAGTAGAATTTATTATGAAACTTGCTGTTGAAAACTTGAGAAGAATTAGAGAGGACAAACGTATCGCCAAAAATAAAGTAAAAGTGAATGTTTTAGGAAGATTAAACCTACTACCTAAGAATGTACAAGAAGAGATAAAATTAACAGAAGAAGCAACCAAAACTCACGATAAATATGTTCTCAATCTTTGTATGGCATATGGAGGTCGTGCTGAAATTGTAGATGCATTAAAACAGATATTAGATAAAATGAAAGAAGGGAACATTAGCTTTGATGACGTTGATGAAGAATTAATCAGCAATCACTTATACACTGATGGTATCCCAGATCCTGATTTGATAATTAGAACTTCGGGAGAAGAAAGATTGTCAGGATTTCTTTTATGGCAATCAGCGTTTTCTGAATATTATTTTGCAGAGGTTCATTGGCCGCTTTTTAGAAAAATAGATTTGTGGAGAGCAATTAGAACATTTCAAAGAAGACAGAGAAGATATGGAACTTAATTTTACTCTAGTTTTATTCGTAAAAATCATCTCTTTGACCCCAATCCCTCTCTAATAACGCGATTAGTGTGTCAATGTTGTGACCTGTATTTGAACTAATAGGGAGCAATTCACCAGTGGATTTAAACTGTTGTAAAATATCTATAATGCTCATACCTAGTTGTTGAGATAAGGAAACAATACCACTTCTCTGTAAATCGGTAACTAATGATTCTGGAGAATCAATCCAGTTATCTAGATTTTCCATTTGAACTTTTTCAATTATATCAGACTTTGATATAGCAGTTATTTGTGGTAAAGCCAATTGAAATGCAACTGAAACACTGAGTAATAAGATACTGGAAAATCCTTCTGGCCTTAAGGCAAGAGAAGGATCAATTAAAAAGATAGAAGCTGGTTGACTACCTTCAGCTATAACTGAGGAAACTAACCTTCCACTGCTTCGGTAAGCA